>JAJTER010000099.1 GCA_021299835.1 Saprospiraceae bacterium | reverse complement strand
TTCAAAAGTAAATAATCAGATATTGATAGGATTGTACAATAGAGGAAGTTATGGAACAGCACATGGTTGGTCCACTACGTCAGGTGTTGCCTGGAACATTACCTCAGATCAGCCAAATTACAATCAGGCAGTCATACAAAAACCTCCTTTTCATCAAAATTTTGCCATTGGCGGAAATATTACGCTAACAGGCAAGCACAGGTTTAATCAACCACCCGGGTACATGGAACATGCCTTCAGGCAAGTAAGCCCTGTATCTCTTTATGATACTCAATTGGCCATTCGCCTTTCAGGTAGGGAAACACCCGACGCACCTGCTCAGTGGAGGGTAAGCAGAGAGGTAAGCAAAGGGATAATAAGTATGGAGTGGCTTGATATTGCCATGGATGAAACGGGATACCAGATCGAATACTCGATAGATGGTGGTAAATCTTATCAGGTTTTAAAAAATTTACCTTCTAATACGACTCAATATACTATTCCTGAGGCAGGATTTAATGCTAATACCTTATTCAGAGTAGTTGCAAAGGGTGAAAAAGGATGGTCGCCTTATACGTATTCAACAACAGCGTTGGTTACAACAGGTACGTCCAGAACCTTAGCCCAAATGGGTATTTCCCTATATCCTAATCCTTCCGGGGACATTCTAAAGATTTCAAGTTCAACACCTTTGAAAAATGGGGTGATATATCATTTGAATGGGACAAAGCTTAAAGAATGGCAATGGGAAAATGGTACGGAATTATCTATCTCTTTGATTGAATTACCTCAAGGGCAATATTTCATTTCTCTGAGTTCAGATAATCAAAAGACGGCCATCGGTTCATTCCAAAAATATTGACAGCGAGGGTTTTGGGGGGATGAACCTCACAGGATTCCCTGCGCTAAGATTATTGCTTTCACTTATTATTTGTAAATGTCCATATACAAATTCTCTACTTTTTGAAAAATACAGGGTATAGCTAAATATTATTCTTACCTGGTTGAAGATATAAGGTGCTCTTTTACCCGTCTGTTTCAGATTCAAATAGCTCTTGTAGTTTTTGCTTTAAAATTTTCTTGTCAGGGAGATGTGTCTCATATTCTGAAACCATTGTAGGCGAAAGACTTCTGCTTAAAGCATATTCTACAACTTCAATATCTTTGTCCTTACACAATAATACGCCAATGCTCGGATTTTCACTGGATTTTTTCACGTCTCTATCCAAAGCTTCAAGGTAAAAATTTAGTTGTCCTAAATGGTCAGGTTTGAATTTACCAGCTTTAAGTTCAAACGCCACTAAGCATTGAAGGCCTCGGTGATAAAAAAGTAGATCAATATAAAAGTCGCTATTACCAACTTGTAACTTGTATTCTTCACCAACAAACAGGAAATCTTTGCCAAGTTCGAGGATGAATTTTTTCATTTGACTAATTAAACCTTGCTTCAAGTCACTTTCATTGTGTGGTTCTGGCAAATTTAAAAACTCAAATACATAGCTATCTCTGAATGTGTTTATAATGTCTTTATTGCTTTCTCTCACCACTGGTGAGAGTTTTGAATGGCTAATCATAGTCCGTTCAAAAGGCTTGAAGATATTTGTCTATCTAGTTCCCGTTTACTGTAATTTTCTAGCCTGGCAATACTTAAATAAAATTCCTTTTCTTCAATTGTTTTACATCTTGAAAAAATTATCAAATTGTTTGTCCAGGTAATTTCTCTCAAAACTGAAGCGAATTTTTGAAAATCCTTATAGCTCTCATAAAACTGTTTCATTCTCCAAATATTCTTGTCAGAGAAACCCTTAATTTCGGGCTCGTTAAGCCTTATGAAATCTGATAGTTCAGTTACAATAGCGTCTCCCCATTCTGATTGCTCAATTTTCTTGTGGATATAAGCTCCTATATTCCAGTAAAGGTTTATTAACTCAGCGTTTACAGACTTTATGGCATTAGTCCGAGAATGTTTTATTAACTTAATTATGTCCTTAAAACGATTATCCATTTTTACTTTTTGTTTGTTTCAAAAGGCACGCTAATCTAGACATAGCGTTACTAAGTGGGGAGTCTCTACTCGTTTAAACATAATTTTTATTCCAAAAAGCTAGGAAACCCATTGGTTTTTAATGATGTAATCAAAGCTTTCTTTCAACGCCTTGAAAACTTCATCAGCCGTTTTGTCCATCTCAACAACTAACCAGGCAGGATGCCCGTTGGCGGCTTTTATGATTTTTGAATAATCCATTGTTCCTTTTCCAACGGCCGTCATTGGGTCAGGATTATCAACGGCTAACTGGTCATTCCATTTGGCGGGACCATCTTTCACGTGGATAAATTTCAATCTTTCTCCTATCTTTTTAGCTATTTTTTCCGGATCCTGGCCTGCCACTTTTACCCAATAGGCATCCATCTCAAAGAAAATAGATGGATTAAGTTCGTTAAGCATGATTTCGTAGATATATTGTCCTTCATTTTTAATCATATACTCCCACCAGTGATTGTGTAATCCAAAATGAAGTCCGTTTCGTTCCGCTATTTCAGCTGCTTGATTATACCTGGCAATGAGTGATTTTGTACCAGCTAAAGACTGATAAAGATTGTCTTCCGGCCAACCATGCCAGATGAGATATTTACAATTATAGGCAGCGGCCGTCTCGACCATTAGTTTTTCAAGGTTATCAGATGTTAGCTCAATATGCGCGGATGAAACTTTCAATCCAGCATCTTTTAACCATTTTCCACCTTCAGCCAGAGTAATTCCTTCCGGCCAAAAAGCGGTTTCCACCCATTCATAGCCAATCTCTCTTAATTGTTGAAGTGCCTTGGTGGGATTTTTACTTATTTCTTCCCTAATCGTATATAATTGGACAGAAAGTTGAGGCATTGATTTGTTTTTTTCAAACAGGTATGACATTTCAGAGGGCTTAATTGAAGAGGCCAGAAAAGCAGCTCCAGCCGTTTTAAAAAAATTTCTTCTCGAATTCATAAAAAAAGTCTTTAAGCATTTTTAAATATACTAATTTGTTCCCTAATACCTATACATTCCCTTAGGTTTAATCTTTTAATGAATTGGGTTATGCGTAACATGATGTTCATTTGTCTTTTATTGCCTTTGTTGTTAAAAAGCCAGGATGCTACACCTGTATTTGTATCTGGACAAGAAGGTCATAAAGTATATAGAATTCCAGCTGTCGTAGGTCTTCCAAATGGTAACCTATTGGCTTTCGCCGAAGGAAGGGTTCAGAATAGTGCCGATTTTGGAGATATAAATCTGGTGATGAAAAAAAGTATAGATCAGGGCAAAACCTGGTCTGCATTGCAAATATTGGTAGATATTGATAAACTTCAGGCGGGAAATCCTGCGCCAGTGGTCGATCTTTTTGACCCAGCTTATCCCAATGGGGTTATTTATCTGTTTTACAATACGGGGAATAATCATGAGAATGAAATCAGAAAGGGGCATGGCATCAGAGAGGTTTGGTTCATCCGTTCTCTTGATATGGGCATAACCTGGACTGATCCTGTTAACATAACCTCACAGGTACACCGCCCATTCCACCTTTCCTACAACTTTAAGGAAGACTGGCGAAGCTATGCAAATACGCCGGGTCATGGTTTTCAATTTACGGAAGGAAAATATAAAGGAAGAATTTTTATTGCGGCAAATCATTCTCAGGGGGAACCCCAAAATGAATTCAGAGATTATCATGCACATGGTTATTATACAGATGATCATGGAAAATCCTTTCATTTAAGCGAAAATATTCCATTAAAGGGTTCCAATGAAGCGATAGGTGCTGCGTTGAGCGGAGACAGGATGCTGCTTAATATCAGAAATCAAGCTGGAGATATACGAAACAGGATCATCGCCTATTCCAGTGATGGAGGCGAAAAATGGGATAGTGTTTTCTTTAATAACGATTTAATTGACCCTGTTTGTCAGGGATCAATCATAGATATTGGAGAAAAAAGGGGGAAAACGGTGTTGGCTTTCTCTAATCCGGCGGATGCGTTGAAACGAGATAATCTGATGGTAAAAATCAGCTATGATGAGGGCAAAACCTGGCCAAAATCAATGCTCGTAGATAAATCCTCACCAGGTTATAAAGGGGATTGGAGTGCATATTCAGATTTAGTCCTATTGAATAAAAAAACAATAGGTATCTTGTACGAGCGGAACAATTATAGTGAGATTATTTTTAAAAGTATTAAGATTAAATAAATTAATCCTACGGGTTTTTAAATGTGTAAAATGAAAAAGGGGTTTTTGGTTTCTGTATTTATTGTTTTAATTGTAAATATTTACAAGGCTCAGGTTAATTTTACCGAGTCTAATCTACCTATTTTTATTATTGAGACAGGTAATAAAACGATAGTGGATGAACCTAAAATTGTTGCTCAATTAAAAATTATTGACAATGGTTCTGGAAAACGTAATCGCATCACAGATTTACCGACAGGCTATGCCGGAAAAATAGGCATTGAAATAAGAGGTTCCAGTTCTCAGATGTTCCCAAAGAAACAATATGGCTTTGAGATTTACAATGATGCTGAGGAGGGGATTAATGTCTCCTTATTGGGGTTACCAAAAGAGGAAGATTGGATTTTAAATGCGCCTTATACCGACAAATCATTGATTAGAAATGCGTTGGCTTATAAATGGGGTTCAGCTTTGGGGAATTATGCGCCCAGGACAAAATTTTGTGAAGTGGTTATTAATGGAGCATATAAAGGGGTATTTAGCCTAATAGAAAAAATAAAACGGGATAATAACAGGGTTAATATCAGTAAGTTGGATGCAACCACAACTACGGGAAATGCATTGACGGGCGGGTATATCATTAAAATAGATAAACAAACAGGTTCGGGAGGAACGGGCTGGCATTCACCCTATTTTCCAATCAACAGGAAAGGTACACAAACTATCTTTTATCAGTATGAATATCCTGATTCCGATGATATCAACGCAAAACAAAAGCAATACATTCAGGGATATGTCACCGATTTTGAAAAATCCCTTTTGCAATCCAATTTTAATGATCCGTTAAAGGGATTCAGAAAATATATCGATGAAAATGCATTTATAGATTATCTGATTGTAAATGAATTGACAAAAAATCCGGATGCTTATAGGTTGAGCACTTTTTTATATAAAAAAAGAGACGATTTAGGTGGTAAGTTATTTATGGGGCCAATATGGGATTTTGATCTGGCGCTGGGAAATGTGAATTATTGTACCAATGGCAATCCGGAGGGATTTGTTTTTGAATATAACAACATTTGTCCGGAAGATTACTGGTTAATTCCATTTTGGTGGAAAAGGATGTTGGAAGATCCATTATTTGTGCAAAGGTTGAATGACCGTTGGAAAGCATTGAGAAAAACAGTCTATTCAACCGAAAAATTATGGTCAGATATAGATAGTATGTCAAATTTATTATCAGAATCACAAGCAAGAAATTTTAAGGAATGGCCTGTCCTGGGCAGTTATATCTGGCCGAACTTTTATGTAAGCAAGACTTACAACGAGGAAATTGTATGGATTAAAAATTGGGTTAAATTAAGAACAGCCTGGTTAGATAGTCAATTTCAATCTAAGTTTGAAGAATTTAAAGTACGGGAATCAGGAATAAATAATGTGTATCCCAATCCGGTTTCTGATTATCTGACCATTCAAACTACGATATACAAACCAGGGCCCTTCCAGTTTAAGATAGTGGATCAGCAAGGAAGACTTTGTTATACGAATAATTCGGTCGAAACGAATATTGGCTACCTGGAAAAAAAGATTGACATGACCAATTTCGGTACTGGCATATATTATTTAATCATTGAGAATGGGCAAAATGTAAGCACCAGCACCTTTGTGAAGCAATAGTGGAAGGATGGATTGAATGTATTAAACTAAGAACTTAATATTGTGTCTAAAAGTGAGATTGTAGAGGTATTGAAAAAATATATTTATATGGAAGCTATTTGACAAATACGGCCACTGAGGAAAGTGACATTGATGTTTTGATAGTTACGGAGAATGAAAATGATAATTTGACTGGAAAAATTTGGAGTTTGACAAAAAGGGTGAATTCCAGGATTGAGCCTTATCTTATTGATAAAGATAGGTTCATTAATAATAAAGACTCTTTATTGATTGATTTGGTAAAAAGGACTGGAATAGAAATAACTTAAGGTAACGTGGTAAAATATCAAAGAAATGGAATTTAATGAATTTTGTAAAAAATTTGAAAATGGAATTATTCTATTGGAGGGAAAGCGGGAAATTGATGTAGCATCGCAAGAAAAGCTTACAGCTATTGGTAAACGGTTGGCTGAAAAAATGCCAAATGCTATTTTTCGAAGTGGTAATGCAGACGGCAGTGATTATTATTTTTCACTTGGTGTGGCAGCCGTTAATCCTAAACAATTGCAAGTGATAACTCCATTTACAAATCACCGGAAAAAGTATAATCTTGCGGAAACAATTTATGCCTTAGATTCCATTGATCTGGTCAATGAACCTGACATCGTATATCATTCAAAAAGTCATAAGGGGACTAAAAATTTAATTGATAAATTTGTGAGTGGCATTGAAAATCAATATACCATTAAAGCGGCTTACATCCTTAGAGATACGATTAAAGTTTTGGGTACAAAAGGAGGTATTCCCCCCATTTCGGTTGGATTATTTTATGAAAATCTGGAAAAACCGATGCAGGGAGGAACCGGACACACTCAAAATGTATGTTTAACGCATAATATTCCCATATTTAACCAAACTATTTATTTCGATTGGTTAACCGATTAAGAAGATTTACACTGTATTAATCATATTTTCAAAAGGGAAAAGAAAGAACACAGCTTAAATCTCTTTGCTGTTAAATGGAGGTTGGCTGATGATGAATTTGCGTGACAAGAAAATAATACCTTTAAATTAGCAAGGGTATTCTCTTTTCTTGAGTAAATGTCGGAAGGCATATTAATAAATTTTAGTAATAGAAAAAATTGTAATTTCGTTTTAGAAATTTTCAAAACTTTAAGCTATGGAAAGTATAATTATTTATCCCAAAAATGCTAAGCAAAAAACACTGCTTAAGTCTTTACTGGAAGAAATGAAAATACAATTTGAAATAGCATCTACAAAGGATGATATTTCATTAAATGAGAAGGAGTATTATGCTAAACTTGACAAATCTATTTCTCAAGCAGAAGCTGGAAAAACGAAGTGTTTGCCTAAAGACAAACAAAAAGAATTTTTGGGAATATGATTTATTCCATTGAATTAACTTTTGATGCCGAACAAGATATAGAAAGATATAAGAAATCAGGTGATAAAAAAGTTCTTATTAAAATTGATAAGTTATTGAATGAACTTCGAGAACATCCAACTATTGGAACAGGAAAACCAGAGCAATTAAAGTTTTATGAAACGCCAACCTGGTCAAGAAGAATAAATGATAAGCATAGGTAAGTTTATAGAATTCAGGAGGACAAAATCATAGTACTGGTTTTATCTTTTTGGGGCCATTACGGAAATAAATAGCAAGCAATATAATATGATTGTGAGATAGTTAAGCCTTTATCTGGCAACAAGGAAACCAAGAATCTACTGTGTAAATCTATGATGGCTATCAGATACATAAAGCCTTTGGACATGGGTATATAGGTGATGTCAATAGCCCATACCTGATTGGAACGGGTAATGTTAAGGTTGCGCAGCAAATACGGATAGATGTATGACGCCATACCTAACCTACTCAGGTTCGGTTTCGGATAAATGGCCATCAACCCCATTTTTCTCATTAACCGACGTACCCTTTTTTCGTTAACGTCATATCCCTTGTCCAGTAAATAATCCTGCATTCGAAGTACATCATGACTCGGTTTTTCCAAATATCGTTCATCCAGGAGCCTCATCATCTCAAGATTCTCCAACCGCTCTGAACTAACGCTTGAGTCAAGTCGGTTACGGGCCACACTCAATAAGGCACACTGACGCCTAATACTAATATTCAGTTCTCTGTCTATCATTGCCTTAACTCTTGTTTTTCCGAATCGTAATCAGCCAAAAACATAGAAATTGAATCGCCGGAAGGAATATATTTCTTCCTATTCGTTTCAGCCATATCTGAAAGTGTGACTATGTCCCTATCCAAATCCTCGACGATCGACTTCATGAATTTATTCTCTCTCTTCTTTTCCTGTAGCTTCTCACGAAACTCTTCAGCAATAAAACTCAAGGAGACCGCTGCAAAAATCATTAAACCTTCCAGCAGATAGGACATCAAGGTTCTTGAACTAGATTCTTTAGGCGATTTTCCCATTGTCTTTTTTGATTTTAGATTTATTGAGGGGTTATATATTTTATCATCCAATCCGCGAAGGTCTTTCTCGTAGTGACATGGGAGTGAGGTTGCATTTGAAACATATAAATGCCTACCTGTTTTTTAGTGGGATCTATGAAAAAAATAGGGCCTGTTGCTCCACTCCATGAAATCGTACCCTGAGCCTTAAGCGACTTTTTATTTTCCTTTCTAACCAATTGGTAACCAAAGGTAAATCCTTCTGTAAGTTGTCCCGGTTGTTCGTATAGATCTGCATTGATGGATAAGGGCACCTGATCTGTCTTCATCAAGGCGATGGTCTCAGGTTTGGCAATAACTTTACCTTCGTAAACGCCATTATTCAAGATCATCACACAGAATTTTAGGTAATCATCAAGGGTGGAAGTTAATCCGCCTGAACCACTGTAATACACTTTTGGCCCGGTGATCAATTTACTTTCAATGGTACCGGGATCTCGAATTATCGGATCTCCATCGGGATTGAGCGTATAAAGCGTAGTCAGTCTGGATGCTTCTGACGGATCCAAATAAAAGCTTGTTTCCTTCATATCCAGAGGATCCAAAATCCTCTTTTGCAGAAAATCCTGAAATGGCATTCCTGTTACTACTTCAATAACCCTAGCGGCAACATTGATAGAGGGACCATAAATCCAGTTTTCACCAGGCTCGTGATT
Organism: Saprospiraceae bacterium; assembly: GCA_021299835.1. GTDB lineage: Bacteria > Bacteroidota > Bacteroidia > Chitinophagales > Saprospiraceae > BJGN01. Next base: position 6,947 of record JAJTER010000099.1, on the reverse strand, counting down.
GAGAGGCAGTTTTGCAAGCTGATCCGCAAAATGCGCCAAGTCATTTGAGTTGGGATCCTGAAATGCCGCCAAATACAAAGCTCCCAAATTCCCTCCATATTGACTGGCAAATCCTGCTGTATGAGTTAATAGATGCCTCAATAAAATTGGATTTTTTGTCGGAGTGGTTTGGATAACTGGGAATTCACCTACTGTATCGATTTTAACTAGGACAGAGGGATTTGAAAAAGCAGGCAAATACTTATCCAATCGATCATTCATGTTGATAAGCCCATCTTCTTGCAGTAATAAAAGTGCCAAAGATGCAAGTGGCTTGGTCATGGAAGCCAGCCTGAAAATATCCGAAGTTTGCATGGGGCGATGACTGGCGATATCAGATTCCCCAAAAGCCTTTTTTCGGATAACTTTCCCGTTTTGATACAACAGATAAGCTGCCCCTGCTATTTTTTTCTCTGCAATTTCCCGTTGCACTTCCTGTTCAAAAGCATCCAGTAGTTGTGGGTTTGAAAACTCTTTTTTCCCTACCGTTTGAGCCCAGGAAAGTGAAAAAAAGAAAACAAACAGATAGGTGAAATGTAATTTCATGAGGTCTTGCTATTTTTAAGAGTGATTTACTTCTTGATTGAAATAAAATATGAGTAAGTGGTTGGTTAAGGGGTAGGAAGTTTTTTCAAATACTTGAAATCGACTCCAAAATCCACATTGACCCAAATCCTGTCAGGAGGCATCGATAGACCAAATTGCTCCATCCAATTTTCACCCGATTGAACTACCTGGATGGTTTTGAAATTGATCGGACGATAAAATTCCGGCCCACTGAGTACCCACTCGTCCAATTGTTTACTGACCAAGGTTGTTTGGGAGAGGTCAACCAAGTCACCCTTGCTGTTTTGAGTTGTTCCTGAGAAACTTAGACTCCCATTTTCAAATTGGATTCTCCCTTCAATTTCAACTGATTCATCTTTTCCTTTCAGAGAAAGGTTGACTTCTCCAAATCTAACAGGAAATCCTATTTGCTTCATTCCCTTGATAATCCGATGCTTCTTGAGGCCGATGGTCTCGGGAATCGAAATCGAGTTTTGAAGTGGAATAATGATATGTGCTATTCCCAATGGACCTAATTTTCGTTTACCTATCAAATAGTTCTCTGTGCTGGCCAAAAAAAGCATTAGAACTCCTTTGCCATTTCGAATTCGGGGTAGCTGGCTATTGGGAAGAAATTCCTTGAGCTTTTCCTCAGGAAGTTCCCAAAGCAAGGTCAATCCGATGGTGTTATTCTCTGGAAGCATTTTCCAATTCTCCCCTTCTTTAATTGAGGCGCAACTCATCCCGATCATGAGCAGTAGGAGGAAAATTATAGCCTTCGTTCTAGTCATTTTTTTCAAGCTCTTTGATTAATTTGTTGCTATACAGTTTGATAGAGTCCGCATCGGCAATCAGAAATTTTTGGATGACATTCATTTGTGCAAAAAAATAGGTCAGTTTACCTTTCGTACTTTCGGAAACAGGTTTAATCCCATACTTGGATTCCAGTTCTCCCATGGGAAAAGAAAAAACCTGCTGGTATAAATCAGGTTCGGTCATCTCCTGAACCAAGTCCTTCAGATAATCTTCATAGGTTTTTTGTGAGAGTTCTTCCGTTAATTTTATATCCTTTAAAAAATACTGGTACTTTAAGCTGTATTTACCAAGCCCTTCTTGTTGATGGTTCTGCAATAGTCCTATTTCCTCCGCTTGATTCAAACTTTTATCACTTGGGGTAAAAGAATACATCACACTGTAATTCATTAGTGTTTGATAATAGTCTTTTTGGTCCACGTCTTTTGGGTTCAGATCCAATAAAGAATCCATTCGGTGAAGCATACTGACAATAAATTCTCCCTGTCGGGTATATTCCTCGAGTTGGATCAAATCTTTTTTCAAATCCAAAACAATAGCCTTTTTTAATAGCTTGGCTTTTTGTTCATCTGCCAGTCGATTTCTGAAGCTTTCGGCTAAAAACCCCATCACCACTGCCAAAAAGACCATCAGAAATTCCAGGAAATAGGATTTCCAAGATTTTGATGTTTTAGGCTGCAATTCGTTTGACTGCATGCTATTATTCCTTTTCGAGTTCGATAGTTATATCCCGGATTAATTCTTTGGCTGAAATCCTAAGCTTTTTGAGTAAAACCTTCAAGTTTCTTTCAATAAAGATCTCATTAGAGGCCCAATAAAAATACTCATCCAACTCCTTTTCAGTACCAATCAAGGGAGGATCCCAATCCGGTTCGCCCATGGAATAGGGTCTTCCTTTGTATTTGATGGGATCAAACAAAAATGCAAGCTCTTTCCCTTGGAATACTTTTCCTATGATCAATAAAAATCTGGAGATAAAATAGAGTTTACGGGTAGGCCAAGATTTGGGGCTGCGATAAAGAATGGTGTACAATGTATCGAAATAGCGTTCCTTAGTTTCTTTGGATTGAATGCTGAAATCAATTTTAAGGGTATCCTGACCCAGGTCGTCCAATAAGGATTCAAGATACATTCTCTCCGTTTTCCGTTCTACAAGCGACTCCCGGTAGTTTTCGGCAAAAAAACCTAGAGTAACCGCTAAAAACAAAATAAGAAATTCGAACAGGTACTTTCCAAAATAGCTTTTCGTTGTTTTGTTTTCATTCATTAGAAGGTGAATTAGATAACTGTTCGAAACTCATTTTGAAGTTAAAATGGATGGTTGGGGGTAGAATTATAATTTTTTCTTGAGGGTATCAAGGAATTTTTTGAAATAATCGGAAGGGTTATTCCACTTTTGATGTTCTCGTTTAAATGTAGCGTAAATTCTCCCTCAGAAAGATCATTCAATTGATTTTCCGTTGGAAAACAAGGAAAAACTCCCAAATTCCCCTGACAATCTTCCGATCTAGACTGTGTAGAAACCCTTAGCAGTAATTGATGGCCTTTTTTTATGGTGGCCACTACGGGAGAAAGCGGAAATTCCAACTCATAGATTTTTTTGGCTTCTATTATTTCTCTTTTGTCCAATTTTAAAAAAGGTTTGATTAATGCCTTTTTAGAGTACCAGGATTTTTCCTTGTCTATAGAAGACATGGAAGCAAGAATATTTCCTTGAGTTATTCTCACCAACTCTCCAGAAGGACTTTGATCAAATACCTCTACCAAGAAATGCATATCCTTACTTGAAGTACTGGCCAAAAGCCTTATTGATCCCGGACCGGCCAAAATCAGATCCGCTTTGTCCACAGCATACCTAAAATCTATACTACTGGAAGTAGTCAATCTTGAACCATACTTTATTCTCGGATTAGAATTATTCTTAACAGAAAGAAGATCTTGCCCTAACAATAAAGTTTTATAATTATCCGTAAATGGATAGCCTCCGAAATCATACCAATCACCGGTAATCAAATCCTGGGAATGATATATGCCTCCAAGGTTGAAATCTTCAATAGGAATACCTTTCAGCCATTTGTCATACCAAGCAAGGGTCATCTCCACATTTAATCCCTTATAATGGCCCCAGTTGCCCATGACCATCTGAATTGTATTGGTAGTATTTTTAGTATCCTCCATTTTTTCAAATGGACTTTTTCCTGCATACGCATTTTGAAGAGCGGAAAATAATTCAGACATTCCAGCAGGATACAAATCCCGCCAACCTCCCACGAGTAATGTTGGAATTTTTGACTTATAAATTCCGTCAATGTAGTGGATGGGCTCCCTTTCCTCCCAAAAAGGACTTTGCAAAGAAACCTCTCCTGATCCCTTCCATGATTCATACATGGATTTCCCAAAAAGTGTGGCCTGTTCATTATTCAACATAGTCGGTTGATCGAAGTCTCTGGGGAAAAAGATAGATTGTGAGGGTATTCCACCCGGAGTAAGGTCTCTATAGATATACGCTCCTGCATACGTTGGAACCATTGCTTTAACAGGAGAACCTTCTGGTAATCTAGCTGCGGTGAGTAATTGAGTAAAACCTAGCCATGAAGTACCAAACAACCCAATTTTTCCATCAGAATTAGCAAGTTTTTTTGAGGCCCATTCCACCAATTCCAAACCGTCCATTTGTTCTCGTAGGGATAAAAATTTGTTTTCACCCCCAGAACCATTTGTTCCTCGATTATGTGCTATCACACAGATATAACCCCTTTTTACATAAAAGTCCACATAAGCTAAAAATGGAGCTTCATTCATGAACGCATAAGGATTCTGGGTAAGTAGTACAGGGAACTGTTCTCCCGCAGCTTTCAAAACACTGTCTGCGGGTAAATAAATATCTACAAGGAGATTAATTCCATCACTCATTGGTACAGTAACTCCCTTTTGAACACTCATGCCATAGGATGGAGATCTTGTTATCCATTCAAAGTTCTGAGAAAACGCAAAAGGTAAATTGAATAGGAAAAAACTTACCAAAAAAGGTAGGTAAGTTAGTTTTAAATGCAGAGCCATAAATCTTATCATTATTTGTTTATTGAGCCATAAATGTGTTTTCTAAACTGATCACCATAATGATAATGGTATGGGTTTGGATTAGGTAAAAACCCAATTTGAGTCATCATAACACCTATGAGGTTTTCTTTGGGATTTATGAAGAAATAAGTAGAATTGGCTCCACCCCAAAAAAACTCACCATTGGTAGCCGTTGGTCTTTCAGCTGCTAATGAATCCAGGAGAATACCAAATCCCAATCCAAATCCATAGCCAGGTTCTAAAACGAAATTTAAATCTTTATCCACTACTATCCCGTTGGCTATCTTTGCAATAACCTCTTCTTTTTGGGGATGTCCCAACAATCCGTTTGTAAAGTCGGTGGTCATTAATGAAATCGTTTCTGGTTTAAGAATTCTAACCCCATTTAACTCACCTTGTCCTAGTAACATTTTGGCAAAGGTCAAATAATCCTGAGTGGTACTGAACAATGCATTTACTCCAGCAAAGAGTGTGTTTCCTGATGGAGAAGGCTGATTCGCCGCCTTGACCAGAGTGGTATCGGGCATAAAATCATAGACTACCTGAATTCTGGCAGCTTGGCTTTCGGTAAGATTATAACCTGTATTTTTCATTCCAAGGGGCTGAAAAATTCGTTCTTCCAGAAATTGATCAAGTGGCTGTCCAGAAACTTTTTCAATTACTCCCGCAAGTAAATCCGTGGAAAAAGAATAGTTCCAGCGAGTACCGGGTTCATATAAAAAAGGAAAATCTGACAATACCTTTAAACGATCATTCAGAGTTTTATTTTCAGGGCTTAGCGCACGTTGCAATAATTGTGCATCCAAGGCAGTAGCAGTCAATCCATGCGACATGCCACTAGTATGGCTCAAAAGTTCTTTTACGGTAGGGGAGCGCTTGGCAGGATATTTTTCCACATCAATTCCCTCATTTGGATTTTTAGCCACCAAAGGGGTTGAAAATTGTGGTAAATACTTCCCCACAGGATCATCTAAAGAAATTTTACCCTCCTCCACCAAGATCATTAATCCTACTGACACAATAGGTTTGGTCATAGACTGGATAAAATACTGTTCGTCACCTCTCATGGAATCTAAAGCTTCAAAATCTCTATATCCGTAAAATTGATCAAAAACCAATGTACCCTCATGATACACCATAGCATGAACACCTCTAAGCTTTCCATTCTTAACTTCAGTTGATAAATAATTTCCCAATTCTTTAAAATTGGATTTTCCTGTTTCCACTTTTGGTGCAGTGCACTGCAAAAAAGCAAAAGCTGGAAGGATAATCAAGAGTATCTTTTTCATATTTAATGATTTTAATTTGTGATACTAAAATAAAAATATAATTTGGTAAAAATAGTAAATTAAACATTATTTGTTTTTAATCTGAACAATAGAGAAATAATATTAAAGTTTTTGGTTATTTACAATAACCGTTTTTATCTGACAAGACATTTTAGAACTATGTTAAAATCTAATTAAAGAACACAAATATTAATTCCTAAGGTAAGATTCACAGAATCCCAATTTTGATTACTAAGTTGCTTCTTAAAGTGACGGTAGCAATTACTAGTTATGAATCGCACTTATTCAATTTTGTGTCATTTATCAGGTTAAATATTTTCGTAAAAAAAATAAACTCAATAAATGTCTAGACAGAACATTGAAGTATCCTGACAAACCACCCTAAAATTCTGCAAAGGAGGCTTTTTTTATTTTTCCATAACTAGCCTTAAAATACGCCAAAATGATTTATTTATTGAAATGAAAATTATTTATACCAGCACTGGATTAAAATTTATTGTTTTTCAACTTCCTTTAACCACATGAGGTATTTCTCATAAAGAGAACTCACTATTGCCGGATTCTTACCTTCCTCATTTTTCATTTCCCCAGGATCATTTTTTATATTAAAGAGATATAACTTTTTTGGATTTTTTTCAGCCTCGCTCAAATGATTTCCCACTGGATTATGAATAAGTTTCCAGTCTCCATGCCTCACAGCCCACTGCGGCTCATTTCCTCCACCACTTTGCCAAATAAATGTATCGTGGGGATTGGGAGCTTTAGAAGATTGGATAACATTCACGATACTTTTTCCATCTATTTTGTGATTCCCCTTAGATATGCCAGTAAGTTCCAACAAGGTCGGAAACCAATCTACATTTATAGAGAGTTGATCTCTAACTTCATTTTGAGGAATTTTCCCTGGCCAGCTGATAATAGCAGGAATTCTTACACCTCCTTCAAATAAACTGAATTTCGCACCTCTATAAGGGCCAGCAAAGCCCCCTCCCCCGAAGGTTCTTTCCTCTTCCGAATGGCCGTGATCCGATTGAAAAACAATGATGGTATTTTCTTCTATCTGACAACAAGGAAATTATTATTTTACAAGTCCGCTCTCGTCAATTTTAAATAACCACTCTTGGTTATAACAATCATTGGATACATTAAATGTGGCACAAATTTGTTTCGTTGCTTCTA
>JAJTER010000098.1 GCA_021299835.1 Saprospiraceae bacterium | reverse complement strand
TCTGAGGGATGCTGACACGACGGCTATGCTTGCTAATTACTTTACAGGAATTAATGCAAAGGTAAATATATTAGACACTGCATCAATGTTGCAACCCTACCTCAGGGATGCGGACACAACGAGTATGTTGTCACCTTATCTTCGGGATGCTGATACGACGGCTATGCTTAACAATTACCGGACAGGCATTAGCACTAAAGTAAATATATTAGACACTGCATCGATGTTGCAGCCCTACCTCAGGGATACTGATACGACAAGCATGTTGTCACCGTATTTACGTCGGGCGGATACGACGGTGATGCTTACACCTTATCTGCGAGATGCGGACACGACGAGCATGTTGTCATCTTATTTACGTCGGGCAGATACGACATTAATGCTTACACCTTATCTGCGTGACGCGGATACGACGAGCATGTTGTCATCCTATTTACGTCGGGCGGACACGACGAGCATGTTGATGCCTTATCTGCGAGATGCAGACACAACCAATATGTTATTGCCCTATCTTTTGGATTCGGATACATCCAATATGTTGTCAAACTATCGGGCGGGATTGAATGCTAAAGCGCCTATTAACAATCCCACTTTCACGGGAACAGTTAGTGGAATTACTCAAGCCATGGTAGGTTTACCTAATGTTGATAACACCTCAGATGTTAACAAATCTATTTCAACAGCCACTCAAACAGCATTGAATCTAAAGTTAAATATCTCAGATACAGCAGCTATGTTATTAAATTATCGCAACAATGGTGGCGGTCTTCCAACTTCAGGTAATTCTCTTGGCGATATGTTATATTGGAATGGTTCAGCCTGGGTAAAGCTATCAGCTGGTTCAGCTGGGAAGGTATTAAAGATTAACGGAGGTATTCCCGAATGGACTAATGCTGATTTTAATTGTGGTTTAGCTACTACGGATGTTGATATCAATACATATAACACAGTACAAATAGGGCAACAATGCTGGATGAAAGAGAATTTGAAAACTTCCCGGTATAGAAATGGAGACCTGATTCCAGTAGTAGTTTACTCAGCATGGGGTGTCCTAACCACTGGAGGGCGAGATTGGTATAGCGGTGATAGTACGGCTTATGAGTATCCTTATGGAAATCTTTACAATTGGTATGCGGTGGGAGATAGCAGAGGACTCTGTCCAACAGGTTGGCACGTACCCACCGATGCCGAGTGGACTATTTTGACTACTAATCTTGGGGGTGAAAGTGTAGCTGGAGGCAGGCTGAAATCAACGAGTAGCTTCTATTGGGGTTCAACAAACACAGAAGCAGACAACTTAACCGGCTTTTCCGCTCTCCCAGGTGGAGAGCGTAGTACAGGTGGTAGTAACGTAAATAAGGGAAGCAACGCTGCCTTTTGGAGTGCTACCGATTACGGCAGTAACGCCTGGTTCCGTTACTTAAGATTCGGCGATGGCATGATGACCAGGGGCGGCTACGGTAAGACTTACGGTGCTTCCGTCCGTTGCCTCAAAGATTGACTTCTTTATTATTTCGTTCCCGAGGCTTGGTTATGTGCTGTACGCGGATATTTGCGTGGGTATCCCGCGATTACAACAATACAAGATACTGGGATTTTCTAAAGTGACAGGGACTTTTACAACTAAAATATGATTTGAAAACAGAAAATGTCCTAATGGTCATAATTCTTAATTTAACCCCTGAAAAACTTATATCTCATAGTCTTTTGGTAATTAGAGTAATATAAAATTTTAATAAGAAAATTAAAAGGAACAATGCGATTTTCTTCCTTTTGAATCAGTCTATTTTTCAACAAATAAGTTAAAGCCCATTTTAAATGACTAGCTTTGAAGTGGCAATTATTTTATATTATTCCCGGAAAATTTATTTTAGATGCTGTTGTTAAGTGGAATAGGTTTATTTTTTTCGGCTTTCTTATTAGTCTATAATAAGGGTTACAAATCCGCAAATATTTATTTAGGACTTTTCCTGTTCTCTTTTAATTTCGTCACATTATCTCATTATCAGTATTTATTCAATAATTCAAAAGCTATTTTAGCATTAATTTTAAGTATTCCAATCAATGCTTCAGCTTACGCTATTGGTCCTCTGGCTTTTCTTTATGTGCGATCTATTTTAAGAGATAATGCTAAGTTCACTAAATATGACGGGTTACATTTTTTACTATTTGCTATTATTTTCATAGGTAGATTGCCTTATAATTTGGCAAGTTGGGAGGAAAAATACAAAGCAGCAGATGAAATAATTAACCATTCCTGGAAAACTTTAAGCTATTCCAATTTAAATAATTTTTTGTCCTTAAGAATTAATTATGCGCTTAAAGGGATTCATCTTTTCCTCTATCTAATAGCTATATGGGGCCTGATTTTTAAAAATAATTATAAGAGAGTATCCTATAAGGTACAGGGAAATCAGGTAAAAATTGTAACAAATTGGCTTTTCTTTTTTGCCATTATCGTAACCTTTTTAGGAGTTTTTTTTTCTACCATCGGTCTAATGTTTCTTAATGCGAAGGATAAGATTACTTTTCAAAATGAGGGAAATGTTTTATTCTCCCTCATTTTTATTGGATTTTTGGTCTTAACCCTTGGACTTGTCCTATTTCCCCAAATTCTTTATGGTATTCCTTTGGAAAAACCAGGATTGGAAAAAAATGAAGATAAAGTATTACCAGAAAGCGAAATCGACGGTTTTTCCTTACAAGATGATTATATCGGTAAAATAAGGCTTTTACTTGATGATTGGAAGAAGAACAATAAATTTTTAGATGCGGACTCTAGTACCTATAGTTTGGCAAAGGATATTGATTTACCCATACATCATATTACTTATTTTTTCAATCAGATCAATAATGAAAAATACATAGATTGGCGAAATAGATTGAGAATTGAATACGCTATTGGACTAATAAATAATCAAAATGGATACAAGAAAACCATTGAATCATTAGGTAAAGAATGTGGTTTCAAATCCTATTCCGCATTTATTCAAAGTTTTAAACTCGTAACAGGTAAATTACCTAAAGAATTTATTAAGGAAATTAAATACTAATCAATTTCTCATTGACGCGATGCTTCGCATCTTCTCTACGATGGATTCTGAATCACGGATTTTAAGGATTACAGGATTTCACGGATAATAGATAGCGTCTCCCCGACAGGTTTCAATATAAATTAACCCCTAACGCCTGGTTTTGAATCAGGATTTACAGGATTTTCAGGATTACAGAGGACGTCTTCGTTTTTAGCGCAATGTTTATTTGTAGATGATTACTTTTCACCCTTCTTTTCGCCGATGTGTTACACATCGGCGGGAGGCCTTGCAATGAAAGCACCGTTTAATAATAACCTTCCCACACAAACCAACGACGTTATGGTTAATCCTCAAAATCCTGTAAATCCTGATTCAAAATTGGCTGCAGCACGTGTAATTTCCACCGAAGATTATGGAGGTGCTTGTTTTTGGGGGATGTTTCCGATAAATAATTTTGAATCAGGATTTACAGGATTACAAAGTACGTCTTCGATTTAGTTGTAATGGTCATTCTTAGAAGATTACTTTTTACCCTTCTTTTCGCCGATGTGTTACACATCGGCGAAAAGCCTGTAAATGAAAGCACCATTTAATTAGTAACCTTCCGAATCACACCAACGACGTTATGGTTAATCCTCAATATCCTGTAAATCCTGATTCAAACAATTAGCTGCTACGCGCATAATTTCCACCGACGCCTGGGGAGGTGCTTGCTTTTTGTGCACAGTCTTTCCTGTAAATAAATCCTGATTCAAAACCAGGTGTTAGGGTGTAAATATTAAATCAAAACCTATCGGGGAGAAGACGCGAAGCATCGCGTCTCTACAATAGTTATGTATAATAACCTATTAACCATCTGGCACCTTCTTAGAAAACCATCCATTATTTATCCTTTGTAATCTCCTAGGGGCATAGCCCCGCCATCTTAGTAACAAAAAAAGGCTACCCGAAGATAGCCTTTCTAAAAATGTACCCAGAGCGGGAATCGAACCCGCACGGCCGTTATGGCCACAGGATTTTAAGTCCTGCGTGTCTACCTATTCCACCATCTGGGCAGAAGAAAAAATTAGAGCGGATGACAAGATTCGAACCTGCGACCTCAACCTTGGCAAGGTTGCGCTCTACCAACTGAGCTACATCCGCGATTTAATTAGAATGCTTTTACTCTAAGGAAGTGCAAATATAATACAATTTTTGACCGATGATAATTTTTGACAAAAAATTATTGCAAATTTTCTGTGTTTCTCCTCGCATAATAATAGGCCTCCAATTGTGACCGAATACTTAAATCACTCTCCGTTTTTCTGTATTCATTCAAAAAGTTTATATCTATTATTCTGGCTTTCACATTGTCATTTAGTTGTATCCTTAAGTAATTTACTATTTCCTTCTTTAAGGTTTCATTATATACAGGTATGGCCGTTTCAATTCGATGGCTTAAATTGCGAAGCATCCAATCTGCAGATGATAAATATACAGCTTCTTTACCTCCTTGATGAAAAACAAATACCCGCGCATGTTCCAAAAATCTATCTACTATACTTATCGCTTCTATATTTTGACTCAAGCCAGGAACTCCAGGTACTAAACAACAAATACCCCGGACGATTAACTTTATCTTTACACCGCACTGCGAAGCCTGGTATAATTTGGTGATCATAGCAAGGTCTTGTATGCTGTTTACTTTGAGTATTATTTGTGCCTCTTCTCCTCTCATCGCTGCGTCAATCTCCGCATCGATAAATTGCTCTAACTTTTCTCTGAGATTAAATTTGCCAACTAAAATATGATGGAAGTCCTGTTGTGGGAGTTTAGCCGTTTCTAAATAGGAAAAAATTCTGGCTAATTCTTTAGTTAATCTTTCATCGGCTGTAAATAATCCAAAATCGCTGTAGGTGCGTGCAGTTTCTTCATGGAAATTTCCCGTAGCTGTGTAAGCATACAATTTAGCCGTTTCTCCCTCCTGTCTTCTGACTAGGGCAATTTTAGCATGTACTTTAAGTCCTGGAAAGCTGTAATGTACCGTAACTCCTTCCTTTTCCAGCTTTTCTCCCCAGTTCAAATTTGCCTCTTCATCAAATCTTGCCTTTACTTCTATAAAAACAGATACTTGTTTACCCGCCGACACCGCAGCCGTTAAGGCTTGCATTATTCGCGAATTTTTGGCAACGCGATAATGGGTGATTTTTATATGGGTTACCGCCGGGTCAACCGCCGCCGCTTCAAAAAAATGAATGACCGACTCATAAGACTGATAGGGATAATGTAACAAATGATCTCTCGTTCTTATGGTTTCAAATATGTTGACGCTTTTTTCTATCAGTGGATAGGCCAGGGGGGGTAAAGCGTTATTCTTCAAATGGACTAATCCGAAATCAGGAAATTTGAAAAAATCAAAATTATTGTGATATCTTCCTTCTCTTAAGGTGTCATTTTTCTCCAGGGCAAATACCTTACACAAAAATTCAAACATTTGTGGAGGCATCTCTCTATCGTAAACAAACCGTGCCGCTGGTCCAACCTGCCTTTTGGACAAACTCTCTTTTATTTTTTGAATTAAATCGCCAGAAAATTCGTCATCTATATATAATTCCGCATCACGGGTCAATTTTACTGAAAAGGTGTCTATGATGGCGTACCCCGGGAACATCCAGGAAACTGAATGCCTCACTATGTCATCCAGCATAATCATTTCATGCTTTCCTGAGGAAGAGGGTAACTCGATAAATCGGGGTAAATGATCCGATGGTATTTTAACTAAAGCATATTCATCGTCGGCATGTAAATCGTCAATGGGTTTCATTTGTAACGTTAAATATAAGGCAGCATTATTCAGGAAAGGTCTGACTTTTTCACCCACTAACAACACCGGTTGAACAAAGGGAAGCATGTGGTCGTGAAAATAATGTTCTACAAATTCTCTCTGCTTGTTATTTAAATCTAAGCGTCGTCGCAGATAAATATTGTTTTTTTTCAACTCTGGAACAATTCGATCTAAAAAAACACTGCTGAATTCCTCCTGTTGCAGATTTACAATGCGGCGGATTTCTTTGATGGTCATTTTGGGATCGTGTTCTAATTCTCTTTTTGCCTTTTTTCCCGCACGTACAAGATACCTGTGATAGGCCATTCGGACTTTAAAAAATTCGTCCAGATTTGAACTGTAAATTGCCAAAAATTTGATACGCTCAAACAAGGGAACCGATAAATCCATGGCCTCTTGTAAAACCCGATAATTAAAACTCAACCAACTTAGGTCTCTATGTATGAAAGGTATCCCCGATTCGGTTTCCAGTAATTCCTGAATTGGTTTGAATTGATGTGTATTCACCGCTGTATTTTTTGCTAATATAAACGTATGCTACCTAAACTATGGTGCTTTTATGTTATTTTATCATTAAAATAATTTTAATTGCCTCGTTTTAGGATCTTCAGTTTCTGACTTTAGCTCTCGCATATTTTGAAAACTCCCTGTGGCTATTTGAAGTCCCTTAATATACTCGTACATAGGAAGAATAGCCTTCGGTTGCGGTTGATGAAGGAAAAAATATATTTCCTGAATGCCTGCATCCACCCATTCATTTAAGGTAATTACCCACTGTTTTAATCTTTCTCCATCGCTGGGATGTCCTAAATTTCCAACAAATCGTACAAATACAACGTCTGTAGTAGCGCCAATGGCCAGCACATCTCTTCTTCCTGCAACGTCGGTCATGACCATCCCTTTTTGATGATGTATTAAAAGTTCAATTAGTTTATCTATTGTAGTCGGTAAATACCAGTCTTCATGGCGAAATTCAAGATGTAAAGCGATTTCTTTTGGCCATTTCTGAAAAAATGTCTCTAAAATGTCCAGGTTATCAGGACTAAAATAGGGGGGGAGTTGAAGAAAACAGGGGCCTAGCTTTTCTTTTAAGCCTGAAATAGATTCACAAAATAATAATATATTGTCAGTCCCATTGCCCAATCCTTTATGGTGGCTAATGGCTCTGGGTAACTTCGGGCAAAATTTGAAATCAGGCGCACTTTTATCATACCATCGTTCTATTTTTAAATGGTCAGGTATCTGGTAATGCGTAGTATTTAATTCTATGGAGTCAAAAACCTTTGCATATTGGCTTAAATAATCAGCTGGTTTTGTTCCTTTAGGATAAATACTTCCCACCCATTCCTTTTCAGCCCATCCAGTGGTTCCAATATGAAAATGAATAGGTTTTGAATTTTTAACGACCCCTATATTTGGTTTTGGAGGTAAATTCCATAAAATATCAGACAGATTCTCTACTTTTCCAAATTCCATTGCATCGATTTTGTTTTTGCAAAATTAGTTTTGTTTTGGATTTATATGCTTTCCCTATTACCTTCGCAGAAAAATAGTTTTTACATGGTAAAAAGAAATAAATGGGTAGCAGGAAACTGGAAAATGAATCTGGATTATTCCTCCGCGCTCGAATTGACCAATAATCTGGTAGCCAATTTACCCGGGTTGAATGGTACGTCTGTTACTTTATGTGTGCCTGCCGTCTATTTGGATGCACTCAAACCTATTGTGAATAAAAATGGTTTGATTCAGCTGGCTGCTCAAAATTGCCATTCTGAGGATAAAGGTGCTTATACTGGTGAAATTTCTGCCGCTATGCTAAAAAGTATGGGTATCAAACAGGTGGTTCTCGGTCATTCTGAACGAAGAGAATACTTTAATGAATCTAATAAATTTTTGAGTGAAAAAGTTTCTAAGGTACTGAGTCATGGTTTAACGCCTATATTTTGTTGCGGTGAGCCACTGTCAGTCAGAGAAGAAAATAAACAAAATGAATTCGTTACTAATCAGTTAGAAGAAAGTATTTTTCATCTAAGTGCGGAGGAAGTAGCGAAGGTGGTATTTGCCTATGAACCTATCTGGGCTATTGGAACAGGACGTACCGCAAGTGCTGAACAAGCTCAGGAAATGCATGAAGTTATTCGCCATTTCTTTGAACAAAAATATGGTGCGGCCGTCGCTGAAAAATTAATCATTCTTTACGGAGGGAGTGTAAATGCTTCTAATGCTGCCAATTTGTTTTCTATGCCCGATGTAGATGGCGGTCTGGTAGGGGGAGCAAGCTTGCAAGCCAATGATTTTCTTCAAATTATTTCAGCAGCTGCTAATAATTGAATTAAATTACATGTAAATAAAATTTAATGTAAATTATGTTGAATAATAGCATTAAATAGTTTACAAATAAGTTATATTTGTGTAGGAAAACGAGAAAACTACATGAATACAATGGTCACAGATAGGTTCATCTATTGTCATGATGAACTTAAACGGCTAAGAAAGGTACGTTCAAGCCGGCAATTTGCCCTGTCTTTGGACTACTTGCCTCAGTCTCTCAGCGAAATACTAAAGGGTAGAAGAGATGTTACCCTCGAGCTCTTAAGAAAGGGGGTAGAAAAATACGAAATGAACCCGGTCTTTTTATTAACAGGAAAGGGTAGTCATTTTTCTCAACCAGAGGAATGGCTTCCAGCTAAAAGTTCTGCAGATGTTCCTGTTGATGCAGGTGTTATCTATTTTATTCCTCAAATATTAGGGAAAAAATATGCCGCTGAAAGAAGAAATAGCCAGTTCTTAGCTTCTTTGGAATGTTTGAAACTTCCGGGTGCTCATCTGAAGGGTCACAACCTCCGCGCTTTTGAAGTGCAAATGGATAGTGGCTATCCAGCTTTTTTACCCGGTGATGTCCTCATTGCTGAAAAATTAGATCCGGCGTCGGGTGTTAAATCTATTTCTAATGATAAATTTTATGTGGTTGTTACTAAAAATAATATCCTTATTCATAAAATTGATCTGAATTCATTGTCTAAAGGTGTCGTAAACCTTTATTTGGGCAGTAAAGAGGAAAAGATTACACCCATAAAGTTATCTGAAATACTTGAATTTTGGGAGGTGAGGCTAAAAGTTACCAGAAATATAGAAAATGAAAATATGACGTTAAATGCTTTATTGTCAGAAATAAAGGATATCAGACAATTGCTTTTTAATTCGTCAAATGCTTTAGTGTAAAAGGATATGGCAAAAAAGGTATATGATAAGGTTTCGGTTCATCTCAGTTACTACGATTTCGAAGGTGGTTTTTGGGGAATGACCGATAAAAATGGGAATCAATGGCTACCGTTGAACCTTGACGATGCCTGGATCTCTCAGGGTAACATAGAAGTTGTGGTCTCTTTTGCCGTGGACGAAAATATTTTTTCCTTAGTAAATTGGGGCACTCCTGTAATGATTAGTGATATTAAGCACCCATGAATTTCACCTTTTCTTTATCTTGTAAAAATAAGTTCAACGCTATTTTGCTTGCAAGTAATGCGTCCTGCGCGTAGGTTTCATTTATTTGTTCCGGAGTGAAATATTTTTCAATAAAGTGGGTATCAAATTCACCTGAAATAAAATTAGGGTGTTCGCAAACAAACTTTCCAAAGGGTAGAGTAGTCTCAATACCTGTTAAATCAAATCGCTTAATTGCTTCCAAAAGATTTCTTATGGCGGCATTCCGGTTATCACCAAAGGCTATTAATTTGCCAATGAGAGGGTCATAAAAGATAGAAACCTCCATGCCAGCTATAAATGCATCATCGAGCCGCACGTTTTCCATTACTGGCGGGCGATAGGTTTTCAAGACACCTGTACACGGTAAAAATTGATTAAACGGATCTTCAGCGCAAATACGCAATTCAACGGCATGCCCTTTTATAGATAATTCCTCTTGGGTAAATGGCAGCTTTTCTCCCTCTGCCACAGCGATTTGTAATGCCACCAAATCCAGACCGGTAATGAGTTCAGTCACCGGGTGTTCCACTTGTAAGCGGGTATTCATTTCTAAAAAATAAAACTGTAGATTTTCATCTACAATAAATTCTACGGTACCTGCGCCACGGTATTGGCAACTTTTTGCTACCTGCACCGCCGCATTTCCCATCTCTTCCCGCAATTTTTCCGATAAGACTACGCTCGGCGCTTCCTCAATCAGTTTTTGATGCCTCCTTTGAATACTGCACTCTCTTTCAAAAAGGTGAACAACATTTCCATGATGATCAGCCATAATTTGAAATTCAATATGACGGGGAGAACTTACGTATTTTTCAACAAAAACGGCATCGTCACCAAAAGAAGCTAAAGCCTCACTTTGAGCCCTTTGCATTTGGCTTTCAAGCTCTTCCATATTCATAACCTTCCGCATTCCTTTGCCTCCACCCCCCGCAGCTGCTTTTATTAAAATGGGAAAACCAATCTCAGCAGCAATGATTCTGGCCTGATCAATGGATGTTAAGGTATTCTTATTTCCAGGAACCAGCGGAACCCCCTGCTTTCTTACCGTCTCTCTGGCAGCAATTTTGTTTCCCATCAAATCGATACTTTCTGCCGTTGGTCCAATAAATATAATGCCTGCTTTTGCAACCTGACCAGCAAATTCTGCATTTTCACTCAAAAATCCGTAACCAGGATGTATGCCATCCACCCCCGCTTTTAAGGCTGTTTCTATGATGATATCCCCCCTTAAATAGGAAGAAGAGGAAGAAGCTGGTCCAATACAATAAGCTTCATCGGCGTATTTGACATGTAAACTGTTTATATCTGCTTCCGAGTAAACGGCCACCGCCTTTTTACCTAATTTTTTGATGGTTTTTATAATTCGTAGAGCAATTTCTCCCCGGTTGGCAACTAATATTTTTTCCATGATGACTACTTATGTGCTCAAATATAATTGATTTGACCGCCACTTTTACTATTTTTAAAGTAATAATGGGGTCAACCATTAAATAGATTGTTTTGTTTTATCGAAAAATATAGCACGGTGGAGTCAAAATGCATTGAACTGAAAATTGAAGGGATGGATTGTGCTCAATGCGCAGTGGGGATTACTCGTTTTCTTGAAAAAAAGGGCCTCGAAGAGGTGAGTGTAGATTTTCAAACGGGTGAGGCTCAGTTTATTATATCTAATGATTCTTTGACGGTTGAAGAAGTCAAAAAGGGTATTAGCAAACTTGGATATACCGTAATTAAAGCATCAGATAATTCATTAAAGGGTGCATCTCTTAAATTATGGATTAGTTTGGTTTTTACCTCCCCCTTATTGCTTTTTCATGTGCTTATGGCCTTTGGCATTCACTATCCATTTATGCATAATATTTGGATTTCTTTTATGCTTGCCGCTCCAGCCATGTTCATCGGTATGGTTCACTTTGGAAATTCTGCCTACCAGTCACTAAAAATAGGTGTTCCAAATATGGATGTACTCATTTTTACGGGAGGAACCGCAGCTTTTATATATAGTGCGATCGGTCTTATCAAAATGGATGAGAACCTAAATTTTTTTGAAACGGCGGCAGGTATTTTTACGCTGGTTTTATTGGGAAATTGGCTGGAGAAAAAAGCGGTAAATCAAACTACGTCGGCCATAAAGTCTTTAGCTAATTTGCAAAAAGGGTCGGCAAGAAGGCAGTTACCCGATGGTCGTATT
>JAJTER010000097.1 GCA_021299835.1 Saprospiraceae bacterium | reverse complement strand
CCTATTATTGCTTGTCTGGCAGGGGGTAGAAATAAAATGACGGCAGCAAAAGCCTATTCCGATTTTAATAAAGAATGGGAAACTTTTGGTTTACATATCAATACCCCACAAACGATATGGGACGTGAAAAAGGAAGAAATTCCTCAATACATTGCTGAGTTTGGGGGGCAAGGTGTTATCAAAGTGCCATATAGTAACTCAGGCCAGGGCGTTTTCACTATTGTATCAGAACGGGAACTCGAGGATTTCATGAAACTTGATTTCCCTTATGACCGTTTTGTTATACAAAGTTTAATTGGAAACTATAACTGGAGTTCCGAAACCTTGACGGGAAAGTTGTATCATGTGGGAACGATACCCAATGCAAAGGGAAGAACCTTTGTAGCAGACCTGAGGATGATGGTCAGCTCTACAGAAAATGGTATTTTACCCCTTTGTACTTATGCAAGAAGAGCGAAATTACCTTTAGAGGATAATTGGACCTCTGACGCATCCTCTTGGGACATGCTGGGAACTAATCTTTCTTTTAAATTGCCTTCGGGTGAATGGGACAGCGATACTCATCGTTTACTATTAATGGATAGAAGGGACTTTAATAAACTGGGTATTGGTCTCGATGACCTCATTGAGGCTTACATACAGACCGTTTTATCTACCGTCGCCATTGATAAAATGGCAGAATCACTTATTTCTCCCTTGGGCGATTTAAATAAATTGAAATTCAAACAGGTCAACGATGATCAGGGTCTGATGAATGAAATTTTAAATTATGATTGATTTTATGGCTCTGAAAGTTGGCCTATTACATTACTTTCATAATATTTTACAGCCTGAATTCTATTCTCTACCTCAAATTTATAGTATATAGCTTTGAGATGAAACTTTACTCCATTCAAGGATATATTGAGAATTTTTCCAATGTTTTCATAAGTTTCTCCTTCTGCCAATAATTTTAAAATGTCTAATTGTCTTGGCGTCAGTTTTTCCCCTCCATTGGTTTCCTCCTCAATGCTGGGACGATGATGGTGAACCAGTTTTTTTAAAATAGATGGAGAGAAAAATAAACGTTCATTACGAGTCAGCAAATCAAAAAAATATTCTTCTCCATTTTCTGTTAGAAAATAACCACTGATACCCGATTTAAGCAAAGTTAATATAGTTTTTACCGAACAATCTGGTCCAAAAAGAATAATCTCTGTATTTATTTGTTTTTTTCTTAATTGCTTCAAATGAGAGCATATTTCCTCGTTAAATTTTATGGGTGCTTCAATTAATAAATAATCAAATAATGCCCGCTTAGGGATACCATCTAAAAAAGTACTTACATTTTGAGCTTCACCCAAAATAATGAAATTTGGATTTGAGGTTAGTCTTTTTCGAATCTTTTCGAAATATTGAGATTTATTATTATACATAAGACCAAATCTTTCCATCAGTTAATTTTTTCAACAAAATACATTATAAAAAAAATTAATATCAACCCATTCCAAGGAATTGGCAATAAACTAGATGATTATACAGTGAGCCTGAAATGATTTTTTTAGTGTGTTAATTACCTTTATAGATGGAGACAATTTGATGCCTAGTGTTAACTTCCAGCTTTTTATAAATATTCATGATATGATAGCGAACGCCATGGATGGTAATATTCATATTGGAAGCAATCTGATTATAGGTAAGTCCATCGATTAAAAACCGAATCAATTTAGTCTCAATGTCAGTTAATTTTTCATTTTCTTTTTGAGACTTCCCTGGATTTTGAAAATATCCAATGATCCTTCTGGCTATACTTGCACTCAATGGACTCCCTCCTTCCTCTATACAGTTTATCAATTTCTCTTCTATGTCATCAAATGAAATTCCTTTAACTAAGTAACCAATGGCTCCACGGCTGATGGCCTGAAAAATCCTGTCATTATCCATCACGATGGTGTGAATCACTATTTTTGCATTGGGAAACGCTTTTCTTATTTTTGGTAATCCGTCAATTCCATTGAGGAAAGGTAGATTAAGATCAAGGATGATGACGTCAATGTTAGCATTGGTTTTTGAAAACTTGACGAGTCTTTCCACTTCATTTGTTTCAAAAACGACGCTAAACTTCTCAGAATGGTCAAAATGAGTTCTAAAACTTTTGACGATATTTGGGTCATCCTCAACGATTGCCAATTGATACATCTGATTTGATTTTAATATATTCTACCTCGCAATTTAAAAGGTAATTATAAATAAAAAATCGGTTTATTTTTTTGATAAAAAAACTAAATGAATATTTAGTTAGTTTTAAACTTTGACTCGACAGGTCATTAGAAATCGATGAGCATCATTGTCAAAATGTATGTTTGCTTCCATTCTTTTTGCTCTTTTAAGCATGATTGTCATTCCATGTCCTGATGAAAAAGAGGTAAAACTTCTATTGTGAAAACTATTAATTACCTCAAGGGTAAGATGGCTTTTTTCGTAGTTAAGATTGATTATAACCTTTGAATCAGGGGCATGTTTTAAAATATTTTGAATGGCCTCGGTGAAAATCATCATCAGTTGGTGACGCACTGTAAGAGATAGAATCTTTTCCGACGGAATCGTTTCAGAAATATGATAGGTCACTTTTATCCCTTTTTCTAATAAATACCGGTCACTAAAGTCTTGAAACCGTATGATGAGGTCTTTAAATTTCTGTTTTCCTAAATCTATAGCCCATATAATGTCTGATATAGCCAGATTAATTTGCTGGCATTCAATGGTTATACGGTTTAATTCATATTTAATATTTTCATTTATTTCCGTTTTATTAGCCAATAATTTATTTGCACCATAATTGATGGAAAAAATCATACTGCCCATTCTGTCATGCAAATCTTCCGCTATTTCAAGTCTGACATTGTGTTCTTTTTGTAATTGTTTTAATTTAATTGATATAAGAAGATAAAGGATAATAAAAAGTAAAATCAAGAATAAAATAATTACATACGTTTGTTTGTACCAAATAGGCTTTTGGATAATTTGTAAAGTTTTCACCTGACCATTCCAGCCAGAATTATTAGATCTTATCTGAATTTGCAAGGTGTATTCCCCCTGTGGTAATTTATGGTATGTTATTGGATTCTGACCTTTTATGTATTGCCATCTTTCATCATAACCTTTCAATTTATATCGGTAGGTCTGGTTTTTAAAATCGAAATAATCATCTCCGCCCAAATGAATCCTTAAGGGGGAATGGTACCATTTAAGCGAGATGGGACCGCTTGGTGAAAGGGTTAGTTCTTTACCTTCTTTGCTGTCATAGACATTAATATCGGAAATAAATGGGGTTGGTTTTATAGAAAATGAGGATTTTATTTCTGAGGGATTAAAATAGGTTACCCCTTCTGTCCCGCCAAAAAAGAGAAGTCCATCTTTCGACTTTAAATGGGAAATAGTATTGAATTCATTACCAATCAGGCCGTCATTTGTATTAAAATTCTGTATGGTTTTATTTTTAATATTCACAGTGGACAACCCATTTGCGGTACTTAACCATAAATTTTTTCCACCATCCATGGAATAAATAGCGTAAATTTCATTTGATGGAAGTCCATCTTTCATGGTTAATCTGCTCAGTATTTTATTTTTTTTGTAATCAAATAAAATAATGCCTATTTGGTTGGTAGATAACCATAATTGACCGTTAGTATTTTTATAGATATGATTAATTCTAACTTTTACATTAGATTGAATTTTATTCACGCTCAACGGTTCAGGGATCCAACCTTTATTTATATCAAAGATAAGTAATCCTTTATCTGTTCCAATAAAAAAGGAGCTGGAATCACGTTGCAGAAAATCAAATAATTGTAATTCCTTTTCAGTATTTTCAAAAGGAAGTGCCTTAATTTCCAGATTTGTCGGGTTAATCTGATAAACCCTGGTATTCCCTGCATATATCATATTTCTGTTTTTGTCATAAAATGCCCCCCTAAAACCTAATCCACTGCTGCTTAGTATTAGATTTTGATAATTGATAAATTTTTTTTTTTTAAATTCCAGAATATCAAAAGCATTATAATTTTCGAGGGTTGTGAATAGCCTGTTACTTTGAATATGAATAGGCTTAAAACAGATATTCAAGGTACTGTAGGAATTAGGTAATTGATTTATTTTTTCTGATTTCCTGTCCCATTCATATAATCCTGCATAAGTGGCGATGATAATATTTCCATTATCTCTCTCGAGCATGCCTCTGACACTCTTACCATCTAATTCCTTTAGACTATTAAATTGAACCGATTTTTCTTTTAAAAGGATAATGCCGTAAGCGGTTCCAATCCAAATGGTATTCAATTTATCTTTGAAATATTTGATTTCTCCTTTTGCAAACTTCATAAATTCCCTGGTTGGAAAACCAGATGATTTGATAATATCAAAAATGGAAATTCCTTTCTCTGGAAAGCCATAACTAAATTGATCGCTTTCTGAAAATTTAATGGGAATCCTTATATTATTTACATTAAAAAAATTCATTCCCAATAATTCCCCCTTAAGATTAATGATTTGCTGAAACCAATTAATTATGCCATTTTTTTCAAGAAAAATTCCTCCGCGTAAATCTTCATAAATTCTACTCTTTAATTTATTACATCTTCCATCAATATCAATATACCAAATTCTTTTTTGAGGGTCTTCCATGATAGACGAAATTTCAGTAATATGCGTAGCCATTAACTTCATATCATTCAAATTTTCATCTTTCGAGTAATATACCTTGTCAAAAATGCTGAACCAGATATTACCTTGATAATCTTTATATAAAGCACCAATTTTCTGATTCTTGAATATTGTTTTTTTGTGTCCGGAATCAGGATTGAAGATGATAATCCCATTAGAACCAGCAATCAGTAGATTTTCATTTTTTGAGGTTATTATATCAAATACCTCATTGTTATCATTTATGACAGGAATGGAGGGATCTTCAAATCTGGTGCTAAATTTATGGCCATCGAATCGTATTAAGCCCATATCACGTGAACCAATCCAAATTATGCCCTTCTTATCCTGGGTTATGCCAGAAATATTTCTGGATGGTAGTCCATCATTAATCCCCAGGTATTTTGAAAAATACCTGGTAGAGGTCTCTATAGAGAACCCTTTTTGGATAAATAAATAGGATATTAAAATGAAAATCCAGGGGCTACGAGTGTTTAACATGACCTTATTTTTTTCTGTATTGTAACAAAAAAGTATCACTAAAATAAGAAAACAATTTATTGATTGATAAACTAAATGCATATCTATTTATCTGGAACTAATTATCAAAAACACCTAATTATATATTCAAAAAAGTTAAAATGTGTGTTTGATTTCATGAATATTTGTTTTAACCATTTGTAATATTTAATACAATGTAAATCAATAATTTATATTTTTAATATTTAAAAAATTAGTATACAAATGCAGTTTTTTCTTTAAATAACTACCTTTTTGGGTAGTATAGTCTGGGTGGGATATTCCTTGATTTGTGGTATCAAAAAATGGTATAACCTCTCAAACTACAACAGATGAAGATCGCGAATCGTATGTTCGTGCTGACCTGCAGCATCATTCAGTTAACTTTTTCTATTCTCCATAGTCAAGAATGCTATGAAACGCATGCTACCAAATATCAGGGTGGCTTTCATAGCAATATTATGATTCGGCCAGATAATAAAGTAGTCGTTTGGGGCGATCCAACCCCTTTGGGTATTAGATATTCGCCCACATTAGTTCCCAATCTGGATGGAACGCCCATAGAAGTTGGAACAGCTGGTTCTCCCTTTGATGGTGATATTGATGTCGGCAATAATTCTATGTTTATCAGGACCACTACTAAATTTTATGGTCATGGTACTGTTTTTCTTCCTTCAACATTTAATACTGGCACGTACCTGAGTGGGACAACTTTTCAAGACTTAACCAGTCAATTACCTCCTGGGGTAACTCCGTCTTCCATTTATAATATGATTAATTCCAGGGAAAATATCGCATTGATAACCAGAAGTGGTGATTTGTGGATAAAGACAACCCACAATTTTAATGTTCTTGGAAATGGTTCTACCAGCAATCCAAATCGTAAGCAGTGGTTCAAGGCATCCATCTCTAAAGTTAAAAAATTTCAGGCTTACATGGATGCAGCTATTGCACTCACAGAAAATGGAAATGTTTATGTTTGGGGTGCAGGCGTCTTATTAGGTGACGGTTCAGCTGCCAAAAATTACAATATTCCAACCTTGTTGGATAATTTTTATTATGGAAGCAAAACGGCTATAGACGTGGCTTGTGTGAAAGGGCCGAATTTTTATATTCATACCAGTGATGGCAGGGTTTACAGTTGGGGTGTCAATGGAGTTTCCCTTGGTAATAACAATACCACTTCAACTACTCCAAGAACGATAAAATTATGTAGTGGAGGCGATCTGACTGATATTGTAAAAATGGATGGGGCTAATGAGAGTGGTAAATCTTGTATTGGTTTTCTCAATGCTGATAACACCCTATTCAACCTTGGGGAGAATGATTCAGGTATGTTGAGTGGATCTTCCAATTATACCTGTCCTTTAAAGGTAACAAGTTCCCTTTTCAGAGATTTTACTTACGGAGGTCATTATACGGTTGGATTTAAATTAAATTCTTGTGGAGAGGGATTATACTGTTACTGCGGTCACCGTATTAATGGTTCCATTGGAGATGGAAGTACAAATGCTGGCTTTGTACAGAATTATCTATGCATAAAGGGAATTTTTGAGTTTTATTGCCTTCAAAGTGCTTATGATTACGGTGATGCCCCTGCTTCTTATCACAATGGTAATACCCCCAAAGCAGGGATGAATATTACGTTGAGCTTGGGTGCCACCCGAGACTTTAATTCGGGGCCTGTGCCTGTAGCAGCTGGTGCCGATGCGGGAGGAACGGCAGGGGATGGTGCCGATGAAGATGCATTGGTTTTACCTATGCCCATTATAGAGGAGGGATCTTCTGATAGCATAATATTTCAAATAAAAATTAAAAATCAGACAGAGTGTAACGCCAATCTTTATGCTTGGATAGACTGGGATAAAGACGGAAAATTTGAATTAAATGAAGCAGCACCTGCTCAGGTATCCACTCATAATACCCAGGCCTTAACAGATTATTTTGTCCGCTTTAAAGCGCCTGGTACCCAAACAGCTGGTAGAACGTATCTCCGGTTTTTCCTTTCCAAAAATGGTTTAGCTGACGATGCAAGTACTGCTGACTTAGATGAACGATCCCTTGGTGTTTCTTCTGATGGGGAAATTGAGGATTATGGCTTAATGATCAATCCCCAACCTAATGGTCCACCCATCATCACAGCCCATCCCATAGGTGCCGATAAGTGCCTTGGATTGGCGCATACCCTTTCTGTGAGCATTGACGAAGCGAAAAGTGGAAAGGTAAATTATCAATGGCAAAAAAAGGCTTTAGGGGCCAATGACAATACTTATACAGATGTTCCTAATGCAACAAAAAATACACTGATTTTCAATCCGGTAACTGCCTTGGATGAAGGAACTTATCGTTGTAAACTGACGAATAAATACACGAGTGGTACCACCACAAGTATAACAGGTACCACCTATTCCAATCCAGTTAATCTGAAGCCTATTACCACGGCCGAGTTCAAATTTTAAATCCCACTGTAAACGGCATAATAGAGAAAATGATGAAAACTACTACCATTTTACCTTTTTCAAAAGATATGAAATTTTTAATCAGCCGAAAGTTGGCCAAACAGGGCCTGACTGGGTTAATCTTTTTCTTATTTCCCTTCTTAGTATTTAGCCAGACCTGGACAGGAAATTCCAGTGATGACTGGAATACAGGTACCAACTGGACGGGAAGTGCAGTGCCTGGAGCCACCTCTACCGTGGTGATTCCTTCAACGGTTACCAGTGGTCGATGGCCTAAATTGAGTGCTGATGTCACGGTCGGTGTTATGACCATGAATGCTGGTTCCCAGCTCGATGTAAATGGATATACGCTCACTTTGCAATATGGCACTAACATCGAGACAGCGTCAATAAACGATGCCAGTGGAGGAAGTGGAATGCTTCGTTCAGGTATAAATTCAGCAAATTATGACGCAAATTTCAAGATTCAAAATTCGATTTTCCATTCCAAAGCATGGATACAGGTAGGCGGAAACACTACAAGTTATAGTACTTTGGTTTTTACTACTACTTTTAATAAAGAATTAACTGTATTTCATGAGGGCCATAACCTTTTGTGGATGGGCAATAGTGACTTAAGTGGTTCAGTGACAACTACTTGGCCTAATGTATATAATGGAAACGTTATTGTTTATGCTCAATCACGATCTACCAGCTCTCAATGTGTTTTAGAAATGAGTCAGACAGGTAAAAACACTGTATTTAAAGGGAATGTTACCGTTTCAATGAATTCTGGGTCAATGTTTTTTGGACCTGGCACTCGTGGTGGGAGTTGTACTATAGAAGGAAATTATTCTTTAAACAAAACAGGTAATTCTGGAGTAGTTAATTTAGGCGCTGGCAGTAATGTTTCTTCGGCTACTTTAAATATAAAAGGCGACTTAATTTATAATGTAGCTGCTGCAGCAACAAATAATACTACTTATTTAGGTGCCAACCCATCCAACGCGAATACGGGTATTGTCAATGTGACCGGAAAAGTGGAAATGAGGATTGCCCCAAATGTAGATGGGCATAATTTTTTTATCAGAAATGTCAATAATAGTGCTTATACGGGTACGCCAGGTGACATAATTATAAATAACAACATAGGAAGAGTTGAATTCCACAATAATAATCTGGTTCTTGATTCATTATTCCTAAACGGTGCCGATTACAGCAATGTGTTGGATAACAGAATTAAGGCTACTGAAATACTCATTCCACATAACGTTGGTGGAAGTCAAACTTATATTGATGGAAATCGTTTTGACGCCAATGTAAGGTTGAGACAGAATGTTGCTACCTCAGGTGGTGATTATTTTGTTAGTGGTTCCAGAGGAACTACTGCAACTGGTGCGAAGGGGAATGCATATCTCGGAAACCTCAATCTGGAACTGGGAGGAACCGTAAATGGACAAATTCAAATTGGTCGATTTGGTACGGATAGTATCTACGGGAATCTTGATCTTTCCAACTGGGGCATTGGCGATTTATTTATGAGTCCTGGTGCAGGAAGGTTATATGTTGGTGGAAAAGCCACCTTTACCCAAACTGGAACCGGACAGGGATGGCTTTGGATAGCTTCGAATGGAAATGTAGAAATTAAGGGTGATCTTAGTATTACTGCTCCAAATACAGTCCTTGATTTCAGTGTGGACACAGGGAAAAAGATTTCCATTGGTGGTAAATTTAACTTTGATGGAAATCATACGGGAAGTCCAACCATGACTTTTGGCAATTTTGAGGTCGCCACCAATGGGGGCATCTTTAGGACGGGAGCAAAGGCAACGGGAGGAACCACTTCCTCGGTCGGGCCAGGAAAGTTAATCATAAAAAATAGCATACTGAGAGACAGTATCTATGAAATTTATGATATAACCAATGCAGATATTTTTGATAGCCAGTTTTTTGGTGATTCTCTGTATCTGGATCAGACCCTGGCAAATAGTTATACTTATATAGACGGGAATAAATTTAATATCAGATCTTCAGCATTTGCCATGGATTTAATCAATCAATGGGTTTATTTTGAATCTGGACGAAGAGGTTCCGGGACTTTTCTCGGTAATGCCTATCGGGGGAATGTTTATGTAAAGACGGCTCCCGCATCGTCGACGGTTTATTATCAAAGTCATTGGGGTAGAAATTCTATGGACTCCATTTATGGCAATTTTACGGCTGACCTGAAGGAACAAAGTCAACTATATTTTGCCTCTGAAAACGCGACCAATAGTAAGGTTTGGATCGGCGGGAATGTAGATGTGAATGTACCTGGTACCGCCCAGACAGGTGGGTTCTATGTGTCCACGGGTAATGCAACCGTCGTTGGTAACCTTGATGTTTTCTGGCCCAGGGGTACCATAGATTTTACACCAACGTCGCCCAATAAATTTACCGTAGGAGGCACTTTCTCTTTTGACGGTGGTGTCCTTAATGATGTGGTAAATTATGACTTTCAGTTCTTTGAGGTCGGAACCGCAGGGGGGACTATAAAAACGGGTGTAAAGGCCACCGGTGGAACAAATAGAAGTTTTGGCCCTGGTAATCTTAACATAAGAAATAGTACGCTTCGTTTTGGGCTTGCAGAATTTTATGGGATAAACAGATTTGACATCCTGGATAGTAAATTCTATGGGGATTCCCTTTTCGTTGAGGTACATATAGATAATAACAATAGCTTCCTTGATGGAAATCTTTTCGATGTTAGAGGGGTAGCTGTTTCAAGTAATAGGAGTAATGATTCAGCTTGGAATTTTATAGATTCAGGTGCCAGAGTTGGGAACAGTACTTCCAACGCGAAAGGAAATACTTACAAAGGGAATTTACGAATACTTAATCTAGGTGATTTAAATACCTCTGGGAGCACCGCAGCTTTATCCTTCAGACTTGGCTCTGGAGCTACAGACTCCATCTATGGTAATGTGGATGTATATATGGAGGATTACAGTCAGTTTCTTTTTGCCCATGCCTCCTCAACTTTAAGTAAGGTATGGATAGGTGGAAATTTCAACTTTTTAAATGATAATCCAATTGATGGACTTTTATGGGGTACGTACGGTGCAGTAACCATTGAAGGAAACATGAATGTAAAAGCGCCTTCCTGGGTTCGTCTTGATTTTACGCCAACCTCACCCAATAAGTTTATAGTAAAAGGAACTTTTGACTTTGATGGGAATGTGAATAATAATTGGGCTATGGATTTCCAATTTTTTGAAGTTGGTACATTAGGAGGAACTTTTAAAACAGGATCGGCAGCTACAGGAGGTGTTTCAACTTCAGCGGGCCCAGGAAAGATAGAAATAAAGAATAGTATCTTAAGAAATACCCAATATGATTGGTATGGTGTAGATCACGCAGATCTTTATGATAATCAGTTTTTTGGCGATTCATTATTCATGGATCAAACTACGGGTAACTGGACGCTAATCGACGGTAATACCTTTAATCTTCGTTCCGCTGCATTTACCTCAAAAATCCTGGGAACCTGGATACCTTTCCAGTCAGGTTCCCGAATTGCTAATAACATTTCAGGTGCCAAAGGAAATGCCTATAAAGGGAATGTAAGGTTTGCCCAACTTAATACTTCGGTAAATAATTACATACAAGCCTACGTTGGATACGGCGCTATGGATTCCATTTATGGAAATTTGTGCGCAGATTTAAGGGATTTTGGCAATCTATATCTTGCCCACAACAATGCCAATCTAAGTAAAGTATGGATATGGATGTCAATTGGAGAAGAGTGGATGTGGATATAACCCCTACCTCTCCAAATAAATTCCAGGTGGCAGGTAAATTTAATTTTGACGGAAATGATACTGGAGATCCTGGGATGAATTTCCAGTTCTTTGAAGTGGGAACAAGAGGAGGCTCCTTCCTCACTGGAAGTGCTTCAACCAATGGCATCTCTACCAGTAATGGACCAGCAAATCTTGATATAAGAAACTCCATCTTCAGGAATGATACCATCAAGACTTTTGGTGTCAACGAGTTTACCTTATTTGATAACACCTTCGAAGGTGGTTTGGCACATTTTCAGAAAACTACTACTGGTTACTCTTATTCCGATGGAAATAAATTCACAGCAGATTCTACGGTTTTTGATTCTTATGTTACCTCAGGTCAAATATGGTCTGCAACCAGAAATGTCAATGTAACTGGAGGAACTAAAAATACTTATAAAAACCTAACTTTTCTCTCTACTGGAGTTGGAACCAGTAGCTTAAATACGGGTATTTCTATGCATGGTTCCGACAGTATTTACGGAAACCTGAATGTAATTTATAAGAATACAGATAAACTTCACATAGGTTATAATGTAACTGGTTTTACGGCAAAAACGCATGTTTCGGGAGATTTTAATTTTACACATACCGGAAATTCTCATCAGGGTGGTGGCAATATTGATGGACGATTTGGAAATGGTTTTACAATGAACGGCAATGCTAATTTCAATATAGGAACAGGTCGTATAGCCATCAATCAGATTAATAATCAGAAATTTATTATTGATGGCACCTTGAACATCAATACAACCACCCAATCTACCGCTCCTGGATTGGATCTGTATCGAGTGGAAGTAGGAACTAAGGGTGGAACCATTAAAATGAATGCGGTGGGTGCCACCAACTTATATAATAATATTCTACAGAATACAGAAATGGTTCTGGGTCAGATGAATACCGGAACCGTTCAAGATAATAAAATATTGACAGACACCATTCAGTTTGGTTATACAGGCGGGTCCAATTATATTAATGGAAATACCTTTCAGGGAGGTACCCAATTGGTGATGCAAGCGCCAAACACCATCTATGTATATTCAGGAAATGCCGCTAATAAAGGAAATAATTACCAGAGTCATTTGAGGTTAAGGAGTAGTATGACTTCAGGTACTCAACAAATCTTTTTAAGCCATGCTGCGGCAGATACATTGGGTGGAAATCTAATCTACTTTGGAGATAATTTCCCCTCCCGTTGGATTTACCATCATGCGACAAATCATTTTGTATTTAACGGAAATGCTGATCAGCAGGTAAATAGTTTAAGTTCTGGACTGGTTCACAGATGGAGTGGTATTAATATTAACAAACCATCTGGGAAAGTATTTGTCAATAGTCCGTTGATTGTGGAAGGAAACATCCATTTAAACAAGGGCATTGTTGAAACCAAATCGACTTCTAAACTTAACTTCTGGGCGGGTATTGTGGCCAACGGTGCTACCGATGCCAGTTATGTAGACGGTCCGATGAATAAGGTGCTGGCTTCTAATGAAGTGTTTACAGCGCCATCGGGTAGAGGAGGATTTTATGCACCTGCAAAAATTTCGGTAGGTGCCAATACAGGAAATTCATTTGATATAGAATATAAACGGATTAGTCCGATTAAGACCTTTGGGTCTAAGTTTGAAGATCCAATCAAAATTATTAGTAATAAAGAATTATGGCAAATTGACAGAACAGGCGGAACTGCCCCTGCTTCTGTACAATTAAGTTATAATGCCAATAGGAATGGGGCCAATTATATTACGGACCCTTCCAAAATAAATGTGATGCGTCACAATGGTACCATTTGGGCGAACCAGGGAAGGGT
>JAJTER010000096.1 GCA_021299835.1 Saprospiraceae bacterium | reverse complement strand
CAGGGCATTCAAATTGCTTTTGTCCCCATCGTAGATAAAAAGAACGATCCAACAGACAAATTTCAGCCGTACCTAATCAACGATACTCCTTATGATTACAGCTTTACGCTTAGCTTGCATTTAAAAATTTATAAAGCATGGATTCAAGAAGGCAAACTTGATAGTATGACCTTTTTTAAATTACCCGAATTTGAAAATGATAATTTGAACGAATCTCCAGAATTAAATGCCATCTTCAATAGAATTTCAACCGAAGGTCCAGGTCCGGATATTGAAAAAAAGATGAAATTAAAAGCAAAGACCTTTTTTAATAATAAACAAACTGCACCACTTATAAATCAACCCGCTCATTTATTTGTGTTACTGGAGAAATCAGCGGGTTTTGACGTTTCTCAAAAATCGGAGAAAGATTCTTTAAAAGATTATACTTTAGAAAACGCTAAACCACTCACATCGAAAAAAGATAAAATCTATACACCTCAGCATGCTGTAAAGTCAAAATCTGAATTTAGTATAGAATTAGACTTACACATTGAGGTATTATCTTCGGAGGATAACAAGATTTCAAATTCTCAGATATTACAACTTCAGATGAAAAAATTTGAAGCATATATGGAGGAGGCTGTTCGTCAGGGTGTAGAAAGAGTATTTATCATACATGGCATAGGAAAAGGACATTTAAGAAACCTAATTACTGCCACTTTAATAAGGAATCCTAATGTAATCACTTTTAAAAACGAATTTCACCCGAGGTATGGACATGGGGCTACTGAGGTAATATTTATATAACCTCGGTATTATCATCTGTTAAACCGACCATTTTCAATATTCCGTATTCATTAGACCTTCCGGAACTTCTTGACACTAACTCTGATATAAAGCCGGCCAGAAAAAGCTGTGTTCCTAAAATCATGCAGGTGAGACTAAGATAAAAGAATGGATTATCTGTTAATTTCATCAATAAATAACCTTGATACATAAATATCATTTTCCTTATACCTAAATAGGCTGCGGAAACGAACCCAACACCAAAAAGCAGGGTACCCAGAGATCCAAAAAAATGCATAGGGCTTTTTGAAAATTTGCCCATAAAAGTGATGGACATCAGGTCTAAAAAGCCGTTTAAAAATCGCTCAAAACCAAACTTAGACACACCAAATTTTCTTGCTCTATGCTCTACTACTTTTTCACCAATTTTATAAAATCCTGCCCATTTAGCTAAAAGAGGAATATATCTATGCATTTCTCCATACACCTCAATCGCCTTAACTACCTCCAAACGATAAGCTTTTAAACCACAATTAAAATCGTTTAAATCAATTTTTGAAATTCGTCGGGTTACACTATTAAAAAATTTAGATGGAATAGTTTTTCCTAAGGGATCGTGTCTTTTTTTCTTCCAACCAGAAACGAGATCAAATTTATCGTCAACAATCATTTTATACAAACCTGGAATTTCATCAGGACTATCTTGTAAATCTGCATCCATGGTAATAACAACCTTACCTACTACTTTTTGGAAAGCAGAATGCAATGCAGCCGATTTACCATAATTCCTTCTGAATTTTATGCCTTTTACCGATGGAAATTGCTGGTTAAGATTCTCTACAACCGCCCATGAATTGTCTGTACTACCGTCATCCACTAAAATGACTTCATAAGAATAAGCATTTTCCAGCATCACCTTATCGATCCAATGTACCAATTCAACCAATGATTCATCCTCATTATAAAGAGGTACCACCACAGAAATATCTAATAAATAGGTCATATTAATCCTTTTTAAAAATATAGGCAAAAAGCATAGATAATAAAAATCCAGCAGGTAATCCTTGCACGTAGCTGAATAAAATAGTTTTCGCTTTCACATGGCTATAAAGTTCTTCTTTAGATATTTTCCAAGCAGACTGCTGCTCTTCATTGGAAAGAACAGCATTTGAATTTAACCCTTCTTGAATTACATTAAATTGTATATCAATTAAATGACTATCAAAGTAATTAATCATAAAATAATAGAAGAAATTATAAAAAGCAGAATTCAGGAAAAAAATAAAGAAAAGACCTCTTAGACCAGAAATAAAAGGAAATGAGATGGTATTGCGTCTTTCAAAATGAATAAAAAGAGCAAAAGCCAGAAACAAAATAGAAAAACTTCCCCAATAGATATTAGGATTAAAAAATTGACTTTTATCGATACAATAAAAAAGAAAAAAATAAATACAAGTAAATATACCAGCAGCTAATCCAAGATAGGCTGGTTTATAAAATTTAGAAGTCAGACTCATATTTATCCAATATCAGGTATATTATTTTTCTTTCTTCCAATCAAGCCACCTATCAAGCCAACGAAAAGAGCATAAATAATTGGTCCTGTAATTAAGCCTTTTGCAAGATTTGCCAACGAAAATCCCTCTTTAAGTTTCTCCAGTGCTTGTTCGACTTGTCCCTCATTCATACCCATTTTAAGATACATTTCCTCCATCTGTCTTATCATGACGTCTATAAAACTGGCATCAACATAAGTTAAGTAGACGAGATTGAATAATGAGGCTAAGAAGCCGCATACAGCGCCGACCATGGCTGCTACCTGAAAAGAATCTTTAAAATGAATAAAACCATTTAATTCTTCGTTTCGATAGGATTTTACTGCCTGGACAGCAAGAATAAGGACCAAAATGAATGATCCCATGGTAAAGAACCCTTGCTGTTGAAAAGAAACGGAATCTCCTGCAAACAGATAGCCCATTAATGTAACGCCAACAGTTAACAAACCTGCCAATAATCCGAATCTACCAGCGTGAGACCATTTAACAGGAAATGATAAGGAGTTTTCTTTAGTACTTTCCATTTTTATTAAAATTTAGGTCAAATATATTAAAAATCGCTATAAAGAACCTCATCGTTCAAAACTAGTTTTCCGTTATTGAACACGCCTACGATCTTACCATTCATGGTTTCGTTCCAAAGGGGTGAATTTTCAGAAAGCGATGTATTATCATCTTTAAGAATAACAGTCTTAGCATTAGGCAAAAAGAATGTAAGATTAGCTTTAGCACCTTCTTGAATAACTGGTAATTCTACCTTAAATATTCGCCGGGGATTATAAGCTAAAATATCTACCATATTAATTAAGGGAAGTTCGGAAAAATGAGTTCTTAGCATTTGAAAAATGTGTTGCAATGAAATTGAACCGAAGGAAGCATAAGGAAATTCCAATTTTTTATGTTCTGATTCCCATGGTAAATGATTGGAACTTATCAACTGAATGGTACCATCTAAAACAGCTGACTTCAAAGCCATTTTATCATTTTCCGTTCTCAAGGGGGGCATCAATTTAAAGTTAACGTCAAAAGATTCCAGATCATCTTCTGAAAAAACCAAATTGAAAATGGGTACGGAAGCAAAAAGCGATTGATTTAACTTTTCTGATTTTTGCAATCTGTCAACCCCTACTTTTGAGCTCAACCCCCAAAGCAATAGTTTTCCATCAGCATAATCGAGTAGTGAAAGATCTCGCTGAATCATTAAATCTTCGGCAACGTCAGGAATACCCGGAAGTCCCAATAAGGCACTTATTCTACCTTCATGTATTTGTCCATCTACGGCCAGATTAAAATCCATTGGAAAATGTATACAAATACCAGCGAAGCCGTTCATATATTTCAATGCCCGATAAAACAATCCAGCATTTTCAATAGGTTTCAGTCCATCAGAAAAACCAATGGCTCCCGCTTTATGTAAATCCATGAGTTCAGCCATTTCTTTTCCTTCTCCTTTTTCGCTTAATGAGGCAATAGGGAAAATTTCAACGACTTCCTTTTGGTTTAATTGGGTTAAATAATGTATCGCCGCTTTATTGTCCACCCGTGGATGCGTATCGGGCCAGGGAGCTAACGCGGTGAAGCCACCCGCTGCTGCGGTAGCTCTCAATGACGATAAAGATTCACGGTGTTCTTCTCCCGGATCACCATGACTTGCACCAATATCCATCCAACCAATGGAAACGTGAAGGTCATCCATCGCAATAACCTTTGCGTCAGGTGCTACCAAATCAACACCTATTTTACGTATTATACCTTCACTGATTAATACATCTAGTTTACCAGATGTTGAGGAAAAACTTCGGTCAACCAGAGTGACGTTTTTAAATAACCAAGTCATTGTCGAGAGAATTATTGAACTAATTTAGGGTATCTCCTATTATTTACCCATATAAAATCATTATCTGTTTTGGTTAAAACAGAAGATAAAGGTCTGACTAACATTTCATCGATAAAAACATTTATTTTTTTAAGATCCGGATTATTCGCAATAACTTTTATTTGACTGCCGCTGTGATGAAGGACCCAGGGTATTTCAATCAAGGCCCAGCCATTGTCGTCAAAAACATGGATATTGGGGTGAGAAGGAAAGACCTCTTCGAATTTCTCCTTGTTTTTTGTTACCTCTGTGATTGTAAATTGCGAAGTAGTGCGTTTATCCTCATCTATGTACATCCAAATAGAAAATATCCAAGGCCCCTCTTTTGCACTATCGGCAACTTTACCCTTAAACAAAAAATCGCCTGAGTTCAGCAAATATCTGCAGCCACTATTACCTGCATATTTTTGTTGGTTAACATTATTCTTATTCCAATCCTCAAATAAAAATTCAGCATCATCTTCTGACGAATAGGTATTTGTATTTGTTTTCAATTTAGTTGACATCAAAATATTTGCCTCTTTGACTTTATCCTGTATTGATTTTTCAAAAGAATTATACGGCAATAAGTAAAGAGACATTCTATCCTCGTCATGTAAAATAGAGGCATATTTTAGCAGGTGAGCGTATGGTTTGCCCCTCTCATTGTCCATATTGCTTTTATCTACCATTAAAAGGAAAGGACGTTTGTCATTCAGGCCTTTTAAAAGCAAAGGATATTTATATGGTTCACTTACCCATTGTAATTGATTAATCGTTTGTTTACGTGAAGTTCTGGTTAGCATAGCACTATTGGTAGGCAATCCTGTTTTTGCAGACATCAACAAAGCCTTTTGCAAGATAAAACCTTCCGGTTCTCTCCAAAATTGATCAGAACCAAGATTAAAATATGGAATAGTTAAAATAGATTGGAATTTCTCCGGCTGAATACCTGTTAAAAAACTTAGTTTTCTACCCATTTCAAGTTCGGGAATAGCCTCCATACCTACATTCAATCTTCTATGATAATGAATAAGATCTAAGGACATGAGAGCGAAATAAATACTCCAAACAAAAAAGGCAATTCCCTTTCCTTTAAAAAATCTAAATAAAGAAACGGCCATTATTATATGAATGACGTAATAAAATACCCAGGCAAATCTACCCACAGATCTAAATTGTCTAAAAGGTCCGGTGTAAGACAAGAAACCTTCTAAACCACTAATAATAAACGGTAAACCAAATGAAATAAGTAACAATATGATAGCTGATAACACCACTGCTAGTAATCCGGAATCCTTTACAGAAAAGAGTTTGTAAAAATAATTCCTATGATTCGGAAAAAAATGAATACCTATCAGAAGCAGCAAAAAGAATGGAAAAGTAAGACCGAGATAATGGTATCTTTCGATATCAGAAAACGTTTCCCATTTAATAGAAAAGATATGATTACTCACCCAACGCCATAATGGATTGTCCTGGGAAAATAATAATCCACCAGGTGTAGCATTAAATTGAAAGAAGCCCCAGGGTTGTGGACTTCGGTCCAGAGGTTGATTCCCGCTATTTACCCACATAAATAATAGGGCAAATGGAATAAGCACGGCACCTAATACATGCATTATAAAAACAGGAACCGGCGGTTTTTTCTCTGAAAAAAAATACCAAAAAAAAGAAAAAAGTAATGAAAAGGAGAATATGAAAGCAACATAATAAAAGTGAATACCTGCTGCAAGAAAAGTGAGTATTATGAGGGAAACGAGGGTTTTAAAATAAAAAGGTAAGCCGAGTAAAAGTCCAATTTTATATATGTAAAAGACGCCTAACAAAAAACTAAAAAGAAGAAGGAAATGAATAATTTTTGGCAAATAATCTGTGAGATCTACCCCATTATTATAAAGCCATTTTAGAGGAAATGATAAAGTTGCCAAACCGTCAGCCGCCACAATGTTTTCACCATAGGGATAATTCATTCCATCATAATGATTGAACGATTTATCATATTTAATGTGATAAAGTGGCACCAGATAGCTTTTAATACCATCTCCATA
Source organism: Saprospiraceae bacterium (assembly GCA_021299835.1). Lineage (GTDB taxonomy): Bacteria > Bacteroidota > Bacteroidia > Chitinophagales > Saprospiraceae > BJGN01. Next base: position 20,987 of record JAJTER010000096.1, on the reverse strand, counting down.
AGGCTCAACTACATAGTGAGATGGAAGATTGATCCATTCGCTCCACCGATAACTTATTAAGGATAAGGTAAGAAGACAAAACAGTATGAACCAACTTGATTTTTTAAAACTATTCGGCATTCATGAAATACATTATTTCCACCATCTAAGAATAAAAGTTTCCAAAAGTAAAAAGATTAACGCAGCGATTAAAAAATAACGCCATAAAATTACGCCTTGATTTTGCTCCGAAACATTAGCAGATAAAATGGAGGCTTCACCGGGAGTAAAAACTTTAAAAAAATCACCCTGTTTTTCTTTAAGCTGATTAAATGAAAAGTAGGAAAGATCTGATTCCAATCTATTATAATTAAAGGCAAACTCATGAATGACATTATCGCTTTCATCAACAACTTGGTATTGCCCGGCTTCCTTCAGTTGACCGTTTAGTGATAAACTTAAAGACTGCCCTAAAAACCTTTGTCCGGGAATAAATTCTCCTTTTAAGCCTTTGATTTTATATACATTATCTGTTGAAATATTATTTAACGGAATACTTATCAGTTCATCTTTTCCGGCAATAAATGAAATAGGCTGATTTCCACCTCCGGCAATGCCCAATTTATAAAGAAGTGGAATAAAGATATCACTTTGATTAACTAAAGAATTAAATTCGTTCGAAAGAGGCGCTGATGACCTGTAGAACGTACCACCTCCTACATTAAAAGCACTCAAATAACTGGTACCGTCCCGATAGGTGAGTAATTTTTGTTCCCCAAAAACGGATGAATTTTCAAAACTAAAATTCCCCTTAGTAACAGGCAATTTCATCATAACTTTAGATTGTTCATATACGTCTCTGAAAGCAAAAGATTCAAGATCTATCTCCCCCACCTGTCGCTCCACCTGACTAAAATTCAGTACCCGAGGTATTTGAAGTTTGCTAAAAAAGGCATTATAATCCGTTAATTGAGCGTTTGCTTGTGGAAAAAACAACACATTTTTTCCTGTTTCAAGATATGATAACAAGGTAGATGATAATCCGGAACTTACCTCAGGAATTTCGTCTAATATAATCAAATCATATTTATCCCATTTTTCGTAAGAAATTTTATTTGCCGGTTGATAATCCACTTTAAAAGGAGTCATTCCCGAAAAGGCTGCTACAAAAGCTTCATTTGGTTTATCTTTAGAAATAAGTAAAACCTCAACGGAAGGAATAACCTCGAAGGAAATAAAATATTTATCGTCAAACTGAATGGGATAATCTGTAATGCTTAGGGAGCCCTTTTGCCATCCGACTTTATCTAGTGTCAAGAAAACGGTATCTATTCGAGCTTCACCTGCGACCAAACTAAAAGAACCCAGAGGTCTATTTTGGCCGTCAAACTGTAAGGAAAGTCTGATGTTTTCGGCTAAAGCCGTTCCTCTGTTTCTAGTCTGAACAATTAAGGGAATTTTCTCTTTCCACAATCTTACGGGAGAATCAAACCAAACTGAATCAATAGAAATATTATTTTGCTCTGCGGCTTCGACTGGAACGAGCGCCAGAGATACAGAACTATCTACGGTTACATTAAAGTTGGAAATACTTTGTTGAAAGTCAGAAATCTGGTAAATAAATGCATTTTGCGCTTTATCATTTAATAGCGCTTGTTTTTGTTTATCAAGAATTAACTGTAGTGGATGTACTGCTGGTGAAATTTGAATTTCTTCTATCAAATCAAGAGCATCTTCCCTAGCCAAAAATCGGTTATTCCAGGAACTTGAAGCATTAATAATCAAGTAGAATTTATCTTCCCGACCAAAACCGAGAATGATATCCCTTGCTCTCTCTTTAGCAATTTCCAGCATAGGTGCATCCCTGGTAATACCTTGCATACTAAAGCTATTATCTACAAAGATACTTATGTGTTTAATTCCTTTATTTGACATTTTGCCAGAAGGAATAAAAGGTTGAGAAAACGCAAAAACGAGGGCGGCAAAAGCCAATAATCTCATGGCCAGAATTAAGCGCTTTTTTACTTTGGACCGATTTTGCTTTTCCTCCTTAATAGATTGAAGCAAACGAACGTTACTGAAGTAAACTTTCTTGAATCGTCTGAAATGAAAAAGATGAATAATTAAAGGAATGGATAGACCCAATAAACCCCACAAAAAAACAGGAAATAAAAACTGCATGCTTTTAGTATAAAATTAGCACAATAATAAAGTTATATCCAAAGAATTAAAAATTATTCTTTTATTGTGCAAAAATAAAGTAAAGTGGGATACCAAATCAAAGAAATATTTTATACACTACAAGGCGAAGGAGCTATGGCAGGCAGGCCAGCTGTATTTTGCCGATTTACAGGATGTAACTTATGGAGTGGGCGCGAAGAAGACAGGGCACAGGCCATTTGTACCTTTTGTGATACTGATTTCAGAGGAACTGACGGGTTAAATGGAGGAACCTATCCTGACGCAGAACATTTAGCCATGAAAATTGCTTCCTGCTGGCCCGATCTATCAAAAGGAACTCCTTATGTGGTATGTACCGGTGGTGAACCCCTTTTACAAATGGATGTCGCGTTTATCCAGGCTGTAAAAAAATATGGATTTGAGATAGCAGTAGAAACAAATGGAACAAAACCCATTGTAAATGGCATAGATTGGGTTTGCGTAAGCCCTAAATCTACTGCGAAGCTAGTGGTAACAAAGGGCAATGAACTCAAACTTGTTTACCCACAGCTGGATGCTACCCCTGAACAATTTGAAAAACTTTCTTTCGACCATTTTTATCTCCAACCAATGGATGGAGAAAATGGGAAAACCACAGAGCAGCAAACATTGGCATATTGTTTAAAAAATCCACAATGGAAAATGAGTGTTCAGGTACATAAATGGCTGAACATACCTTAATTTTTAAATAATAGTAATACTATTAATTAATTAGTTTTGATATTTATTAATTCATTTAGAATAATAATTGAGATAAATAAAGTATTTTGCATTTCATATTTAAAATATTTTATTTATCAACACATTATTCTCTTATGAAAAAACATTTACTTACATTATTGCTTTTTCTTGGAGTGTTTAGCCTGGCACAGGCTCAGCGCTCCATAAGCGGAAAAGTAACAGACGCTAAGGGTGAGGCTCTTATCGGTGCCAGTGTTCTCGTTAAAGGTTCTACTGGAGGCACGGTTTCCAACATAGATGGAACCTATTCTATCAGTGTTCCTACGGGATCTAACGTCTTAATTTTCAGCTATACGGGTTTCAATACGGTAGAAGTAACCATTGGTACTTCAAACACTATTGACGCTACCTTAGAAGAAGGAATTTTACTTGAGGAAGCAGTAGTTACTGCATTAGGAATCAAGCGTTCTGAAAAATCCTTGACTTACGCGGCACAGCAAATTAATAATGAGCAATTGACGATTATTCGCCAAACGAACATTAATAATGCTTTAGCAGGTAAAATTGCAGGTGTACAGGTTAGAAGCCAATCTTCCATGAAGTTAAATTCAGGTGCCTCTATTCGTATTCGTGGTGCAGGATCATTGTCTGACAAAGGACCATTATATGTTGTTGACGGAACACCTGTTACAAACTCTTTTGACTTCAACATGGATGATGTGGAGAGTGTTACTGTTTTAAAGGGACCTAACGCAACAGCTATTTACGGTCAACGTGGCGATGCTGGTGTTATCGTGGTAACGACCAAAAAAGGTAATAAAGGTAAAGGTATTGGTGTAGAAGTTAACCAAAGTACTTTCTTTGATAAAGTATATATCCTACCTGAATATCAAAACACCCATGCAGGTGGTGGTGAGTCAGAACTCATCAAATTTACGTGGAATGCTGGCATGCCAGCTGATTGGAAGGTATTAGATGGTAAATTTTATCACGATTATGAGGATGATGCCAGCTGGGGTCCAAAAATGACAGGACAGGAGTATATTCCTTGGTATTCATGGTACAAAAGTGATAAGAATCCTTATTATATGCAAACTGCGAAGTTGGAAGGTCAGCCAAACAACATCCGCGATTTCTACAATACAGGTATTACTACGTTGAATAACGTGAACTTCAAAACGGGAGGCGACAATTATAACCTACGTGTTTCCTTGACAAATCAAGGTGCTAAAGGAATGTTACCTAACTCAGGATCAGATAAATATACTGTAGCTACAAATACCAATGTAGATTTAGGAAAATACATCACGATTGGAGCGAATATCAACTATGTTACCAATAGAATAACAGGTGAATTTTCTGATGGATACAGCAATAACTCAACGGGATCATTCAATTCATGGTTTCACCGTGATTTAGATTTCGGTAAAATGAAAGAACTTCAGGGAATGACTTCACCTGAAGGTTACCTTGCTAGCTGGAACCATTACAACGTTCCAAAATATAACACCAGTCCAAGAAATTTCTATGCTGCCAATTACTGGTATAATCCTTATGATTATTTCAATAACAGAAATATTGTAACGAACACCAGAAGATTTTTTGGTGATGTTAACTTAACGGCAAAATTGAGTGATAAATTCAAAATAACTGGATTCATCCGCAGAAATGAGTATCAGACAGATTTCGAAGATAAACTTAATAACATATTACAATTATCTGGTTTACAAACTGGTTACTTTAATGCTTATTCTACTCAGTTAACTTATTTCAGAGAAGATAATTATGAAGCTATTGCTACTTATGCTGACAAATTTGGAGATATAAGTGTTGAAGCCAATGCCGGTGTAAACATGAGAACTGATAAATCGAAATCAATTTCTGGTTCGACTTCTCAGGGATTAAACGTACCTGATTTGTTTACAGTAGGTAATTCAAAAGTAGCCCAAGTACCTTCAGAAGGTAGATCTTTAAAGAAGGTAAATTCTGTATATGCCAGAGGTTCTTTTGGTTATAAGAGTTTATTATACCTTGACTGGTCTGCAAGAAACGATTGGAGTTCAGCATTACCTGCTGACGCGAACAGCTATTTTTATCCAAGTTTAGGAACAAGTTTTGTTTTCAGCGAATTAACATCTGATATCCTTCCTTTCTTAAGCTTTGGTAAAGTAAGAGCATCTGTTGCTCAGGTAGGATCTGATTTGGGAGCCTATCAATTAGATTTATTTTACGGATTAAATGCTAATCAATGGACAGCTGGTAACTTCCTTATGGCAACACCAGATGGTTTAATTGATGCGGGTATTAAACCATCCCTATCATCTGCCTTAGAGTTTGGTACTGATTTGAAATTCTTTAATAACAGAGTTGGCTTAAGTGCTACTTATTTCAAAGAAAAGAAAATCAACGAAATTTTAAGTATTCCTATAACCTCAGCGAGTGGATTTGGAAGTAAGTTGATTAATGCGGGTAGAATTGACCGTTGGGGAGTTGAGATAGCCTTAGATTTAAATCCTATCAAAACAAGAGATTTAAACTGGGATGTAACTTTAAACTTTGCCAACATTGATAATGAGGTTAAAGAACTTACAGCAGGTATTACTGAACAATTAGTAGGAGTAAATAGTGCTTTTACAGGATTTGGCGTACGTCAGGTAAATGTAGTTGGCGAGAAATGGGGACAATTAAGAGGTGGAGCTATTAAGCGCGATGCTCAGGGAAGAGCTATCTTAGATAAAGACGGGTTATACACAGCGGTACCAAATCAGTATTTAGGTAGTGTTTTACCTGATGTAACAGGAGGTTTTATAAGTCAGTTAACTTACAAAAATTTCTCTTTCAGCTTTAACATTGACTATTCTTTTGGTGGTAAGTACTATTCTTTATCTGATGCATGGGGTAAATTCTCTGGATTATTCGCAGCAACAGGTGCATTAAATGACAAAGGTAATAACGTTCGTGACGATGTAAGTGCAGGTGGTGGTGTTAAAGTAGAAGGTGTAAATGCGGCAGGAGAACCAGTTTCTATGTATGCTGATGGCTTCAATTATTTCCACCAGTTTGTAAATAGAGGTATCGCTGAAGATCATTTATTTGATTTATCTTTTGTGAAATTAAGAGAGGTAAGTTTTGGCTATAGCATTCCTGTAGCAAATACTTCTTTTGCTAAATTCATTCAAGGAGCAACTATTTCATTAGTAGCAAGAAACCCTTGGTTGATTTATGCACAAAATCGCGATTTTGACCCAAGCGAACTTGCTGGTACTTTTGGTGAAAACGGACAATTCCCTGGCACAAGAAGTATTGGATTTAACCTTAAATTACAATTCTAATAAACAGAAATATGAAACGAAATAATAATTCTAAATTTTTCCTTTTGATGCTTTTAGCATCCATCGGATTTTTTCCCGCTTGTGATAGTTTTACAGACTTTGGGGATACAAATGTTGACCCAAACAGAACGAACAAGCCAGTAACTGCTGCTTTAATAACAAATGCCATTTCAGGAATGGGCGCTGCCTTTATAACAGAAGGTTTATATTGCCAATATTTTGCGCAATCACAATATACTGATGGATCATTATATTCAAGGGTTGAAGGTGGATTTGGCACCTATTCAGGAGTACTTTATGATCTTCAAAATGTAATCATAAACAATACTGATGCTGATTTAAAAACAGCCGCATTGGTTCAGGGTTCTAACGCCAATCAAATAGCGATTTCCCGCATTTTGAAAGCTTATTACTTTGCAAGATTAACTGATTATTTTGGTGATATTCCTTACACTCAGGCACTTACTGGTGAAGTAAAACCTGTTTATGATACACAACAGACCGTTTATAATGGTATATTCAAGGAGTTAGACGAAGCTGTAAAACAATTTGACGGTGGCCTAGCTGCGAGAGGTGATATTTTATTCAGCGGTAATATTACACGTTGGAAGAAATTTGCCAATTCTCTAAGGTTAGTTTTGGCATTACGTATTTCCAAAGCGGATGCGGCAACGGGTGCAACCCAGGCAAAAGCTGCTTTAGCTGCTGATGGTGGAGTTATTTCTGCAAATGCTGATAATGCTATGTTAAATTATCCTGGAGGAAACTTTAACAATCCATGGTATGCAGCTTACTTAACTCGTCAGGATCAGGCCATTAGCGAAATCATGGTAAAAATGTTAAATGAAAGGACTGACCCAAGGGTTAATTCATTTGCAACAGCTGACAAGACAGGTAAAATTACTGGTATTCCTTACGGACTTCCAAGAGAACAAGCCATTCAGTTTACTAATGCAAATCCTACCTGGTCATTTGCCTTAGCTCCATCTTTTAGAGCAGCAAATACACCTCATGCAATTTTAACTTCTGCTGATGTTACCCTTGCCCGTGCTGAAGCAGCATCACTGGGTTGGACCACTGAAAATGCGGAACAACTTTACAAAGACGGTATAAAGTTATCTATGGAGTACTGGAAAGTATTTTCTCAGGCATCTTATGACGCTTATAATACTGGTGCTTTAGTGGCATTTAAGGCAGGAGATAATGCAGGTAATTTGGAAAAAATTCGCATGCAAAGATGGTTTACCTTTTATCCTGACGGATTACAAGGTTGGTCTGAATGGAGAAGAACTGGTGTTCCAGCGTTAAAACCTACTCCTTTTGCTATCAATTCATCTAAGCAAATCGTTAGACGATATATTTATCCTGCAACAGAGGCTACCTTAAATGGTGCAAATTATCAAGCCGCTGTAGGAAAAATTTCTGGTGGTGATACAAACGATGGAAAAGTTTGGTGGGATAAATAATTATCCTTTATAAAAGGGGTTAGGTAAGATTTTACCTAACCCCTTTTTTTATGTTTTCGAGACTGCATAATTTATTAAGTTGGCATAATCTGGTGATTTTTTAAGTAAATCAGCATTTCCAACCATAATAAAATGCTCCCTCGCTCTGGTGATGGCGACATTTAATTTCCTATCCACACCATCCGTATTTTTAGACACCAATGTACTTAATTGTCTTGGATAATTAAGGCAAGGGGAATAGATGATTATCGAACGGGCACTGCCCTGATACCTTTCAACGGTATCGATAGTAAATAAGGAGATATCTAACCCAAGACTGATTAAATATTCCCTGATGCAAGCAATCTGAGCTCGATATGGTGTTATAATCCCAATATCTAAAGCTGTTAATAGTCTTTGTTGTTCTTTAAAATATTGCTGAAAAAAAATAATAATATGTCCAATTTGAATGGCTTCAAATTGATTACTCTTTCCACTTGGATCCGACAAATCTACTTTTGTTGAAAAAAAACAAACTCTTGAAGATTGAATATAACTGGCCATTTCCGAAGTTAAAACATAAGAAAGATCAGGTAAAGGCCGTATTAATTTTTTTTGTTTGTCAGCGTATTCAGGAAGTACTTTTAGCATATCACTATAAAAATGGAAGCCTGGGAACGTCATAATTTCCTTATGCATTCTACCTTGGAAACTAAGTTTACCTAGAGCCCAATGCCAGTTCATTTTTTCAACCCTTTTTATCATTCTTTCAAAAACGGAATCCCGTAAATTATGAAAGCCAATAGTCAATAAATCATGATCTTTCACCTCACTTTGATCTTGTGATTGTAAAACAACGGCAGGCAACTGTTTATGATCACCTATTAACAGATAATGGGGAAAATGAACTAAAATACCAGCCATTGCAGGATCCGGTAATTGTGAAGCCTCATCTACCATGATCCTATGGAACTTCTTAAGCTTAAGGATATCCATATTTTTCTGGAGCGAAGTCAACGTTGAAATAAAAATTCTGGCATCATCGATTAATATCAATAATTCTTTCCTCGAATTTATTTTTTCACATTTATTTTTCAGAAAATTGGTTCGAAACTTAGATGCTGATGACTGAGTATGTCCAATGCGCAAATAATTATCTTTAATATCACCTCCTATAGATTCTACGGCCTCACAAATTTCATCTACGGCTCTATTCGTAAATGCAAGCAACATAATATTTTCCTCGGTTGCATAATAGTAATGAGCCACTAAATTTCTAATCATTATACTTGTTTTTCCCGTACCAGGTGGCCCCCAAAGTAGAAAATAGTCTTTAGAATGAATGATAGTATGCAGTAATGACCGTTGTTCATCGGTCATTTTGCAAAAATTATTCTCCGGAATTTGTATTTCATTTCCTTCAGAAACACTTGGTGGAATTAATCCTAAGTATAAATTCTTCTTTATTTTATCAGACGTAAGGAATCGAAATAACGATTGATCAAAATTATGAAAGGAATCAAAAAAATCAGGTTCAAGATTCCAGTAATTGAATTGCCTAAAAAAAGAATCATCATGTTGGGGGAACAACAGTGAAACGATAATTTCATGTTTTTCAATAGCTAATAAATAAACCTTAAATAGCTGAAAATCGGAGGTGAATTGCTCTTTATCCAAACTAGGATAAAGTATCAGGGTGTCCCCTACCCTAAAATTTGCTCTGTTGGCTGTCTTATCTGTCTTTAAAAAGGTAATTTGTTTATCTTGATAAGCATGAAGTGCCAGGTGATTTAAAATATCAAAGTTTTCTTTCTTATCCTTCACCGATTCCAACCATAAAGATGCTTGACCTTTTGAACCATTCTGGTAATTACCTGAGCCTGATTTAGCTAATTTTTGTTCCCTGGCAATAAAACTTATAAACGAATAAAAATACTTTTTTTCAATGGATGTTGCATCATTAAGAGTTAATATAAAATGATTTAATTCTGTTTTATAGAAACCTTTCGCCTCTGAAACCTGGTTAAACAAACGATGAAAAATAGCCTCACCTGCTGACAATAAATCTTCATGAAACCCAAGATTTATTAAACTTAGTTCTATAAACAATAAATTATTTCTCATGACCATAGCCTTTTGCTGTTGAAGCAAATTGGACGGTGCAAATCTTAGGCTAACCGACTCCCCCGCGTACAGCACAAAACCGGCTACTCTTTTTTTATTAGACGGCGACTGAATAATTAAATCGTACAAAAGAAATTGATAAAAATGTGGTATGTTGATACCATAATCATTTGTTTGATATGTTTTTCCACTTTTCAACTCAACAATCACTGTTTTTTCAGCCCCCTCAAAAAGTAAATCCAAACGACCTTGAATTCCATATATTTCTGATAAAAAGGAGGGCTCCAGGTAGCAATGTTTAGGTAAAATTTGTTGCGTTGGAAAATCTTTGGTTATTGTTTTAAGTAAATTGACAAAAATATTTCTTGAGGAATTTATAATTTTCAACAAATCTGCATCAGAAATAAGCGCAAAGCTCAGTGGGTTTTTATTAAAAACCAAGGGAAATAAATAGTCAAAGGTGAGGGAAGGATTAGAAATTAGTGCATCTAAAAAGAAGTTAGCAATATCTCCTATAAGAAGGTGAGGAGTTTTTGACTTGGGAGAAAATTTCTTTAACAAATAAACTTCTTGATTTACCCCTTTGGATTCAAAACAGTTAGCGATGGCAGTAACATCAAAAAGAAAATCTGGTTCAAGAACAAAATGAACTGGCAGAAAATAGCCATTTTCATCTATTTTAATGTGCACCAGCATACATGAAACAGGTAGTTTATCTATTTCATGGAGGTGAATAATTGTATCTGTATAGACCTCGTTTAAATTAAGTACATTAAAATGTACTAAAATTTCGTCATCACCCTCCCAATCTGCCTTAAAATAAATTAAATGTTTTTCTACATCTATTTTATAAATCAGCCCTTTTAAAAAAGGTAGGGCCTTGGAAGTAGAACTAATATTCTGAGGTTTTATCCAATCCACCTTCTCTGCGGAAGAAAAATTATGTGGTAAATCAATTTTATAGAAAGTATTAAATAGAAAAACCAATAGATTTTGTCCCAGTTCGATTAATCTACCTATTTCTGTTTCAGATACATGTTCACTTTTACGGATATGTTGAAAATTAATTCTAAAATGATTTAGAGAATACGTTATTTCTGGAGAAAGCCCTAGTTTTTGTTTTAAAAAAGTGATTTTAGAAAAAAGGGTGTTAAAAAAAATAGTATCTTTTTTAATTATATCATCAATTACAGCGAATAATAAATCGTTTAAAGCATTTAATTTAGACAGACTAACTTTCTCTGGAAGAGCGACAATTAGTTCAAATTCTTCAAATTTAATTTTATCTAAATTGAGGGAAGATAAAACACTTCGGTGATAACAAACGAATCCAGCCGTAGGATCTTTTACGGGCATTCCCGTCAACAAACGCACATAAAGAGAGGCTCCGTAAGAAATAAAAATTCTATCAAAAGGCCAATTTTTAACCTTCCCCCCTTTTGTATATCTTGAGCCTACGGCAACTTCGGCACCCTGTAAAAAGCAGGCATTTCTTAAATGCACTAAATCGGCTGGAGAATGAGAAAAATCGGCATCCATTTCGCAAATAAAAGAATAATGTTTATCTAAGGCCCAATGGAAACCAGCAATATAGGCAGTTCCCAACCCTGCTTTTCCCTTTCTTTTAAGAATAAAAATACGTTCAGGAAAAGATAAAATCATTGAATCTACTAAGTCAGAAGTACCATCTGGAGAACCATCGTCTACCACCAACACATTGAAATCATCCCCTAAACCTAATACGGCATTTATAATTGCCATTATATTTTCCTTCTCGTTATAAGTAGGAATTATCACCAAAGTATCTGCCAAAACAAACTATTTATAAAAAAACAATATAAAATATAACAAATATAAATAAAACCAATGAAACAATAGGATCATACTATATCTTCCTCCTTCCAGTTCTTTTGTTTCAAGGGTTTTAACTCTAAGAAATCTTCCATTTTCTCCTTTCCTGAAGTCAAATGAGATGTTGCTTTTACTTTCTCGTCTCCGACTGGAAAAAACACCATAATAGCTTGAATAAAAACGGATATTCCCCACCCTAAAATAGGATAAATAAACCAATTAACATTAGGCGATGTCACTTTATTAATGACGAAAAACAAAACACACCAAGTAAGATAAATTCTGAGGTGTTTATAAAAATCTATTTTGTTGATACTTTTAGTCATGTTAAAAATATTTATGAGTACAAACCAAAAGGTTGTTTTAGAATTAATTTAAATATTATAAAAAACAAATAAAACCAATAAATATTTTGTCTTTTTTAATATTTTTAGTAGAACAATTTGAAAAAAGCATTATATTGATCAAGTTTTTGTGTTTATTTGTTTGGGTTAGAGGCCCTTGCTGACTTCAGCAAGGGTTTTTTATTGTTTGGGTATTTTATCCATACATAATAGTGGTTTAACACTAAGCAGCAGACCAGCCAGGGCAAGAAATGCTCCAGCTAGAAAAGGAGCACCCGGAAAATATATCGGAGCATTAGCTGAGGTAAAGAAACTGAACAGATTAGTCATTAATAATGGACCGATAATAGAAGTCAGACTAATTAGACTTGTGAGCGAGCCTTGTAAGGTACCTTGTTCATTTGGACCGACCTGATTAGAAATAATACCTTGAAGTGCCGGACCTGCAAGCCCCCAACCTCAGCGGAAGACCACTTAAATTTTTCAATAGTAAAATAAGTCCAGGTACCCTGAGTGGCATAACCAGCCAAATAAATTAACAGTAAAACGCTGGCTAATTTAAGGACCATAGGGTGATCTTTTATATTAGTAAGTGCGCCTAAAGGGTTAGCTTTTTTCCATTGAATATTAGATCTGTTTTCAGGCTTCAATGATTCGGGAAGTATAAAATAGCCATAGATTACATTAAGGAGGGTTAAAAAAGCAGCGGCAAAGAAAGGCACTCTGGGACCAAATTGACCTAGTACACCGCCTAAAACAGGTCCGATAATAAATCCTAACCCAAAAGCAGCGCCAATCATACCAAAATTTTGTGCTCTTTTTTCGGCTGGACTAATATCAGCAATATAAGCTGTAGCGGTGGTAAAACTTGCCCCAGTAATACCCGCTAAAATTCTACCAATAAAAAGCCATCCTAAAGTGGGAGCGAATCCCTGTAATAAATAATCGAGACCAAAACCAGTCAATGCGGCAAGTAAAACAGGTCTTCTACCAAATTTATCACTTAACATACCCATAACAGGAGCGAACAGAAACTGCATTATGGCATAAGAAAACATTAATAGCCCCCCATATTTAGAAGCCGCACTTAATCCTTCTCCCGTTAATTCCATGATTAAAGCGGGAAAAACGGGAATAATTATACCCAAGCCGATGACATCAAGTAGGATGGTAATAAAAATAAAAATGAGAGCACCTGATTTAAATTCGCGTTGCATAATATAATATTTGCCGCAAGGTAATTATAGTTCGCTACTTAAAAAAGAAACCCGGAACTAAGACTATGAATAGTTCCGGGTTAAAAAATTTATCAACAAAACATTATTCTTCTAAACCCAAACCATAGTAATACTTTCTTGGGCTATCAGGATATCGCCCTTCTATAAGAAGACCTCCATCTTTATTTTCAATGGCTTTTTTGAGTTCAGCAACACTTTTGACATCTTGTCTATCTATACGAGTAATAATAAATCCCTCCTCGATATCTGTGTATCTTCTAAGAAGTCCAGCACTTAATTGTTCCACCTTGACACCTTCTACTTTTAGTTTATCCCTTTCAGCTTTTGACAAATCAGAGAATGTTGCCCCTAATTTATCCAGAGTAGCTGAAGGTTCATCTTTTGACACAACGCTGGTGTTTCCTGATGAATTCCTTAGCGTTACGGTCACTTTTTTATCGGCACCATCTCTTAGTACGGTTACCACCATTTGATCCCCTGGACGCTTGCGACCTACCATTTCCAATAACTTTGAGGAAGTAGCTATGCTTACACCGTCCATTTCCTTGATAATATCGCCTTGTTTTAAACCAGCCTTTGCCGCGGCGCCATCAGCAAGAACACTATCTATATAGACACCTTCGTTGACTGGCAACTTCATTTCCTGCGCATATCTACCGTCAATACCTCTGATAATGGCACCTAAATAGCCCCTTTGTACTGTGCCGTGTTCCCTTAAATCGGTCACTATTTTAGCAACAATATTACTTGGAACGGCAAATGAATAACCCGCAAATACGCCAGTAGGAGATGCAATCGCTGTATTTATACCTATAAGGTCACCCTGAGTGTTTACTAAAGCACCGCCAGAATTACCTGGATTTACCACAGCATCAGTTTGAATAAAAGATTCAATAGGTGCCTTAAATTTTCAGCATCAATTTTTATTAATGCCACATCTGTATTAGGATCTAGACCTATAACCTTTGCTGTTAAAAGTCTCTTATCATGCAGCGTGATTTCGATTTTGTCAGCATCGGCTACCACATGATTGTTAGTTACAATATAACCATCGGCACTAATAATAACACCTGATCCCGTTCCTTCTTGTTTAGGTTGTTGTCTCGGTTCTGGATTACCAAAAAATCGACGGAACGTTTCAGGAATCTCTTCCATATCAAACATACCACCAGCATTACTTTTTGACTTACCAATGGATCGTATGTGAACGACTGCGGGTAAAACCTTTTCGGCAGCCATGGTAAACCCTTCAGAGGGAATTCCAGACAAAGGGCCCTTTTGATTGGTAAAATAGGCAGGAGTTGAGGGATTTGCATAATTAAAAGGTTCTCCCTTTCTAAAAAGGGCAGAAGCAGTTATTGTTATAGCAGCACCCAAAACTGAAGCAAGGATTAATTGAACAAATTTATTTTGCATGTTATTTACGGTTTTTATATAAGAAATACATTAAACGCTTTTTGGTTGGATAGGGAGACAAAAAAAACATATTGTTAACAAATTTTAACATATTTGCATTGTCATTAAAAAACAAATTTTTTGAATACGAAGTCTTATATTTGTGGTTCAATCAAAATTTGTATTTACATAACATAAGAAAAAGATAATTATTATGGCCGAAATTATCCGAATGCCAAGAATGAGTGATACCATGGAAGAAGGTAATATCATTGGATGGTTAAAAAAGGTAGGCGATAAAGTAGAGCCGGGTGAAACGTTAGCAGAAGTTGAAACTGATAAAGCTACGATGGAACTCGATGCATTTGTTGAAGGAACGCTTTTATATATAGCTGTTCCTGAGGGTACGGTAGCTATTGACGGCATCATTGCAGTGATAGGTCAACCTGGAGAAGACTGGCAGGCAGCTATTAACGGTACTGGAGTTGCAGGAGGTTCAACAAGTTTACCAACGGTCATTTCTGCTGCTGAACCAATAAAACAAGACAATATACCCGCTCCAATAGTAAGCGATTCAAATGATGGTCAAAGAATAAAAGCCTCTCCTTTAGCAAAAAGTATGGCAAAGGAATCTGGTATAAATCTTGGACAAATTCAAGGCTCAGGAGAAGGAGGAAGAATAGTAAGAAAAGATGTCATTGGTATCAAGCCTGGTGAATCCATAGTACCAACAGTAACAAAAACCGTGGTCGCACCAACTCAGGCGGTATCTTTACAAAACAACAATACCGAATCATCTTATGAAGATAAGACGGTTAGCCAAATGCGGAAAACCATCGCCAGAAGGCTAAGTGAAAGCAAGTTTACGGCGCCTCATTTTTATCTTTCTGTTGAAATAGATATGGAGAGAGCCATTATGGTAAGAGAGCAATTGAACCAAAATAGTGACGTAAGAATATCCTATAACGACTTAGTCATTCGATCTGTCGCGTCCGCTTTAAAAAAACATGCTGTTATTAATGCTTCCTGGTTAGGCGACAGGATTCGGTATAATCACGATGTTCATATTGGTGTGGCCGTTGCCGTTGAAGATGGCTTGTTAGTTC
The DNA here is from genome assembly GCA_021299835.1 of Saprospiraceae bacterium. Lineage (GTDB taxonomy): Bacteria > Bacteroidota > Bacteroidia > Chitinophagales > Saprospiraceae > BJGN01. The sequence goes on along the minus strand of JAJTER010000096.1, from coordinate 5,272 downwards.
CAGTGATAAAACATGCTGACAGAAAAACCCTTTCTCAAATAAATGGAGAAGTTAAAATACTTGCTGGTAAAGCAAAAGATAAAAAACTTCAACCTGACGAAATGCAAGGTAATACCTTTACTATTTCTAATCTGGGGATGTTTGGGATAGAAGAATTTACTGCAATCATTAATCCACCAGATGCCTGTATTTTGGCTGTAGGTGGTATTATTCAAAAACCAGTGGTTAAGAATGGTCAAATCGTTGTGGGAAATACAATGAAAGTTACCTTAAGTTGTGATCACAGAGTTGTTGATGGTGCTTCGGGAGCTCAATTTTTACAAACGCTAAAATCTATACTTGAAGAACCATTATTACTCTTAAAATAAGAAATAGATGAAAAAAACCCTTGTTATTGGAGCTTCTTCTAAACCTGGACGGGTCTCCAGAGAAGCTGTGTTAAAATTGAGGGAAGCTGGGCATGAAGTCGTTGCTATCGGTGCGCAAGAAGATAAAATTGGAGATATATCCATTCAAACAGGTCATCCATTAAACATGGATGACCTGCATACTGTTACCCTATATTTGAATCCGGACCGACAGACTGACTATTATGATTACCTAATGTCATTGAATCCCAAAAGGATTATATTCAATCCTGGAACGGAAAACCCCGTTTTGGAGAAGATGGCCCGTGAGAACAATATTGAAACCGAAGATGCATGTACCCTTGTTCTTCTTTCCTTAGATGCTTATTGAACTTTAGGCATCTGACAAGCTTCATCTGCTTTTTTACCACAAAGTGTACAATCCCCTAATTGATCTTTTAACATTGGATTATTGGAAGAACAGGTTCCTCTAAAAGGTTCTCCGGTAACCCAGTGCCTGAGGTTCAACAAAAGGATAGAGGCAAACATGAAACTAAAAATGATGCCTAGTATTGTTAAAAATTCCATTTTTACATTTTTTAAGAACACAACAAATATAAGGTTCTTTTTCTTTTAATTACACTATCATGGGCAATGATTTAAATCAAAAAATGGAGGCATTCAGTCGTCTATTGATAATAATGGATGAATTACGGGAGAAATGTCCCTGGGATAAAAAACAAACCTTCCAAACTTTGAGGATGCTCACCCTCGAAGAAACTTATGAGCTATCGGATGCCATCCTAAAAGATAATCTACCAGAAATACAAGAAGAAATTGGCGATGTTTTTTTGCACTTAGTATTTTATAGTAAAATAGCTGAGGAATCAAATTCATTTGATGTGGCTGATTGCCTAAATAGTATTTGTGAAAAACTGATAAGAAGGCATCCACATATTTACGGGGATATAGAAGTTCATTCAGCGGAAGAGGTAAAGAAAAATTGGGAACAAATTAAATTGACAGAAGGTAAAAAATCAGTCCTTTCGGGCGTGCCATCTTCACTACCCTCTCTGGTTAAAGCTTATAGAATACAAGAAAAAACCAGTCAGGTAGGTTTTGACTGGGAGAATAAAGAACAAGTCTGGGAAAAAGTTGTTGAAGAAATGGAAGAGTTCAAAGAGGAGTTGGTAAAAAACGAATCAATGGAAAGAAAAGAAGAAGAATTTGGAGATTTACTCTTTTCGTTAGTGAATTATGCTCGTTTTGAAGGCATTAATCCTGAAAATGCACTGGAAAAAGTAAACATGAAGTTCACAAAAAGATTTGAGTATATAGAAAATAAGGCAGGAGAACGGCTTACTAGCCTGTCTCTCGACGAAATGAATATTCTATGGGCGGAAGCTAAAATGCAATAAAACAGGCATAGAATATAGTAATTATTAATACCTTTAATGCTTATATAACCTGCATTTTATGAAAAAAATTGAACTTCGAATCGTCGCACTTTCACATAGTGTATCTCAATCCAATAACTATGCAGTTGTATTAGGTGAGATGATTGGATTAAGACGAATTCCCATTGTTATTGGGAGTTTTGAGGCACAAGCTATTGCTGTGGCCATGGAAAAAATGACACCTAACAGGCCTCTTACTCACGATTTATTTAAACAAACCCTGGAGGCATTCAAAGTTGAAATAAAGGAAATTATCATTAATAATTTATTAGACGGAATTTTCTATGCAAGGCTTATCTGTGAAAGGGAGGGTGAAATCATAGAACTTGATTCAAGAACCTCCGATGCTATTGCGCTTGCTGTAAGATTCCAATGCCCTATTTTCACTTACGAATTTATCATCGACACTGCAGGCGTTGAACTTGATGAAAGTACACAAACCGATATTGAAGAAGAAAGCGATGATGAAATGGAGGAAAACCCTGGTAAGGACAAACAAAGTTCTCTAAGCACATATTCTCTGGAGTCCCTTCAAAATATGCTTTTACAAGTTTTAGAAGAAGAGAATTATGAAAAAGCGGCTACCATTCGCGACGAGATAGATAAAAGAAAAAGGGACTTGGATTAAAGATTTAATGAAGAGTCATTTTAATCAGCACTTATACTTTCCAGGATATTTTTGACTTTCTGAATCATTTCATCAGATACATCCAGGTGGGTGACAAATCTTATTGTATTAGGTCCAAAAGCAGAAGCTTTGACACCATTTTCAGCTAATTTTTCCAGGAATACATTGGCAGTCCAGGCTTCCTGTAAGTCAAATATGATAATATTTGTTTTTACAGGCTTTACTGACTTTACATAATCCAGTTTTTCTAAACAGTCTGCAATTTCTTTAGCATTAATATGGTCTGTTTTTAAACGATTTACGTGATTATCCAAAGCATAAACACCTGCTGCGGCCAGAAATCCTGCCTGTCGCATTCCACCACCCATCACTTTTCTAATTCTTCTTGCCTCATTTACAAACTGTTTATTCCCTATGAGTAAGGAACCTACAGGAGCACCCAAGCCTTTTGACAAACAGATAGAGATACTATCAAAAACATCTCCATAATTTTTTGTTGAATCCCCTGTTTCAACTAAGGCATGAAACAATCTGGCACCATCGAGATGTAATTTAAGCCCCGAATTATTGCAAACATTTTTTACGGGAATGATCTCATCTAAAGTGTAGTAATTCCCCCCCCCTTTATTGGTTGTATTTTCTAAAACTACTAACGTTGATTTTGGTAACCAATCCGCAGGACTTTTGATAGCCTCTTGAACCTGATTGGCTGTAATTTTACCATAATTTCCTTCTATTAGATTTACGCCAATTCCCGAGTGAAAAGCATAGCCAGCTACTTCATATTGAAATACATGGGAAGTTGCATCGCAGATCATTTCATCAAGAGGTCTGGTATGTAATTTGATAGCTATTTGATTGGTCATGGTACCAGATGGGCAAAACAGGGCTGCATCCATGCCAAACATAGCTGCTGCTTTTTCTTCTAAAAAATTAACGGTAGGATCACCTCTAAAAACATCATCTCCAACTTTGGCATTCCACATCATTTCCAACATTCCCGGTGTAGGCTTGGTAACAGTATCGGATATAAGATTAATTTCCATTATATTAATTTTGCGGTAAAATTAGAATAATTCATGAAACGAACTTAGCTGAATTTTTAAAAAACATAATATCGTTGAATTTTATTATTAAATTTTGCCGTTAAAATGCTATGTATTAAAATCAATATATTACATTTACTAAAGAATAAATAACTCAATTATTAAAGGAATCTATGTTATCCATGCAGAACTCTCTTGTTAAACAGACAAAAGCAAAGGAACCTCAGGCTTTCCAGCGTTTGAATAAACAAGCGAATACTTTTCATGAAGGTATGGATTCATCGATGTATAAAAGCATACAATTAAAATACAAGGGACTAGCTTTTCAGCCAAATCCTAAATTGCTTGCTATTCAAAGAATGGCAGAAGATTTTGATCAAAAGAAAAACATTCAGCTTAAAAAAAATAATTCCGGATTACCTGATAATCTAAAGAACGGCGTTGAAAGTCTCTCTGGTTTATCTATGGATGATGTAAAAGTTCATTATAATTCTGATAAACCAGCTCAATTAAATGCGCATGCTTATGCACAGGGAACGGATATTCACCTAGCTTCAGGCCAGGAAAAACATTTGCCACATGAGGCATGGCATGTAGTGCAGCAGAAACAAGGGAGAGTTCAGCCAACAATGATGATGAAGGCAAAAGTGCCCATTAATGACGACCAGGGTTTAGAGAAGGAAGCAGATATAATGGGCGCGAGGGCTTTACAAATGAAGCCTTTTTCTCTTTCAGATTACAATACAGAACATTCTGTTCAAAGAAAAGGGGTAGTTCAAAAAGCTGGTGATAACTTAAGTGATGAATTTGAGGACCAATTAGCCATCGAAACCCCAGGCAGAGACGCAATAGGTTCCCTTGATGAATTAGATAAAGACTTAGATTTCAAATCATCCGATGGTATTGAGGACGTTAAAGCAACTAAAATTCCGTTGCCAAAACATAAGGGTATATCCAAGGCATTTCATACAACCACCAATAAATTTGCCGCTAATAGTATTCTTCAAAGAATTGATCCGAGGTTTCATAATCCCGCTTCAAGATTTGGTGGAGGATTTTATGTTGCTAGCGATCTTCAAACATGTTATGCAGAATTAAAAGCACATGAACTAGACCAATTTAAAGATGATTATGAATTAAAACCAGGAGAATCCCCTCAATGGTTATCTGCAGTACATACCATGGAATATGATGTTAGCGGTGGAGATCTTGTAGATTGCACAAGTGGAAAATTAGCTGAAATGGTAAAGACCCAACCATTAGCCATAGAAAAAAAGGTGAGGGAGGACAAAAGAGATGGGATCGTTTTTCCTTCAACTAAAGGAAGCGGCATGAACATCGTACTTTTCCAGAACTACGGCATTCTTAAATCTATCTCAGATGAGCCCACCTCTGCAAAAGAAGGTTTTGGTGAATTTAAAAAGGAAAAATTTTCCGAAAAAATGGATAAAATGGAAAAAGATGGTGGTTTGTCAAAAATAAAGAGCGCTACAGATACAGGAGAAACTGATACAATTTAAAACCACAAAAAACTCATCAAGACAAAATAGTCAGTTCCCATTTAATTATAATTTCAAAATATTTGAAATTATTTAAATAATTATTTCGCCTTTAAACACCTGTACGGCGGGACCAGTTAACCAAACATCTGAGAAAGTGGGTAATTCGTTATCATGATTGGGTCTGAAACTAATATGTAGTAATCCTCCCTTAGCTTTAATACTTATTTCAAACAAATCAACTTGCCAACCTTTACTTATATAATAAGCCATAGCGGCGGCGGTGACACCTGTA
>JAJTER010000018.1 GCA_021299835.1 Saprospiraceae bacterium | reverse complement strand
CAATAAAAAAGTAAAAGTGAGATTTTACAGTTATACCAACAACGAAGTTGATATTGTGGAGCCTTCGAGAGTGAAACCCTTTAGATGTTCCAGCGATTTTCCTGTTGGAACATCGGTAAAAGTGTATAGCTCAAGTTACAAAGCATGGTATCCCGCAGTGATTTTAAAGAAGTTTTCGTGCATGCATTATATACACTATTCAGAATATGGCAGCGAATGGGACGAATGGGTATCGCCTGCAAATATTAAAAAATGATATAGCTTTTATTAAGTATAAATAGTTGGGTAGATAATCTGGTAGCGATAGGTTCTTCGTGGATGTTGACTTATTTTAAGCACACTTTCTGGTCAATTCCACGCTTTTTCTATTTCGTTTCCAAATTTTTCTGGAAACGAAGTAGGATTTCACCAAAATGGACGAAGAACCTAATTTCATCGAATTACACATAATGTCCATCAAAGATTGAGGAACAAGGGTGTTTTTGGGAATTTTGTTTATTAACCTTTCCTGGGTTAGTATTTACTCATCTTACATTTGATTTAAATCAAATGCATATTCATAACTGATGACACTCTTGTTCTTTTCATTTTTCTTCCAGGCTTCTTCCAAATGACTTAATTCAATCATTTCATTTGTACTTGTTGGTTTGAATACGGTGGCTACCTTTTCTAAAACGTTTAATTCATTTTCTGAAAACAATTCTGCCCTAAAAGGCCTATTTTTTTTTGCCTTGAATTGTTCGCCAATGTAACCTTGAGGAAATTCTGTGGTGAAAATATCAATTTCATCTTTGTTGGCTAAATACTCAAAGATACTTTGAAAATTAATAGGTACGGGGCCCATTTCAATAGCTTTGTAACGCATTCCGCTAATAGAAAAACAACTTTGCTTAAACATTAAAAAATCGGCATAAAACAACAGTTTATTCATCTTTGTCTTGAAAGGTGATAATTTATCTGAAAAATAAACGACCATTTCGGTGATTTTTTCAAAGTTTGGATTTCTATACCCCGAATATATATCTGCCAAATGATTGCCAAGTAAATATTCTTTGAAATATATATTGAAAATATTCCTTTTCTTTTCTTCTGCAAGAAATATTGCTTTCTGAATGTATTTACCTCTGGCTTTTTCATCCAATGTGCCACACAATGCTGTCATTTCCATAAAATTTTGCGGGTCATCCACCATTTGTATTAGCTTGGCATTAGCTACACTAGGAATTTCGCCTGCTTCATATTGGCGATAACTGTTTACTCCAAATCCTAAAATTTCCGACATCTTGGATGCTGACAAACCATACTTACCACGAATATAATTAATTTCGTCAGGGAAAGGAATATTGAATTTATCCCGGTATTGATTATATACCTGATTCATATTTAATTCATCTAATGCTGCTGAGGTAAATTGTTCTCTGCTATCCTCGCATTGGTAATAATGAAAAACAATGTCAAATGTTTCCTTTCTGAAAATCATTGACCTTTGTTCCTTGGTCAATTTCATTTCCAGACCTGTGATTGGACTTTTCATATTCAATTATTTAAAAGGATAATTCATTTTGTGTTGTGCCAAATGAAAAGAGATGCAGATAACACTGCTACCAATTGGTCCCATCGTGATTTTGATATATACTTCCCTTTTCTTTATTGTTTTGCCAAACACCCACATATCAGCACCTCCATATATTTTTTCTTCGACGGGTCCTTCACTGTAATCTTTAATTTCCAGTGCTTGCAGCACAATATTTCGATCTATTGGGCGAAATTCTAAATCCAACAATGCCTGGGCATTTTTCCCCCTTTCGTCCCGAAAGAGTACATCCCAAAACCTCATTTTTTCACTGAAGTCTTTTAAAAAAGAGGCTACTTCCGTTTTTGAAATCATTTATTGGATTAGAAATACAAAGGTAGAACTGTTTGTTTTAAAAACAACTATAAAGTTGTTAAATAAATAATTATTTTATTTTTAACAATTTTAAAGTTTTATTTTATATTTTTAAATGCTGTCAATTTCCCCTCTAACTCATTTTCAACATACACAACTTCAACGTTTATGGTTACTGGCATTTTGAGCAAACGCCCTGCATGACGTAATAAGTTTCTTTGACTTTAAATCCGGCTGGATGAATTATTTTGGGAAATTCTACGCCATTCAAACAAATGGTTTTTGTACATTTTTCACAATGAAAATGAGCATGGTTATGTTTGTGATTTTCTTTGTCACATAAATCTACACACAAGGCAAATCTTAGCTTGTCGGTACCATCAATGGCTCTGTGAATCAATCCATTGTCTTCAAAACTACGGAGCGTCCTGTATAAGGTGATTCTATCAATCTGGCCTACATTTTCCTCAATATCGCTTTGGGAAAGGGCTTGCTCTTTCTTTAAAAATACAGATAAAACTTCCTTTCTGACTTGGGTTAGCCTCAAATCATGATGTTTTAACAAGGTGACAACGTCATTTTCCAATTCAAAATCAGTCCTCATTTTCTTTGTATATATGAAACTATGTTGCAAAAATGTTTATATTTGTAAAGTGAACGGAATTTAATCCATTTTTTTTAATTATTCTAAGAAATACGGCAATATGAGTTTTTCCAAGATTATTGGATGTAAATATGGGTGTTTTTTAGGCATCATGTTGCTCTTTTCCAATTATTTGTTGGGACAGGAGCTACATTCTTCTTGTTCATTAAAGCTTCAAATGGCTGTGGTTGATCCTCAGGGTAAATCATTAGCTTATGTAAATGTAGGTGTTTTAGGGCAAAGTTTAGGAGGGTCAACCAATGAGGAAGGCATTTTATTGTTCAAAAATTTATGTAAGGATTCCTATTCTTTTCAGTTTTCCCGCATCGGATGGGAAGCGTATGAGGTTACTTTTTTATTAACAAAAGATACGAGTATTCAGATAGTTCTTAGGGAATCAGGCATCATGCTAGACAAAATAACCGTGCTGGGTGATGGAGATAAACTGGGAAAAAATACCATAAAAGAGGTGTTGGATTTGGAATCATTGCGCAGTACCATGGGCTTTGGACTTGCGGAAAGTTTAAAGCAATTGCCTGGTGTTCAGACCTTAAATACCGGTGCGAGTATTTCTAAACCCATTATTCAGGGTTTACACAGTAATCGAGTTTTAATTTTACAAAATGGTGTTAGACAGGAGGGGCAACAATGGGGTAGTGAACATGCACCTGAAATTGACCCATTCCTTTCCACTAAAATTCAGGTGATTAAAGGGGCGGGTAGCATCAGGTACGGTGGAGATGCTTTAGGTGGCATCATTTTGGTTGAACCGCCTGCCTTGAGACGGGAAAAAGGATTAGATGGTGAGGTGCATTTGCAAGGGATGTCCAACGGCAAATTAGGCATTTTAAGTGGCCAATTAAATGGTAATCATTCCTTTGGAAATTTACCTGTGTCAGGTAGGATCCAGGGAACGCTTAAAAATGGAGGGAATTTGCATACGCCCGATTATTTTATGAATAATACTGGGGTGAGAGAAGAAAATTTTTCGTGGATGCTCGGTACCGAGAAAAATAACCTGAATTCTACTTTTTTCTACTCCCGTTATTTTTCCATACTAGGTATTTTGAAGGAGGCTCACATAGGAAATTTAACCGATTTAACTAATGCCATTGAAAGGGGAAGACCTTTGTCTGATGGCGCATTTTCCCGGGAAATAGGTCGTCCACAACAACAAATATTACATGAGTTCTTTCAATGGAAAAATATTATCGATCTTGAAAATGATGGTCATCTGGAAATAAATCTGAGTAGGCAGTTTAACAGGCGAAAGGAATTTGACGCGCATAGAAATTTTGGCACTCTGCCCAGTTCACTCGAAAATCCCAATATCTTATTTGAAATTACCACCTATCGGGGGGAGGTAGATCTGGAGCATAATTGGAATACAAATTTTCACGGTCATGTTGGCCTTGCTCTGATGCAACAGGTAAATACAACAGATAGAGGAAGTTTAATACCGGATTATAGCCAGTGGACAGGTGGTGTTTATTATACCCTCAAATATAAAAAACCGACCTCTCTCTGGGAATTTGAAGGGGGTATTCGCTACGATATGAATAGGCTGAGGATTGATGATTTAAATCCTAAACTACAAGATTTCAGGGAAAATCAATTTCAAGGTTTTTCTGGAACCTTAAGCTCAGTTTTTCATTTTTCAAATGCTGGTTTCCTTGTATTTCAAACAGGATCTTCCTGGAGAACACCCCATGTTAGTGAACTTTTCAGTGAGGGAGTGCACCATGGGTCAGCTAGTTACGAAAAAGGAAATCCCTATCTGGTCCCGGAACGTGCTTTTAATAATAGTATTCATTTTGAATGGAAGGAAGGTAAATTCAAGATTCAATCTACCGCCTATTTTAATTGGATAAACAAATATATTTTCCTTTCCCCTCAGAAAGAAGCGGTTTTAACCATAAGAGGTGCTTTTCCTGCATTTAATTATAATCAAACCAATGTCAGTATCGCGGGCCTTGATGGTAATATGACTTATAGTTTGAATAAACATTGGGATTTCACCTTTCAAGCCGCAATGGTAAAAGGAAGAAATGTAACTGGCAATGATTATTTAATCTATATGCCTACAAATAAGGTGCAATTTTTTACTACCTATTACCTAAATGCAAAGGAAAATGCCACGCATTCTTTTATAAGAACCCAACTGACCCATGTAGCAAAACAGGGTAGAGTACCGGCTGATTTTGATTATGCCTTACCTCCTGATGGTTACTTGAGGCTTGATATTGAATTTCTTACACATATTAAGAATAAATTTTTCCCTGACATTGAATTGGGCATTGCTTTAAATAATGCTACAAATACACGATATAGGGAATACCTGAACCGATTTCGATATTTTATCCAGGAACCCGGGCGAAATCTGGTAGTAAGATTAAGAATACCCTTTGGGCATTCTTAAAAGAGACGATTGTTAACCTTGTCAATATATATTTAAAATGAAAAATCAGCTTTTTTCTACCCCTTTTTTCTTTGCTTTTTTAGCTTTCATTTCCTTTTCTTGTGAGAAAGATACCACAGGAGATCCTGATAATGAATCGGAATTGATTACCACAGTAAGTATAACTTTTACACCGGCATCAGGTGCTGCCAAATCATTCAAATGGACCGATAAGGATGGTGCGGGAGGATTAGCTCCAGTAATTGAATCTATTGTTTTGGCTGCAAACACAAGTTATACTATTTCCACGTCCTTTTTGGATGAATCCAAGTCTCCTGTTGAAAATATTACAGCGGAAATCCTGGAGGAAAGTAATGATCATTTGGTTTGTTATGCCGTTTCGGGTAGTGCGCCAACCGTTCAGATTACCGATCAGGATAAAAAGAAAAATCCATTGGGCCTTGCGGGTACCATTAAAACTACCACAGCTGGAAATGGAAGTATCAAGGTAAGTCTGAAGCATACGCCTGACAAAAAAGCCTCCACACCATGTTCCACCGGAGAAACAGATGTAGAGGTAACTTTTCCTGTAACGATAAATTAACGCTGCTTTTTGCCAGGATTTAAATGAAGTAAATTCATTTATCTCCTGGCCTTTTTCTTTCTTGTAACTTACTATATTTGCATAAAAATATAGATTATGCGCTTCAAAGTTACAGGTTTTACTCGATTTATACTTATAATGGTCATTTTAGTTCCTTTGGCCTACGTGATTGCCTCCTATTATAATGGTAAAGATGGCATTGAGGAATTAAAAAAATTAGTCAAAGGACAATCGTCACTTATTCCGCCAACCAAAGTAGATACGCTTGAAAAAGAGGCTGTAGTTCTCCCTTCGGAGACGGTTGACAAAGATACTTATAGGAAATTACTATTAGATAATGAGTCCTTAAAGGATTCCTTGGTGGATAAGGAATTGAAAATTAGAGAATTGGAAAGAAATTTAAAATTGTGTAAAGGAAAATGATAAAGTGAATTCTTTTTCCTTTTATTAAGGATTACTATATATTTTCTCTATACAGATAATGCCCTATTTTCAGATATGTTACCACATCTTTAGAAATATGTTGTTCAATATCTTCAACAACATCTCTGTTCTAATCATGATGTCTTTGTGTTTTGCATTTTCTTTAAGCGGTCAAAACACGCTTTCTACAACAGGAGGACACATAAAAACAAATGGAGGTTCCCTTAGTTTCTCCGTAGGTCAAGTGTCGAATATTTCCAAAAAAGGATCAACTTTCTATATAAATGAAAGGGTTCAACAAGTTTATTCTAAAAAAATAACAGCTATTAAGGAATTGGGTCACTTAAAGGATATACAACTTTATCCAAATCCTACCTCTGAAGATGTTACCTTGCTTTTTTCTAATAAGGAAAATAGATCGGTGAAATATTCCCTCATAGATAATGTTGGAAGAGAAATTAAAAATGGAATGATAGTGTCAGAAAAGGCAGAGATATCTTTGAAAAATCTACCTTCTGGGAATTATCTATTATTATTGAAATCAAAAATAGAACATCGGGTTTTTAATTTGGTTAAGATGCAATGAAATGAAAAGAATTATATTTTTAGGTATATTCTATGTTACAATATGCAATTTTACAATGGCCCAGGCTCCCCAATTGATGAGTTATCAGGCAGTAATATGGGACGCTGCTGGTCATCTGGTTTCAGATAAAGCAGTTAATATCAAGCTTAGCATTCTTCAGGGTTCCGTTACAGGTATAAGTGTTTATACTGAATTCCATAAGATACAAACAAATGAGAATGGGTTGGTCAGCCTAATGATAGGTGGTGGATCAATTATAACTGGAAATATGTCAGGTATTTCCTGGGAGGCAGGACCTTATTTCTTAAAAACGGAAACAGATCCGACGGGTGGGAATAATTTCATGATTACTGGTATTACACAGTTTGTGAGTGTACCGTATTCATTAGCATCGAATTATTCAAATATAGCAGGAATGGCCCGGAATATTTCTACTAAAAATACAGGCTTGCCGGGTCAGGTGTTGACCATAGATAAAGATGGGAAATTAATGTGGAGTTCTAATCCTCCGGTTTTATCGACAATTAGCATAACGGAAATTAAATCCAATACTGCATTATCAGGGGGCAACATCAGTTCAGATGGAGGATCACCGGTAACATCAAGGGGCGTGGTCTGGTCAATTTACCCAAATCCTTCCGTTTCTCTTTCCACTAAAACGATAGATGGTTCTGGTATTGGATTTTTTACATCAAATATGACAAATCTGGTGCCAAATACGGTTTACTATGTCAGGGCTTATGCTTCAAATGGGTTGGGCACAAGTTATGGGAATGAGGTTACCTTTACTACAAATAATCCTCTGGTTGTGAATGTTCCATGCCCAGGAACACCTTCCGTAAAGGACACGGACGGGAATACCTATAATACGGTCCTGATAGGTACTCAATGCTGGATGAAAGAAAATCTAAAAGTGACAAAATATAAAGATGGTACAAATATACCTTTAGATACAACGGGTGGACCCAATGGAAATGCCTCAGGCCAATCGTGGAGTGGCAGAAATATGGGTTCAAGAACTGTTTATGGACATAAGAATGAAAATCTGACTACTTACGGCTATTTGTATAATGGATTTGCAACGTCGGATAAAAGAGGAATTTGTCCAGATGGTTGGCATATCCCGACAGACGATGAATGGTTAGTTATAACCGATTTTCTTGGCGGACCAACAGTGGCTGGTGGAAAGATGAAATCTACAGGTACAACTTTTTGGTACATACCCAATGAAGGAGCCTCGGATGAAAGTGGATTTTCTGCGCTTCCCGGTGGGAATCGCGACCTTGATGGTAAGTTTAACCTTAATAAATACAACGCTTTCTTTTGGAGTGCATCGGAAGAAGGTAGTAACGCAGCCTGGTATTTTTATCTCTACTACTATAGCGGCATATCCAACAGATTTTTTAATTTCAACGTAAAGAATTTTGGTGCATCTGTTCGTTGCCTTAGAAACTGAATGATACAGCGAATGTAATTCGACCCTACCAAATTAATTTTTTCCCAATTTCAGGCTAACAAAATTATATCAAATCAATCTTTAGCTAGTTGGTTTACGCCAAATAGGTCAATTGCAAGTATTGCCTCTGCATCATTAGTATCTATATATTCCCCATCATACCATTCGGCATCGGCTTTGGGTTTTATATTTACCTCGTTCAATCGTAAAATATCGTTGTAGCCATCTTCATAGCCCCGTACAACAATTTTGGTATGTGGAGGAAGGGCTTGTAGGAGTTGTATGAGTTCTTGTGCGGTCATAAGGCGTATTTTAAACGTAAAATGGTAATATTGATTATCATTGAGAACTTTATCGATCTAGGTCCTTCATTTGAAATATTGAGTTGTTTCCCTAAATCAAGTTCGACGCTCTAAATGTAACTTTTTTTCGTACCAATATTTCGGCAAGTCATTCTTGGTTTTAGATTACTCAACTCAAAATACGCAACGCCCATGAACGCGATGCCTATTAAGTAATAAAACCCAATACGGAAAATCCATAATAATTTTATGCCACTCCTAACCGGTTCCGTTCAACCGGAGTTTCATGGCTTGACCTCAAGCCACCACGAAACGCTGGCTGTTACCTGCTGGATTTATTTTAATGTATGGCAACGGTTATTCTTTGATTACTTTTTTGGTTAATACTCTTTTTTTGTCTTTGAAAAATATAATAAAATAAATCCCTTTTTCTAAATTTAGTAAGCTAAGTGAATTATTTTCAGATGTATTGACGGTTGAAACTACTTGCCCTTTTGAATTATAAATTATAATTTCATCTGAGATAATATTTTTATTCCAATAAAGTACTGACGATGTTGGGTTTGGGAAAATTACTGTTTCAACGTTTTCAGCATTATTTTCAATAGAAGATATGGTACCCATTCGTGTAATATCTACTTCAATACCATGAAAGATATCATCAATGTTATCTGTATTTACCAACATAAAATCAGAACCTAAAACACCATTTTGCTTAATTATTGGATTGTGTACTGTAACATTAGTTGTTTTCCACTGATTGTCACCAATACCAGTGATATTTAATGCAGTCTGCAAACCAGATGAATTATAATATTTTAGTGCCCAGATCGAATTTTTATTTTTATCGAGCCACGTAATTTTAAATGTTAAACTGTCTGGATCAGAAAGGGTAAAAACATCTGGATGGAATTTAAAATACATGGTGTTTTTCCCACTACTTTTTTCAAAAGAACGTGCAAAACGGTCGTACTTTGATGAGCTTGTATTAATAACGCCTCTTACTCTGAAAAGACCAATTGATGTTAAATCTGGATTTATTTGAGTTATCCATCTTTCGTAATTCCCTTCTTGAATATTCCAACCGGCATCATTATACCCTTTTTGCTGATCTCGTTGATAAACTTGTCCTTGAGTAGCTGAATTCACATCATCCATTTGTGCACCACGGCTTGCATAAGCATTGCAAATGGCAATATATCGAGACTGATTTTGCTTAATGGCTTGACCGAAAATATTTTCTGGAAATTTAACAGTGTTTTGAGAATTTAATCCTTCATGAAAAATGGAATATGCTGCATCTGCTGAATTAGGATATACTTGTTTGGAATATTTATTAAACATCTTAAAAATGTCGTGTAATTCTGGTTTTGATTTAGCTTCTTGCAATGCACTTTGGGTAACAAGCCAAACCGAAAGGCCCGTATTAAGCCCACTTAATACACCCCAATAAAAGCCTAATGGAATATTAATTTGGTACAATGGTTTAGTCCATGTTTGATCCATTTCAGCGGCAGAAAATAAATGTAATCCTTGAGGATTAACGAGATATGGAGTCCAGGTGTTTTTGAAATCCAACTCGTCAGAGAGATGATGTCCCCTTGCATAAGCTCCACCTTTTGTTCCAAATCCGTAGGTAACATTGCTTGATACCCATTGCCATTCTGAAGGTTGGTCTATTGGGTCAATATTATTAAATAGAAGACCAATTTGGGTCTTACTATTACCCGTGTTAAATGTTAGTCTAAATTTTTCAAATACTTCTAATCGGAATGTACTCCATTGATTTTCAGTAATAGTATAAGAGGAATTAAGAGGCTTTCCCTTATAGGCAACTTCATCGCCTGTGCATCCAGTTTTTACCTGAATATATGCAATATGATTAAATAAATTTGCTGGTAGTGATCGTAAGAAATTACCGAAACTTTCTATCATATTGAAATAATACCTTTTAAAATCATCATCCAAATAATAAGGATATTGTTTCCAATTTGGATGTTCTGTATCATTTGTAAGCACACTAGGGACACCATTAGCGTAAATCCAGACTGGGGCATCGGGACCAACTCCTACGCTTATGTTGACCATTTGATTGTTATTGTAAGCTGCTTGTAATACAGTTTGAATTTCAGACCAATTGTATTGATTTGAGTTATTTGGTTGCACATCTTCCCAGTTTACATCGGCACTTTTGCCTTTTAAATAGTTGTAATCACTATTAACTGAAATGTCATAGGCATTCGATCTATCCCATACACCATAGGAATTAACTGGTAAAATGGTCTTTTGAGCATTTACAGAAAGTGTCCAGATTGAAAATGTAATTATCCCTAATAAATAGTTTTTAACTTGTTTTTTCATTTAGATTTAATTTTTTGTCAACCTATTTCAAAAATTGTTAGCTCTTAAACCGCTATTATCTGGTGTAGCAATTTATTCAACTTGGAGGTAGATAAGAAAAAATTGTGGAATTTTATATTTTATATACCAAGAATTAACATCAATATTGCCCTTTGAAACTTCACAATATCCTAAATTTCCAGCATTTGGATTTTCATTTGGAGGTGTTATTAAAGCAATTTGAATTTCTTTCCCAAGTTCAAAATCAATTTTATTAGTATTTCCAGATAAATCCCTTAAATCAAATGTTCCGTCCGGGAAAATTTGATTGACTTTAAATATTTTTTTATTCATAAAATTCTTGAAAAAGAATCCAATCTTTTCATTGTCAAGTATTTGCTGAGCGATTAAAGTAAATTTAAAATCTTTATCTATTTTCGGAAGTCCTTCTTCTTTTGTATTTACTGCAATTATTTCAGAATGCAATTTTCCGTTTTTATATTCTTTGATAATGATTTTATAATCTTTGTTCAGAACTAAATCACTGTCTTCAAAATAAAATTTTAGTTTATTTATTCCAGAAAACAAATCATTTTCAAATTCGTCTTTTGTTTTAGGTTCGTTAAAATCTGAAATTAACTGAATTTGGGTTTGAGAATAAAGATTTAATGAGATAAAAAATAGAGAGATAATTGTCAAAAATTGTTTCATAATATTCGTTTTGGTGTTATTACAGATAACTAGTAATTTGCCGAAACAAACCTTTCGGCAATCTACCCAAATTTTGGGGTACATGCGAAGATTTATTTTTCTTTATGCTTTCCTTTTTCCAAAAAGAAAAGAGGCTTCCCTTTTGGAAAACCTCTTTATTTCATGGGATTTATGATTTCAGGGAATGAATTATCTTTTTGCTACCAGATCTTTGATTGCATCCTTATCTGTGCAAAGTCTGCCGGCACAACATCCTCCATTTCTTACCAGTCCAGAGTTTAATAAAAGGATTCCAGCTACATGTGGAGCCGCCATTGAGGTTCCGCTCATGGTCGCATAAGCATTTCCTTTATAGGTGGATAAGATTCCTACGCCAGGTGCTGCAAAGTCAACCGGTGGATTACCGTAATTTGAGAATCCGGCAATATTACACCTGTTATCCATGGCAGATATGGTATAGACGTTCACTCCATTTGTTCTGGCAGGTGTAAAACCGGTAGCTGGCAAATTGCTATTTCCGGCAGCGATACTGAAGAATATTTTTCTTGAGCCTGCTAAGGTGGCAATAGCAGTTTCTAGTGCTGCATAAGTTCCAGTGCCACCCAAACTCATATTGACCACATCTCCAGGTATTCCGTAAGTTGCCACATGATTAACTCCTGCTAATACGCCACCCCATGATCCTGATCCTGAATTACTTAACACTTTTACTGGTACTACACGCGCACCCGCAGCTACACCTACTACACCAAAAGTATTGTTCTTTGCAGCTACCGTTCCAGCAACATGGGTACCGTGTCCGTGTCCATCCTGTACTGTTTGGCCGGCAATAAAGGATTTTGCAAAGGGTGCACTTCCTAATACATTCAAATCCTGATGTTGTAAATCAATACCTGTGTCTAATATCCATGCCCAGTAAATTTGATTTGGCATGTTGGTCCAACCAGTGAATGCAACACCCCATGGAACAGATTGCGCCATGCTTATTAGATGAGGAACCTTACTTTTTGTTAATTCACCTGCTCTCGCTACCGTCTGATCTTGTGTAATAGAACTGACTTCAGGAAATTGCTTGATATTAGCTATCAGCCTTTTAGCGACATCATCTGGTATAGTAGCAAAAAATCCTACATTCACACCGCTATAGATTCCCAGCAAGCTTGATTGGGAAATACCTAGTTTCTGCGCAATAGCCAGAATATTATTTTGGGCAGTGCGCTCCACTTCAATCCCTGTTTTTACCTGCTCATCTCTCGTTGAAAAAGATTGAGATTCATACACTTGGAGGGCTGTCTTTGCTACGGTTGGATTTAAAATGACAATGTACTGATTTGGAATGGGTCTTGAAGTATGACCCTTTAATTCAGATAGGCCGTCAGTGGAAATAAATTGAAAATCTGGCTTTTCTTCAGGTTTTGGAAATTCTTGTGCTAATAAGGTTCCAGAAAATAATCCGATAATGGGAAGTACTTTTAAAAAAGAAATGGCTTTCATAACTAATAAATTGAGTGATTAAAATTAATATCAATTATATATAGCCTATCAAGTCAATTTCGTTCCGGATTTTTAAAAAAATAAAAAATTAATAAGAAAAATAGTTGTCATACTGGTAATCCCCATAATGAATGAGGCTGTTGAAAAATATCGAAGGGTGGTGTTAGATGATATGCCTGAGAACTGGGTAATTACCCAAAAATAAGAATCGTTGGCATGGGAAAATACCATAGATCCTGCGCCCATAGCTAGTATAACCATTAATTGTCCGGATGATGAATCCAATCCTATGGTTTCCAACATGGGGCTAATCAAGGCGGCGGTGGTTAAAACGGCGATGGTAGATGAACCCTGGGCTATCTTAAGGAATGAGGCTATCAAAAAGGGAATGAAAAGGCCTAATCCCATACCTCCAAGCCATTGATTTAAGGGTAAATCTTGCATCAATTCCTTGATAACCAATCCGAATACGCCTCCACTGGCGGTTATGACTAAGATACTTCCCGCTTTTTCAATGGCTCTCTCCATGATGGTATTTATCTCCGGAATAGCTCTGTTTTTTAACAAATAAACGGAAATCAAAGCGCCTATGCTTAACGAAACCGGAGCTTGACCTATAAATAAGAAAATAGAGGTAAGACCTTCTGGTAGAAAATTTATTTTTACAATGGTTATGAATGAAGCAATAAATAGCAGTAATAAAGGAAGGAGTATAGGCAAAAATGCCTTGAAAACTGGTAAGTTTTCTTCTTCAGGAAGAGGGGCATTAATTTGCAGGGGTACTTTAACTGTTAGTTCTTCGCTCCACTTCCTGTCGGCATATTTTAACCATTGATAACTCAGGAATAAGCCAGGTAGTGCCAGTAAAGAGCCGAAAAATAAGACCTGCCCAAAATCAACCGGTATAATACCTATAGCTCCTAACATACCCGGATGGGTGGGGGTCAGGCAATGAACAGAAAATAGGGAAATTGCTAATATCCCATTCAGAAAAGGCACGGAATAGTTTGATTTTGCCGAAATCCCTTTCGTTAAAGAACTGAGGAGTATAAATCCTGTGTCGCAAAACAAGAGTAAGCCACTTAAAAATCCCGTCATGCCTAAAGATAAGGGGGCGTTTTTATGGCCTAATTTAGATAAAAACCATTTTGCCATGATCGATGCTGCTCCGGTTTTTTCCAGTATGATAGCAATGAATGATCCTGAAATAATTAGAAAACCAATATTTCCTATCGTTTTTCCAAATCCTTCTTTCATCAATGGTAAAACATCTGCCAATGGCATAGTTGCCAGGGCTAAAAGGAGGGACACCAAAAATAGGACGATAAAGGCGTGAACTTTATATTTCGATGTTAGTATAATAAGGGCTAAAACGGAGCCAAAAATCCACAAAACAGGGTATAAATATTCCATTTTAGTTAGGAGGGTGTTAAAGAGGACGCTACATATTCCTTAAAGTTATCTAAAATAGCCTGCCAGCCCGCCTGCTGTAATTCTTCGGAATTTTCATTCTCGGGTTCAAATCTCTCCTCGAGAATGGTTTGATCCCCTGATTTTTCGAAGGAAACAAACATTTTCCGACCATCGCCTAAAAGTATTTCTATTGATTTTTGAGTTTCAATTTTCTGATAAGTACCCCAAAAATCAAATTGAAAAGAACCATCTTTTGCTGCCATTAGATGATGAAATTCTCCTCCCTCTACAAGATTATTTTCTGCCGAGGGACAATGCCAATCAGGACTGGCAAAATTCCATTTGGTTACGTGATGTGCATTTGTCCACTTTTCCCAAACTTGTGAAAGGGGAGCATTTATCGTTGCTTTTACCGTGATTAATTTCATGATGTAAGAATTAATGTAAAGACTAAAACAATATCAATCTATGGCTCTATCCAAATGCACATATCCACCATCGACATGAATTAACTGACCTGTGGTATGGCTTGATTTTTCCGATAAAAGAAAGGCTACCATCTGTCCGATTTCCTCACAAGTGGTCATCCTGTTTTCTAACGGAATTCTCTGATTGATTTTTTTAAGCATTTTCTCAGGCTCCGGCAGAGTATTCAGCCATTTTTCATATAATGGCGTCCAGCTTTCAGCTACGACCACAGCATTTACCCGAATCTGATAAGGTAATAATTCAACGGCCCATTCCCGGGTCAGGGCATTTCTGCCCCCATTCGCAGCGGCATAGGCGGAAGTATTTCCCTGTCCTGTTTCTGCTGTTTTAGAGGTAATATTAACTATGGCTCCTTTCGATTTCTTTAAATAAGGAAGGGCATGTTGAGCCAATAAATAATAGTGTACTAAGTTCCGGTGAAGAGAAGCCATAAAGTCAGTATAATTGCCCTTTTCAAGACCTATCCCATCATTTACACCAGCATTATTTACCAATCCGTCTATACTTCCAGCTAATTTTACGGCCTGTTGAACAGCCTCGGCACACGCTTCTGGATGGATTAAATCGGCAGTAATGGCAAAGCCCTTATTTCCAATACTTTCCAACATTTTTAAATTATCTTCTTCATTTCGCCCGATAATAATTGGAATGGCACCTTCTTCAGATAAAATTTGAACAATACCTGCGCCAATACCTTTTGCCCCACCCGAAACCAATATATGCTTACCTTTTAGTCCTAAATCCATGGTAGATTACATTTTTGGCATTTCATAATCCAGGGAAAAATCAATAGCAACCTGCCTCATTGAACCTAATCCTTCAATGCTCAGTTCCATGACATCGCCGGGTTTCAGATAGATAGGAGGTTTAAAGCCGAGACCCACGCCTGGAGGCGTTCCCGTTGAAATGACATCACCAGGAAGCAGCGTCATAAAGCGGCTGATATAGGCAATGAGTTCAGGAATGGAAAAAACCAGATTAGAGGTGTTACTATTTTGAACTTTCACTCCATTTAAAGAAAGCCAGATGGGTAAATTATGTACATCGCCAGCTTCATCGGGCGTCACTAAAAAGGGACCCATCGGGGCGAAAGTGTCACAACCTTTGCCTTTGTCCCAGGTACCACCTCTTTCCAACTGAAATTCTCTTTCGGAAACATCATTATGCACACAATAACCAGCTACGTGATGCAGAGATTCTTCAGCAGAAACATATCTTGCTTTTTTACTGATGACCACAGCCAATTCCACTTCCCAATCTGTTTTTACAGAATCTTTTGGAATCATAACAGGATCATTACAGCCAGAGAAGGAAGTGGTACTTTTCATGAAAATAATCGGTTCCTTTGGAATTTCCGCCCCAGTTTCCCGGGCATGATCGGCATAATTCAGTCCAATGCAGATTATTTTTGAAGGCGTTGAAAATGGAGCGCCAAAGACTAGCTTTTCTGGTTGTCCGATGACAGTTAAGGATGAATTCTTAGTGTCTAATGCATTTTTTAATGAGGCTAAGCCATCATTTTCAAAAAAGCTGGCGTCATAAGAGGGAAATAAAGCAGAAGTATTGTAATAAATCCCATCTTCCAATACCCCATTGTGGATATGATTATCTTCACGAAATGTAAATAATTTCATAAGGTGTTGTTTTATAGTGTATTAAGTGTTTAGTGTTAGAAAACCACCATCAATAGGATAATCGGTTCCAGTAATAAAGGCAGCATCATCACTACAAATAAAGGCAGCCAACGCGGCAATTTCCTCTGGCTTACCCATTCTTCCAATGGGTTGGCTTTTCGATAATTTTTCAAATATTTCTGCTTCCTTGCCCGGATAATTTTTAGCTATGAATCCATCGACAAATGGGGTATGAACCCTAGCCGGCGAAATACTATTACATCTTATTCCTTGATGAAGATAGTCTTTGGCAACAGAAAGGGTCATAGCCGCGACGGCTCCTTTGCTCATGGAATAAGCGAAGCGATCTTGCAAGCCCACTTTAGCTGCCACAGAACACATATTGAGGATTACGCCGCCCCCGTGATTCAAAAAAATGGGAATAGCGGCATGCAAACAATTATAAACTCCTTTGATATTCACAGATATCACCCTGTCGAAATCTTCTTCTGTGGTGTTGACGGCATTTCCAATATGAGCTATTCCTGCATTATTTACCAATATATCAAAGGGGGCTAATTGATTAAACAAATCCATTATTTCCTTTTGTTTGCTTACATCACAGGCAAAAAAGGTAGCTTTTCCTCCTGCGGCCACAATGTCATTCGCTACTGATTTTCCCCCTTCTTTGTCTTTGTCTAACAAAATAACGTGAGACAAATAATTTTCCCTGAATTGAAATCGATGATATCTGGCATCCTGTCCATTAATGCCGTATGGGTGGAAATCTTTACAGTGGGAGAAATCGCATTTCCCGTAGGGGTGCCTAAACCAGTGGTAAACAAAATGACATTTGCACCCGAAGCAGCCATACCTGTGGTGGCTAATACATCATTTCCCGGCGTACATAATAAATGTAACCCCGAGTGTTCAGGTTGTTCCGTATAATCTAATACCCCGCGGATATAGGCATTTCCGCCCTTCTTCGCAGCTCCGGCTGATTTGATGGCATCGGTAATCAGTCCGTCGCGAATATTTCCTTTACTCGGATTCATATCAAAGCCAGCACCGATCGCTTCCGCTTGCTTCGCATAACCTGACATGAGAGAAATGAATTTTTCTGCATCTTCGACAGCTTCACAACGATCTATCAATTCCTGTTCAACACCACAGAGTTCTGGAAATTCTGCGAGCAAAGTGGTGGCGCCGACGGTGGTTAAAATATCAGATAAAGCACCGAGGGCAGGATTAGCGGAAATACCTGAAAATCCATCAGATCCACCACATTTTAGTCCAACATTTAACTTTTGAATGGAAACTGAAGTTCTTTTAAGCTTATTAATGTCAATCAGCCCTTTAAAAGTCTCTTTAATGGCGGCCGACATCATCGCTTGTTCCGTACCATAGCTTTGCTGATTAAAATAGAGGATAGGCTTGTCAAAAGTATTCGTTCTACGTTGTATTTCATCTTTAACGTCGTCAAAACTAGTCTTTTGACATCCCAGGCTAAGGATAGTAATACCGGCGACATTAGGATTGATACAAAATCCGGCAAAAACGGCAGCTAAAGCCTGACAATCCTGGTTAGTGCCTCCGCAGCCCATTTCGTGGGTTAAAAATTTAACACCATCCACTTGTGGGAAATGTGGATTTGGAAAAGCAGGCCCATGTTCTTGCCAGGGAGCAGCTACTTCAAGAGGTTCAATATCAGCCCCAGTTTGAAAAGCATGCAAAAGATTCCGTACTAAAGGCCTGTATTTTTCAGGTTGACCAAATCCCAGTTCTTTATCAAATGCCTCTTTCATCACCTGAATATTTCGGTTTTCACAAAAAACCAGAGGTATGACCAACCAGTAATTTCGGGTGCCGACCTGACCATCGGATCTCACATAACCCTCAAAGGTTCTATTTTGCCATTTGGATATATCGGGAGGCTGAAAATGATATTTTCTTCTCCGTTCCATCGAATAGGGTTCTGATTCATGAATACAATTTTCAGTAGTAATCTTTTCCCCTTTCTCAATGTCTTTTAAAGCCTTACCTACCAGAACGCCATAAAAAATAATGTCCTCATTTTTGAGAATAGGGGTTGTGGTAAACTTATGTTTTGCCTCAATATCCATGATGAGCGTTACACTTTCATTGCCTTCCTGAAAGGTTTGCCCTTTAGATAAATTCCTAAGTGCTACCCAAATATTATCTTTTGGGTGAATTTGCAGGTGCATCCTGCTTAAGTTATGATTCATTTTAGAAAATGACTTTTATGATTGTTTAACAATATGTCCCCGCCAACCAAACCAGGCGACCATAAGGAAACATATTAATGGAACGATATAAGCGATTTGAATACCAGCCTGGTCGGACATTTTTCCCATGATTAAAGGGAATAAGGCGCCGCCAACGATGGACATGATAACCAGGGAAGAGCCGAGTTTTGTATCTTCTCCTAAAGATTTCACACTTAAGGAGAAAATGGTTGGGAACATGATGGACATGAAAAATTCTACGCCGACGAGGGCATAAATAGAAAAAATGCCACCAAAGCCAACGACAGCAGCTAAAAGTGCCATGCAAACGACAGCATAAACGGTTAACAATCGGGTAGGGGAGATATATTGCATAAGAAAAGTGCCTACGAAGCGACCTATCATAAATCCAAACAGGGCAATGGCCAAATAAAATGCGGCTGTTTTTTCTGCCATGCCTGCCGCGGAACCAGCATATCGGATGAAAAAGCTGGAAACACAAACTTGAGCCCCCACATAAAAGAATTGTGTGATAACCCCTTGCGTCAAATGGGAATGACGCCAGATTGATTTTCCAGAACCTTTACTAACGGGTGTTTCCTCTTCTTTTATCTCGGGTAATTTACTGAAATATATTAATACAGCGACAGCTAAAACAACGATACCGATGAGGAGATAAGGGATTTTTACCGCGGCTGCCTCCAAGTTTAATAACTCGTTTAATGCTTCTGGTGTCATATTTTGCGTAGCCTCGGTAGATAAATCAGTGCCACTTAAGATAAACAGTCCACCTGCAGCTGGCGCTAAAGTGGCAGCTAAACCGTTAAAACTCTGGGATAAATTCAGACGTTGCGTGGCGGTATTGGGATCACCCAAAACGGTAACATAAGGATTCGCAGCGGTTTCCAGGAAGGTTAAACCACTGGCAATAATAAATAAAGCCAGCAGGAAAAAAGGAAAAAGACGGGTATTAGCGGCGGGTATGAATAAAAAAGCACCCAGCGCAAACAAACATAATCCTAAAAGAATGCCATTTTTATATCCCCATTTTTTCATGGCAAAACCTGCCGGTAAGGCAACTAAAAAATAGGCCATAAAAAAAGCACTATCTATCAAGGCAGATTGGAAATCGCTCAGTTCACAGGCTTTTTTCAAATGCGGTATGAGGATAGGATTTAAATTATGCGCAAAACCCCATAAAAAAAAGAGCGTTGTTATGAGCATTAAAGGTAACAAATAAGGGTTTTTTGTATTCATTCCAGGTGTTTTTAAAAGAACATAACAATATAATCATTTTTATTTAAAGGACAAATGGAGGTGAAATTTGGGTTACAGGAACAGGTTGTTTTTTACCTATCGAATAAAAATGACCTCCTCCAAAGGTACGCGCATACGTTCACTATGAATCCCTTTTTCTGTTCCCTTTCCAACGGCAACAATCATTGTTATTTCGGCATCTTTTGGTAGATTAAGGTGTTTTTTAACCCTTTTTGCATCGAAACCTTCCATAGGACAGGTGTCAAATCCTTCAGAAGCCATGGCCAACATAAATGTTTGTGCCGCCAAAGCACACGATTTATGAAGCATTACCCTCTGATCTCCATGTCCTTCAATGCGCATGAAAGGCTTTTTAAAACCCTGGTAAAAAACGATCCCCTTTCTGAATAGAGCCATAAATCCAAAGGGGTCATGTCGGTATAACAACGGCATTAACTTTTTATAATAGCTTAATCCTCTTTTATTTAATTTAGTGGGTTCGCCCTGAATAGTCTTTTTAATATTGTTATAATTCCATTCAGCTCTTTCCTTCCAAAGTCCCTGTCGGGTAACAAAAACAATCAGATGTTTCGCTGTCCTGGCTGCGGATTGCCCCATGCAAAGCGGGGTCATCTGTTCCAGCAAGTCCTTTGATTTGATCCAGTAAAATCCCCAAAGTTGCATATTACTACTATTAGGTGAAAGTTGGGCCAATGTTAAGGCAGATAAAACAGATTCGTCTGGCACTTCAATGTCCTCGGAAAAATATCTGTTGGATCTTCGATTTTCTACAATTTCTTTAAATACTTCTGATTTTTTCATTTAGGAAGGGTTTATATGCTAAACATAGTTGTACTAATTCTGGCGTTGTTTCTATTTTCTCGTTGGGCAAACCTAATGATTTTCTAGCTATTTCAATGATGGTTAAAGGGGTTTTTCCGGTTTCTCTTAATGACTTCAACGATTCAGAACCAGCTGATTTCGATAATTTGTTTCCATTTTTATCCGTGATTAAAGGGTGATGTCCAAATTGGATATTTTTAAAATCTGTTGATTTCCAGTGTGTTGCCATACATAATTGGGCGGCGGTGGAAGTAATTAAGTCGGCTCCTCTGATAATATGGGTTATATTAAAATGCAGATCATCTACATAACTACCTAACTGATAGGAGGGCAGATCATTTTTTTGTTTTACTACAAAATCACCCATTTGTTCAGATAAATTTACGATGGTATTAGCCTTGAATAAATCTAACCAATGTATAGAAGTATCTTCCTTTATTCGCCATCGCCAGGCCAAATTTTTAAGGAATGATTTTCTTAAATCTCTGCATTTTCCATTATAAACAGGATAATTACCTGAAGTCATTAAATCCTTTCTTGTACAGTCACAGGCATATACCCACCCCTGTTCCTTGGCAGATTTCAAAGCATGGTCGTAAAGACTCAATCTTTGGTGTTGGGACCAATAATTGTCGAAATCAGCCACAGAAGATGGCCCTTCGTCGTATTGTATACCCAGCCAATCGAGTGTATAAAAAATATCATCAACATATTCTTTCCGATATCTTTCCCTATCCAAGTCATCAATTCGTAATAATAACTTCCCATTTTCACTTTTCGCCAAGCAATAAGTGATTAAGAAAGAAACAGCATTTCCAACATGTAAAAATCCACTTGGGGTTGGTGCAATACGGGTTTTCATTTTATAAATTACCATTTAAAGATAGTTATTTATATATTGTCCATAAAATATTTGATATGAGGTTAGTGAAATTAAATGAAGATAGTTCATGGATGTGGGAATGGCAGGATATTCGGGTATTGGTTGACCCGTGGTTTACCTCCTCCCAGATTGATTTTCACCCTGCTTTCAGTGAGCAGTTTCACTTGACAGAGCAGCCAAGAGTGAGCGATTTGGGTGAAATTGATTTTATTTTTATATCACACCCATTTACCGATCATTGTAATAAAGAAACCTTAATTCAATTTGATAAGGATATTCCGGTGATTTCCAGATCTGGGATCTTGAAAAAAATAAGTAGCTGGAATCATTTTAAGGTGTTGATACCTATCGAAGAAGCACCATTTAAAATAAGTGTTATCCCTACCAATTCCTTGTTTGATCCGGTTCATTTTGCCTTTCGGATAGAAAATGAGGACGGTACCTTTATATATGCACCTCATGGGACAAAGGCAAAAAGTTTACCAAAGGCTGATGTATTAATAACGACAACGACAACCTTTGAACTCCCTTTTTGGTTAGGAGGAACCATAAATCTTGGGTATAATAAGGCATTGATAGCTAAGAAATTATGTGGTGCCTCGATGTTAGTGGCTACCCATGACGAAAAAAAAATGGGAAAGGGCTTCGTTGAAAAATTAGCAAAAAAAACGTACGAAAGTCAACTCAAGGACATCAGGGTTTTAAAGCAAGGAGAAGCACTTGAGTTTAAAGGGTAGGGTAGATTGGGCAAGCAAAATAGTAATTCGTATGTTAAAAGTGCTATTGGTCGAATTTCTAATGAAGAAACATTAATTTGTTCCTTTTACTTATATTTAATCATTAATTTCGTTCCCTTATTGGAAAAAATAACAAAATGAAGCATTTATTTTTAATTCTGGTGGCTTCAAGCTTTACTTTTATCGCTTGGGCTCAATCGCCAAACACGGACAAAAGTCTTTTCAGACAGTTGGGTTCTGAACTACCCACCCCCAATACTTACCGAACGGCATCAGGTGCCCCAGGTGAAAGTTATTGGCAACAACGAGCTGATTATGACATAAAAGTGGAGGTTGATGATAACACACAACGTTTAATAGGTAAGGAAACCATTACCTACACGAATAATTCTCCGCATGTGCTTTCTTATGTATGGGTGCAATTGGATCAAAATATAGTAGATCCGGAGTCTGATACCTATAAGACGAAAACGAACACCATGTCAGAGCGAACTACTATGACTCAGTTAAATGCCATGATTGATAATTCCTTCGATGGGGGTTTCAAATTGGAATATGTTCGCGACCTAATGGGTAAGGACTTGAAATATACAGTAAATAAAACGATGATGAGGGTTGATCTTCCCACTCCTTTAGCGGCAAAGGGTGGTAAAGTGGTACTCAATATTTCGTGGGCTTATAATATCAATGACAGGCAGAATCCTGCTTTATCTGGGGACAGCAGAGGCGGATATGAGTTATTTCCGGAAGATGGAAATTACCTTTATACGCTGGCTCAGTGGTATCCAAGAATGGCCGTTTATGACGATTATAATGGATGGCAGCACAAGCAATTTCTAGGTCAAGGTGAGTTTACCTTGCCTTTTGGAAATTTCACTGTAGCAATTACCGTTCCTTCTGACCATATAGTAGCTTCTACAGGTGTTTTGCAAAATGGAAAAGAGGTTCTTACTGCTGAGCAATTGAAGCGTTTTGAAGCTTCAAAATCGGCAGTTAAACCCGTTGTCATTGTAACTCAGGCGGAAGCGACTGAAAAGGAAAAAACAAAAGCAACTACCAAGAAAACGTGGATTTATAAAGCGGAAAATGTTCGTGATTTTGCCTTTGGAACCAGTAGAAAATATATCTGGGACGCCGTAGGAGTGAAAATTGATGGAAGTTCTCAGCCGCTAGTTATGGCCATGTCCTACTATCCTAAGGAGGCAAATCCTTTGTATGGTCAATATTCTACAGAAGCAGTGGCGCACACGTTGAGAGTTTACTCTAAGCATACCATACCTTATCCTTATCCGGTGGCTATTTCCGTGGAAGCAAGTAATGGAATGGAATATCCCATGATTTGTTTCAATTATGGTCGTCCTGAAAAGGATGGTACTTATTCTGACAGAATTAAATATGGTATGCTATCGGTTATTTTCCATGAAGTTGGTCATAATTTCTTTCCAATGATTGTAAATTCTGACGAACGTCAATGGACCTGGATGGACGAAGGTTTAAATTCTTTCTGTCAATTTCTTGCAGAACAAGAATGGCAAAGAGATTATCCTTCTGGAAGTGGACCGGCAAAATCAATCGTTGATTATATGAAGATGGATAAATCGGTGCAGAATCCTATTATGACAAATTCTGAATCCATTATTCGATTTGGTGATAATGCCTACGGCAAACCTGCTACAGCATTGAATATTCTTCGTGAAACCGTTATGGGCAGAGAATTGTTTGATTTTTCTTTCAGAGAATATGCAAAGCGTTGGGCATTCAAACATCCTACACCTTCTGATCTTTTCCGTACCATGGAGGATGCATCGGGTGTTGACCTCGATTGGTTCTGGAGAGGCTGGTTTTTTACTACAGATCATGTGGATATTTCATTAGATAATGTGACGCCTTTTAGAATGGATACTAAAAATCCGGACATTGAAAAACCATTAGCAGGTAAAACTGCGAAAGAGGAACTTGAAAAGGATATTACTTATCAAAATAACAAAAGAGATTTGCCAACTACGGCCGTAGAAAGGAATAAAGAATTAGAAGATTTTTATAATAATTATGATCCTAATGCCATAGTTCCTTCGGACAAGAAGGCTTATGAGCAATATATGACTGGATTAGGTGAAAAGGAGAAAGCCTTTATAGCAAAAGGTTTACATTTTTATCAGTTGGATTTCTCTAATAAAGGAGGATTGGTAATGCCTCTTATTATTCAGTTTAATCTTGAGGATGGTACGAAAGAGGTCAAAAGAATTCCAGCGGAAATTTTCCGACTAAATGATCAAAAAGTATCAAAGGTATTTGCTTTAAGCAAACCAGTGGTTAGTGTTGAATTAGATCCGCAAGAGGAAACGGCAGATACTGAAAGGGAAAATAATTTTTTCCCAAGAAAGGCGGTTCCTTCAAGATTCGAAATGTTCAAGCAATCTGGAGGAGGTCGCTGGAGTGGTGGCGGTGGAATGAATCCAATGCAAAAAGCTAAGGCTGAAACTAAAAACTAAATATTTTATTACTTTCGATTATTGACAACCAGAGGCTGACCTTAAATGGACAGCCTCTTTTATTTGTATTATGGTTATACTTTAGATTTCTTATGTGTTAATGCCGCTTTCACAAAATGAACAAAAAGGGGATGAGGATTCTCAACGGTACTTTTTAATTCGGGGTGAAATTGTACGCCAACAAACCAGGGATGATCCGCCAGTTCAATGATTTCCACCAGACCAGATTGTGGGTTTACACCTGAAACAACCAAGCCTGCAGTGGTTAACTTATCTAAATAGGCATTGTTAAATTCATAGCGATGTCGATGCCTTTCCGAAATTTTTAAACCCCCATAAGCTACTGCGGCTTTTGTTTTCTTCTTCAATTCGCAGGCATAAGCACCCAATCTCATCGTTCCCCCCTTATCGGTGATTTTTTTCTGTTCTTCCATCATATCAATGACAGGTTCCGGTGTTTCCGGATTGACCTCAGTGGAACTTGCATGCTCAATACCGGCGACATTTAAGGCAAATTCTACCACTGCACATTGCATGCCAAGGCAAATACCAAAGAATGGAATTTTATTTTTTCTTACAAATTCAATCGCTTTTATTTTCCCGGCGATGCCCCTTTCACCAAATCCCGGAGCTACTAATACGCCATCTAATTTACCAAGAATAGCTTCCAATGAAGTATAAGAACCGTCCAGTTCTTCGGCATGAATAGGTATAACTTTTACTTTACATTCATTCATCGCACCTGCATGAATGAAGGACTCATAAATCGATTTATAGGCATCTTGTAATTCGTTATATTTCCCAACAAGCCCAATAGTTACTTCGTTCGACGGATGTTTAAGTTTGTTTAAGAATGATTTCCATGTCTTTAAATTAGGCTCTTTTCTGTCTGGAAGCCTCAATTTTGATAATACCGTACTATCTAGTTTTTCGGATAGCATTAACAAGGGCACATCATAAATGGTAGACGCATCAATCGCTTCAATGACAGAGCCAACATCTACGTTACAAAAAAGAGCGAGTTTTCTGCGGATATCCATATTGATGGGATGTTCCGTACGGCAAACTAAAATATCGGGCTGTATCCCGGTATTTAATAATTCCTTTACCGAATGCTGCGTTGGCTTTGTTTTCAGTTCTCCCGCCGCACTTAAATAGGGAATTAATGTAAGATGGATGACCAAACAGTTATCGGAGCCTAACTCCCAGCGTAATTGTCGAAGAGATTCTAAATAGGGAAGAGATTCAATATCTCCAACCGTTCCACCGAGTTCAGTGATGATAATATCATAGTTGGAATTTGAAGCCAGCAACATTACTCTCCGCTTTATCTCATCGGTAATGTGTGGAATGACCTGCACGGTCTTTCCCAGATAATCACCTGCTCTTTCTCTATTTATTACCGTTTGATAGATTCTCCCGGTAGTGACATTATTTGCCTGAGAGGTGGGCTGATTTAAAAACCGTTCGTAATGTCCTAAATCCAGGTCTGTTTCAGCTCCGTCATCTGTTACATAACATTCCCCATGTTCATAAGGGTTGAGTGTCCCGGGATCTACATTAATATAAGGGTCGAATTTTTGAATGGTTACCTTGAACCCTCTCGCTTGCAATAGTTTGGCCAATGATGCCGCTATGATGCCTTTACCCAATGAGGAAGTTACGCCCCCCGTAACGAAAATATATTTGGCCATTATTTTGTAAGGTTTTGTTACGGGTCACAAAGGTAGCAAATATCGTGTAATTTAGGTCGAAATGTTTAAATTATATATTAAAACATTGATTATCATTTGATTAATCTCGTTAAATGACTTAATGATAAATTAACATTGATTTAAAATTCAATTTACCTGTAAAGAATATTATTGTGGCTTGAATAACCAAAAATATTTTTTATGAATTTCAAACGTTATCTATTTTCTATTTATTTTTTGCTGATTGCTATTTTGGGTTTTTCCCGGGCAACGGTCAAAATTACTGACGCTGACTTAGTTGCGGGTCAAACATACAATTGGACTAAGAACAATACATATCTTTTAGATGGTCTTGTATTCCTTGAAACGGGTGGAGTTTTAAACATCGAAGCTGGAACGGTTGTGAAATTTACCCCGAGAGCTGATGTTGGCAATCCATCTGCGTTAGTTATCACAAAAGGAGCTAAAATAAATGCTACTGGAACGGCACAGAACCCGATTATTTTCACGGCTGAAGCAGATGATGTAAATAAACCATCGGACTTAGGACCGAAAGATAATGCATTATGGGGTGGACTTGTGATATTAGGTAACGGAGTGACACAGAAGAGTGGTAATGGTTCAGTATCAGTTGAGGGAATCCCAACGACAGAGCCAAGAGGTATATATGGAGGTAATGATAACAACGATGACTCTGGAGTTCTGCGTTATGTTTCTATCCGCCACGGTGGACGTCAGTTAGTGAGCGGCAGTGAATTAAATGGCTTAACATTAGGAGCCGTTGGTAGCAAGACGGTATTGGAATACATTGAGATATATGCGAATTCAGATGATGGTATTGAATTTTTTGGAGGTGCACCGAACTTAAAATATGCGATTGTTGCCTTTGCGGAGGATGATAGTTTTGACTGGGATGAGGTATATTCAGGTAAAGGACAGTTCTGGTTTTCCATTCAGCGTCCTGATATTGCTGATGCGGGAGGAGAGTTAGACGGAACGACACCTGATGATGTTACACCATATTCAAATCCGACAGTATATAACTGGACACATATTGGATCAGGAATAGGAGCTACGGCGGCGAATCCTGTAGGTTGGTTATTTAGAGCAGGAACGGCGGGTGTAGTTGCGAATTCTATAGTAACTGGGATGAAAGGCAAAGTGATTGAAGTACAGGATAAGAATACAGGGGCAAATGATGCACACCAGAAGTTGGTTAAGGGTGAGTTGAAGATCATGAACAACATATTTTTTGGCAATGGTAGTAATGCAGCATTAGATGCATCGGCAACGGGAGTTATCCGAGTAACCAGTGGACAGCCAAACCAGGATAATGCTTCAGGATCAGATTTAATTGGCCATTTGACAGCGAATAAGACGAGTTTGGAAAATCCTGGTATTATTTCTATCAGCAGAGATGCTGATGGTAAATTAGATCCACGACCAACGGCAAGTGGATCGGCTTATACAACAGCACTGGCAAATCTTCCTGCGGGTGATGCATTCTTCAGTAATGTGAGTCACAAGGGTGCATTTAGTGCCAATTCAACAGAACTTTGGATAAAAGGATGGTCAACTTTAGCAAGAAATGGACATCTTTCGGGAACAGCTACAAATAATCAAGAGATACTATCTTTTGATATCACTGAAAGATTCAAAATTTATCCAAATCCAGTTGGTATCCAGGAAACATTCACTGTAGAAGCTGAATTTTCACAAAGAACTTATATTGATATTTTCAGCATGGATGGTCGCCAAATAAGAAGTGTAAAAGTAGAGAAAAATACACCTGACCAATTTGAAATGAGCGGATTGGAAAGAGGAATGTATTTAATTAAATTTACTACGGAGGCGGGTAAATTCAGTGTTAAAAAATTAATTGTAGAATAAAAATTTTCAAAATAACAAAGTGGAATGATTTGAAATGAATCATTCCACTTCTGTGTTTAAATATCTTCATATGAAATTGAACCTAATCTTGTTTCTTGCTTTATTGTTTTTTGGTTACTCAGAAATTTATGCACAGAAAGTTAAAGTATTTGGGAAGATAGTTGATAAGGAATCGGGCGAAGATTTAATTGGCGCTTATATTGTTTTAAAAATAGGGGAAGAGCAGAAAGGTGGAACTTCTACCGATATAGATGGAACTTATTCTTTAGAAATTGATCCTGGACAGTATGACATAACCGTCAGTTATGTTTCATACAATGATTTAAAAATTAAAGATGTAATAATTAAGGAGGGAGAAAACTACCCTTTAGACGTGGCTTTATCTTCTTCAACAGAAATTTTAACTGAGGTGGTAGTAACTGCAGAGGCTGTTAAAAACACAGACGCTGCACTGATTACCCTGCAAAGGAAATCATTTTCTGTTCAGGATGGTATTTCTTCGAAACAAATAACCAGAACAGGAAGTTCAAATGCTGCAGAAGCAATGAAACAGATGACTGGTGCTGTGGTTGAAGATGGAAAGTTTGTTGTTATGAGAGGTCTTGGTGATCGTTATTCTTTGGCCCAGTTAAATGGTATCACGTTGCCTAGTGCAGATCCCTATCGCAATAGTTCAAGTTTAGATATTATTCCTGCACAAATGATTGATAATTTGATTACAGTTAAGACTTTTACCCCTGATTTACCCGGAAACTTTAGTGGTGGACTTGTCAATGTAACAACCAAATCTTTTCCTGATCAATTTACCTTAAATTTAAGTATTGGTGTAGATTTTAATACGCAATCTTCTTTTAATTCTAACTTTCAAGGAATGAAAAGAGGAAAATATGATTGGTTAGGATTTGATGACGGGGGTAGAGCTCACCCGGAGCTATTGTTAGATCCTGAGGTGCGAAATCTTATGTCTTCCAGCACTTATTTAACGGCAAGGGCTCCCGGGACTCAGAATAATCAGGTAAGAGATCTTTTTGATCAAACATCCAAGGTTCTTAGTAATGAATTTATTCCAACGCAAAGAACAGCACCATTAAACAGGAGTTTAAATTTTTCAATGGGGAATAAAATTTCATTGTTTGGAAAAGATTTAGGTTATAATATAGGTTTAATATACAGTAATAATTATACTTTTTATGACAATGGTGTTGTAGCCACTTATATAAATACAAGTTCAACAGAATTATTTGATTATCAAAAGTTAAATGAAAATAAAAGTGTAGAAAATCCGCATTTAGGAGGTATTGCCAATCTTTCCTATAAATTGAATGATCAAAATATTATTTCTATTAGCAGTATTTTCAACAATGATGCAGATATAACTACCCGATCTCAGACAGGAAGATATTTAGGTCAAATATCACAATCAGAGGCAAGTTTTAATACTAATACCATGGAATTTACCCAAAGACAATTCTTTACCACTCAGGTTTCGGGTAAACATGGCATTGGTAAAAATCAGATTACGAATATTGATTGGATGATTGCTTCTTCAAATTCTTTACAACGAGAACCCGATTTACGTTACTTTGCCTATACCGTGTCTGATCCAGGTACTGATAATGAACAATTCTATATTAATAATTCAGAAATTGCATTTCCATATCATTTTTTTAGGGATTTAAAAGATAATCAGACAGAGGGTAAAATAGATATAACTATTCCTTTCTTGACGAAGGGTAATCAAGGAAGCTCTAATAAATTAAAATTTGGTGCCTTTTATAGTGCTGTAGATCGTAATTTTGAGGAGTATCGCTACCAGATGAATAATTCAGGGGTGCCTTCGGAAATTGGTTTTTCTTCGTTTAATGGAAATTTTAATGATTTTTTAAGTTTAGATAATTTTGGCATCATTGGCAAAACGACGGCAAATGGAGTCATAAACAGGTATCTTACTGGCTACCATTATATTAATCAGAATAATGATAAAAATTTCTATACGGGTACCCAACAAATATTTTCGTCCTATGGTATGTTCATACAAAATCTAACTAAAAAATTAAAGATTGTTGGCGGTGGACGTTTAGAGTCTACTGATTTAAGTGTCAAGAGTAGAGATATTACTGTTAAGGAAAGTGTCATAGATTTGGTTGATTTCTTATATTCAGCTAACCTTATTTATGAATTGGGTAGTAAATCTAATCTTAGACTTGCTGCTTCAAAAACACTTGCACGTCCCAATATGAGAGAATTAGCTCCATTTTTCCAATTTGACACTAAAAATGGCTTTTTCAATGTTGGAAATCCAGAATTGAAGAGAACTATTATTCAGAATTATGATTTTCGTTATGAATTATATCCACAATCAGGTGAACTTTTTGCTTTAAGTCTTTTTGCAAAAAATTTCGATGATCCAATTCTTCGTGCTTTCAATCCAAGGGCAACCATTCCGGAATTATCTTATATAAATATTGATAATGCTCAAGTATATGGTTTTGAGATGGAATTACGTAAGCAACTTAACTTCATTAGTCCTTCACTAAAAAATTTTACATTTAGTACTAATGTGGCTATTATTAATTCAGGTTATGATATTCCTGAAAATGAAATTACTAATTCTAAGGCTATTGATATTAGGTATGACTTGACCAGAAGACCTTTTCAAGGACAAGCACCATTTATTACGAATTTCATTTTGAGTTATTTAAATACCGATAATGGTTTGGAATCAACGGTTTCATTTAATGTGTCTGGAAGAAAATTATATGGTATTGCTTTATTCGCTACACCTGATATTTATGAGGAACCTATTCCTCTTTTGAATTTCAAGCTTTCTAAGAGGATAGGAGAAAACTATCAAATTAGTTTTACTGCTAGAAACTTATTGAATGCTGAAAATAGAAAAACTCAAAATTTTAACAATATCAAATATTTAGCTGAGGGATTTAGAATTGGTTCTACTTTTGGTTTAAATTTTACTTATATTGTGAAATAATTATTTCTCCCTTGTGTTCTATAAGGAGGCAGAATTACGATTTTCGTTCTGCCTCCTTTTTTTTATTATTCAATTTATTAACTTTGCGCCATGAATTCAAAAATATCTAAAACTGGTCTAATATTAAGGGGTTTCGCCATGGGAATAGCAGAGGTTATTCCCGGAGTTTCAGGCGGAACTATTGCCTTTATTTCAGGTATCTATACCCAATTATTGGATGCCATTAAAGCTATTTTGAGTTTTGAACCTATCACAGCGTTTAAAAAGGACGGCTGGAAAGGGCTTTGGGAAAAGGTTGATGGGGATTTCATGTTGTACCTTCTTATAGGTATGGCTGGAGGGCTCATTCTTGGGGTATTTGTTATAACCCATCTGATGGAAAATCATCCTATTCCTCTTTGGTCTTTCTTCTTTGGTCTCATCATTGCTTCTACCTGGTTTATTGCCAAACAAATTCCTGCATGGAATCTAACAACCATCGGACTTTTTGTTTTTGGAACAGTCATTGCTTATTTATATACCGTGGTATCCCCAACAAATGGAAATGAAGCGCTTTGGTTTGTGTTTATTTCAGGTACCATAGCTATTTCTGCTTTGCTATTACCCGGAATTTCTGGCTCCTTTATTTTACTTTTACTTGGTATGTATGCCTTTGTAGTCGGGTCAGTCAAAAATCTTTTGATTGATTTCAATACAGGTTATTTATTAATAGTCTTTGTTTTTGGACTAGGTTGCTTATTGGGATTAGCTACTTTTTCAAGGTTTCTTTCCTGGTTATTTAAATTTTATCCAAATCAAACACTGGCCCTTTTAACAGGATTTATGCTTGGTTCACTGAACAAAGTGTGGCCTTGGAAAATTATAGTTTCGTGGAGAACTAATTCCGAGGGGGAGGAAGTGGCTTTGTTAGAAAAAAGTGTTTCTCCATTCCATATAGGAATTGAAAATCCACAACTTTTAATGGCCGTTTTTTTAATGGTTTTGGGGGCTTCCCTCATGTTCATTTTCGATAGATTAGAATTGAAACGTGTTCAAAAATAATTTAACTTGATGACTACTAACGTATCATGGTTGCCTTTTGAAAAAGAACCTGTGGGTAAAAAAGGCTTGGGCTTAATTGGATTTCCTTTATCTCATTCTTTCTCAAAACAGTTTTTTGCCGATAAATTTGATAAGGAAAATATTCAGGACTTCTATTATGACGTTTTTCCTATTCCTGATATTTCTCTTCTTCCTGAATTGTTTAGCATGTATCCCAATCTCCTTGGGGTTAATGTAACCATTCCTTATAAAAAGGCAGTCATTCCTTATTTGGATGATTTAAATGAGGAAGCTGCTGCTGTAGGTGCGGTAAATGTAATAAAACGTACCCAGATGGGTCTGGTGGGTTATAATTCTGATGTATTTGGTTTTGGAGGGTCTTTGAACAAATTCCTTCAGCATAAAGATGCATCTATGATAAATAATGCATTGGTTTTGGGAAATGGAGGTGCGGCCAAAGCTGTTCTCTATCAGTTGCCTAAAATGGGTATTCTCCCAACACTTGTTTCCAGAACCCCTACTCCTGATGGCATTACTTATGATGATCTGACACCTGATATCATGAATTTGAATAGATTGATTATTCAAACTACACCGCTCGGAATGTCGCCCCATGTTGATGAATCTCCTGCTATTCCTTATTCTTTGTTGACTCCAAGACACTTTTTATACGACCTTATTTATAATCCAGAGGAAACGCTGTTCCTAAAACAAGGTAAGGCTAGAGGAGCGAAAACTTGCAATGGACATGAAATGCTTGTGCTTCAAGCTATTAAATCATGGGATATTTGGACATCAGATCTTTAATATGGAAAATAAGGTTTTTATTCCCGACTTTAAGGACATTTCTATCGCTTTCCGCGATAAGAATAATGCAGAGTTGAAGCAGAGTTATTGGCTCTTCAAAGGTATGAATGCACCTTTCCTCGTAAATATAGGTTCTAAAATAGGTATGTTTGCGCTTCATTGGTCTTTCCCTTTTGTAGGAGACATTATTAAACAGACTATTTTTAAACAATTCTGTGGGGGAACTTCTCTCAAAGAAAGTTTACCCGTCATTGAAAGATTGGGCAAACAACAAATCTTTTCTGTCCTCGATTATGGCGCAGAAGGTAAAAGTTCGGAGGAGGAATTCGATTTTACCTTACAGGAAGCTAAAAGAGCCATTGATTTTGCTCAAAGCTCAGGTTTCAATCCTTTCGTTAGTATCAAGTTAACTGGCCTTGTTAAACAAGAAATTTTAGAAGATATCGCATTAGGAACAATATTGTCGGAAGAAGCAAAAACAGCCTTCGACAGATTCAAAGATCGCGTAGATAGTTTATGTGCCTTAGCTGCAGAGAAAAATGTTTCCATTTTAATCGATGCAGAAGAATCCTGGATGCAACAACCTATCGATGACCTGGCCAATGCAATGATGGAAAAATATAACGGAACAAAGGCAATTATTTATAATACTTTCCAAATGTACAGGAAAGATCGTCTCTCTTTTCTAAAGGAAAGTTTTCATTTTTCAAAAGAAAAAAAGTTTATCCTCGGTGCTAAATTAGTTAGAGGTGCTTACATGGAAAAGGAAAATAAAAGAGCGGAAGATTTACATTATGAATCACCCATTCATACTTCCAAAGATTATACTGATCAGTCTTTCAATGATGGTATTCAGTTCTGCCTGGACCATTATCAGGAAATGGCTTCTATGAATGCTTCCCATAATGTCCATAGCGTGTCTATTCAAGTCGACGAAATGGCTAAAAAATCCATTCCGTTCAATCACCACAACTTATATTTCTGCCAATTAATGGGAATGAGTGACATCCTTACGTTCAATCTGGCCAATGCAGGTTTGAATGTTGGGAAATACGTGGTTTATGGTCAGATTAAAGAGGTAATTCCTTACTTGATTCGCCGTGCTGAGGAAAATAGTAGTGTTACTGGAGATATGTCCAGGGAATTGGGTCTTGTCAAAGCAGAAATGGTACGTCGGAAATTACTTTAATGTAGGTTCATCGGTACTTCCATAAGTAGTATTTCTGCATCATTTTCTCTGGCTATAATATCAATTTGATTTGTTCCAGTAATACCTAGCCCATCACGAAGGTCCATTTCTTGTTCGTCAATGACAAATGAACCTTTTAGTATAAAAGCATAAAGACCGTTGCCTTCTTTTTTTATTTGATAATGGACATTTTGCCCTTTATCAAAATTACCAAGATGAAACCAGGCGTCTTGATGAATCCAAACGCCCTCATCCTCCGCATTAGGCGAAAGAATCTGTTGTAACTTATTTTTTCTTTCCTCTATATTCAAGCTAATCTGGTCATACCGGGGCGTTACGTTTTTCTTATTTGGAAAAACCCATATTTGTAGGAATTTTACCGTTTCATCTTTATTTTTATTATATTCACTATGGTAAACACCTGTTCCAGCGCTCATTACCTGTATATCACCTTTCCTTATTATCGTAGTATTGTTCATACTGTCCTGATGCTCCAAATCACCCTCTAATGGAATGCTTATTATTTCCATATTATCATGTGGGTGTTTTCCGAATCCCATTCCACCAGAAACGGTATCATCATTTAAAACGCGTAATACCCCAAAATTCATTCTTTCCGGATTATAATAATTTGCAAAGCTGAAGGAATGAAAACTTTTAAGCCAGCCATGATTCGCTTCTCCTCTTGTGTTAGCCTGATGAAAGATTAGTTTTTTCATGTTACTTTTTGGTGTTAGCAAAATATAACGAAACTAGACTTTATTTTGTTTCGGTTTTAAACTCTTCTTTATTGGCTTTGTATTCGGTTTGTTTAGGTTTGGTTGCCCTGCGTCAACCCAGGCGGTGTACCAACTGCTGCTAATGGCTTGAATTGTTTTTTTCATTTGTTTTTCGACCATTCCATCCATGGCCTGTTGATAAGCTTTAGAAAAATCTATACAGGGTTTTTTAATAGTTCCCTTTCCCTGAATAACATAACACCACTGTTTGTCTGTTGGAAATGTATCCCGAACTTGTTTTTCCAGTAGCAAAACATCCGCAACCATTCGCTGGCTTTCTTTGCATATTTCCCAAAATACAGTCGCCGGATCAGCCCAATATATAGCTTTTCCTGTCCAGAGTTGATAGGTTGATTCTGCGAAGTATTCTGGAATATGACTTTCCCAAAGAGCATGGATTCCAATTTGGTCAGAGAGTTGTCCATTATAATTTTGGGTGGTGTGCAAAGGAACGTGCGCATCGCCGATATAATGTCCTATTTCAGCAGAAAGCTGTAAAATACGTGGCTTATCCATTTTTATAAATGCCTCAGTAAGCCTCCTTTGCATACGCATCAGGTGCCATGGTAAAATTCCGTGCCCATTTAATTGGTCTTTAAAGACGAATTCTCCGGTTTTTTCTTTCCCTTCTGCTAAAAGTTGAAATAAACTATCCCTTGGCATTTCCCACTCCCCGTCGGGCAGTTTAGGCGCTATGTATTTTTTAAAAATTTGCTTGTAT
Source organism: Saprospiraceae bacterium (assembly GCA_021299835.1). Lineage (GTDB taxonomy): Bacteria > Bacteroidota > Bacteroidia > Chitinophagales > Saprospiraceae > BJGN01. The sequence goes on along the minus strand of JAJTER010000018.1, from coordinate 21,286 downwards.
CCCGATATTTCCAGATCCTCCTTTTTAAAATGAATGGTATCCGTATTTTGAATCAGATATAAAGTGTGATATTTAAAAATGGCGTCGGTATATTTTTCGGGTAAGGAATCATAAGGGGAAGAGCCATATTTTTCAAAATCAATGTAGTGACGCGCGGCTTCAAATGGAGAGGCGTAGCGTCGTTTATCCGGATCAACCGCATGTTCCATAATGTAAGCTTCCTCCATTTGGTAAAAGGAAATCATGGGTGTAGGTAAAGCATAAATAGCCAGATTATTTAATAATCGGTGGGCATAAAATCCCCAAAAAAGCAAGGAAATGAACATGGGCATTTTTCACGCAAGTTGGACTAAACTTCTGATAAATGAATCTAATTTTGAAGGAGAAGGGTTTAACCCATTTTTATTTTATGGAATACTGTCCAAATAAAAAAATAATCCTTAATTTACCATCTATTCCTTTTTCTAAAGCCTTGATATGTTTCGAATTTTATCGCACTTACTTTTTTGGGGATGCCTATTTAATTTGGCGAGCTGTAAGACTTTTAAGGATAATACTACCTTATTTCAACGGGAGGATGTTGTCGCAGAAGGTTTATTTACCTCTGGCATAGAAGGACCTTCCTTTCATGAAAATGGTAATATTTATCTGGTTAATTTCCAGAAAGAGGGTACTATTGGTGTGCTTTCACCCGAACATAAGGTAAATGAGTTGATTCAATTACCGCAAGGTAGTGTTGGAAATGGTATTCGGGTTCATCCCGATGGGGATTTATTAGTTGCAGATTATGTTGGTCATAACATATTGAAAGTTAATATTTTAAATAAAAAAATTCAGGTTTTTGCTCATAATAAGGATATGAATCAACCCAATGATCTGGCATTTCATCCCAATGGATTCCTTTACGCTTCTGATCCGAATTGGAAAATGAGTACTGGACAATTATGGCTTATCAGGTCGGATGGAGCCACTTTCTGTCTTGAAAAAAATATGGGAACTACCAATGGTATTGAAGTTAGCCCGGATGGAAAGTATCTTTTTGTGAATGAGAGTGTCCAAAGGAAAATTTGGAAGTATAATATAGATAAAGAGGGGTTCATTTCTGACAAAAGATTGTTTCATGAATTTTCTGATTTTGGACTGGACGGCATGCGCTGCGATAGAAAGGGTAATCTATATGTTACAAGATATGGGAAGGGTACCGTAGTTTGTTTAAATGGTTTGGGAAAAATAGTTAAAGAAATCCAATTGAAGGGAAGTAAACCCTCTAATATCACCTTTGGGGGTAAGTACGGAAAATGCGCTTATGTTACCTTACAAGATAGAGGTATGTTGGAGTCATTCCTGGTACCTTTTTGCGGGCAAGACTGGTTTAGGTTTCAAAAAAATTAAAAAATATGACAGCGTTATCAAAAAAAACTTGTGTTTTATTTCTCTTTCTTACTTTAGGGTCTTTTCCCACATTTTCACAGGAGATTGACCTCATGTTGAAAGGGGGAACCGTCATTGATCCAAAAAATAAGATAAACCAAAGGTTGGATGTGGCTATTGATGATGGCATTATCGTTCAGGTAGGCCCAAATTTATCCACAAAGAATGTTTTTCAAGTGGTTGATGTGACTGGATTATATGTGGTCCCTGGCATTATTGATATGCACGGGCATCATTTTTATGGAACAGAACCAGATGCTTATTTAAGTAATGGTTCGAGTGCCCTCGCTCCTGATGGTTATACCTTCAGGTCAGGTGTTACCACGGTCGTTGATGTGGGCGGTTCTGGTTGGAGAAATTTTAAAACATTTAAAAAGCAAACCATTGAAACTTCCCAAACCCGGGTTCTTTCCTTTTTGAACATTGTTGGTACGGGGATGAAAGGCGGTCCAATCGAACAAAATTTGCTCGATATGGATGCCAGACTTACAGCGATGGAGGCCCTTGCATTTCCCGATTTTATTGTAGGAGTTAAAGTGGCACATTATGCAGGCCCTGAATGGACACCTGTTGACCAGGCAGTCCAGGCGGGTAAATTGGCAAATATTCCGGTGATGATCGATTTTGGAGGGGTGGAACCAGAACTTTCTTTAGAAACTTTATTTAATGAAAAATTAAGGCCTGGAGATATTTTTACCCATTGTTATGCTAAAGTTAAAGGAAGAATTCCTTTGGTGGATGAAAAAAGGAAATTAAAACCTTTTGTCCTTCCAGCTCAGAAAAAAGGGATTGTTTTTGATGTGGGTCATGGTGGAGGTAGTTTCCTTTGGGATCAGGCAATTCCAGCGATTGAACAAGGTTTCAAACCAAATACTATAAGTACCGATTTACATACAGGTAGTATGAATGGAGGCATGAAAGACCAGTTGAATGTGATGTCCAAATTGCTGAATGTAGGACTAACGCTGGACGAAGTCATTGAAGCTTCCACATGGAAACCTGCTCAGGTAATCAACCGGCCTGCCTTAGGACATTTAACGGTAGGTGCTGGAGCAGATGTTGCAGTGCTGAAATTGGAAAATGGTACTTTTGGATACACCGATGTAATGGGTTGGAAGGTTATTGGTAATAAAAAATTGGTTTGTGAACTGACCCTAAGGGATGGAAAAACGGTGTGGGATTTGAATGGCGTTTCAAAACCTGTATGGGAAAAATAGTCAGCAATAATGACATGGTGTCCCCTTTTTCTTGTTTTCCTTACGCAAAAGTCCTTTGAATAAAGATTTTTCTTTAAATCAGTATTATTTTCAACTACTAATTTTCACCCTAAAAAATCTACGGCCATTGATAATCATATTTTTGTAGTAGAATATGGTCAAAAGGCCAGAATTTGGCAAATTATTATGCCTTCAACAGTTAACCATAATTAACATGAAAAAACTTTTTCAAATTTCTTTGATTTTGTCTTGCCTTTTATTCGTTGGCGTAGCCATTTTAGCCATGTCTGGAAATGGAAGTGAGGCTGGAATTCCTTTAAGTCTGGCCTTCTTTTTACTTTCCTTAGGTATTCGATTACACCCATTTTTAAAAGGATTTACCTTTACGGTGCTTATTTTTAGTGCTGTTTCTCTGGCCATGTTTTACCCAGGCAATTTTGTTCAGGTAGGTACTTTCAAACCTAAAGTACTCATCATTCCCTTGTTGCAAATAATTATGTTTGGCATGGGAACCACCATGTCGATGCAAGATTTTTTAGGTGTTCTCAAAATGCCAAAGGCCGTATTGGTAGGACTCGTTTGTCAATTTACCATTATGCCTTTTCTCGGATTTGGACTGGCAAAATTATTTAATTTCCCACCTGAAATTGCCGCTGGTGTTATTCTTATTGGTTGCGCACCCAGTGGTTTGGCTTCCAATGTGATGTCTTATATTGCCAATGCGAATGTACCTTTATCTGTTACGCTTACAGCCATTGCTACAATTGCAGCACCATTTATCACTCCTTTTCTGATGCAGCAACTTGCTGGTCAATACATTCCGATTGATTTATGGAAAATGATGCTGGACATTGCCAAAATGGTGATTTTACCTATAGGTGCCGGCTTATTATTTAATTATTTTTTTCATGGAAAGGCAAAATGGCTGGATCTCGCCATGCCTATTATTTCTATGGCTGGTATTGCGATAATTGTAACGGTTATTACTGCAAATGGCCGGGATGGCTTACTTCAAATTGGTTTTACCCTCATTCTTGCTGCTATCCTTCATAATGTATTAGGCTATTTCTTAGGGTATTTAGGTGCTAAATTAGTTGGTCTTAATCAACGTGATTGTCGAACTATTGCCATCGAGGTGGGTATGCAAAATGGAGGATTAGCTTCTGGTATTGCACTTACAATGAATAAAATTGCAACAGTAGGGCTTGCTCCTGCCGTTTTTGGACCCTGGATGAATATATCGGGCTCCTCACTGGCAACCTGGTGGCGCAGTATTCCTATTAAGGATGAAGAAAAATAATTAACAAAATAATAATAAAATGGAATCAAACAGAAGATTGGCTTTTAAGAAAATAGGTGCCGGATTGGCCACCATTTTTGGCTTTTCTATTTCAGCAAAAGCATCAGAAAAACCTGCTATCTCTCCTCAAAAGGAAGTAGTAGGGGAAATAGTAACAGATGAACAGGGTATCCCTCTTTTTTCAAGTGCCGTAAAATATGGAAATCTCCTTTTTATAGCAGGAAAAGGGGCTCATTTTGAAGGAGATATAAAGGCTCATACCAAACATGTGTTGGATGAACTGGAGAAGGAATTGGTGAAAAATGGTTCTTCTATGCAAAAAGTACTGAAAGTTTCAGTCTTTTTACACGATTTAAATGATTATGCTGCCATGAATGAGGTTTTTAGAGGCCGTTTTGGTGAAAAACCTCCAGTGAGAACTACTGTAGCTGCCTATGGAGGAATTCCTGGTGATTCTTTAGTTGAAATGGATTGTATTGCCGCTTTAGTTTAATTTCAAAATTTATAAAGATGCTTTCAAGAAGAAATTTGATTAGAAATCTATCAGCTATCCCTTTTATCGGCGGTCTGTTGAATTTTAAGAAAATGACAGATTTCCAATCCATAGGAGAAGGTCAGTATAGGGATTTTTTCAAGGAATTGGGTGTTCGAACTTTTATTAATGCAGCAGGCACCTACACAGCGTTAACAAGTAGTCTGATGACAGAGGAAGTTAAAAACGCTTATCTTTTTGCCAGTACGCAATTTGTTAATTTAAATGAACTGCATGACAGGGTTGGAGAACGTTTGTCTCAGTTATTGCGCTGTGAAGCTGCCATGGTTACCTCGGGTGCAGCCTCTGCTATCACTCTAGGCACAGCTGGTGTTTTAACTGGCCTGGATACATCTAAAATAGATAAAATACCCGGAGATTTATCTGGTATGAAGTCTGAGGTGATTATTCAAAAATCCCATCGGGTGGGTTATGATCACGCCATAAGGAATACGGGAATTAAATTAATCGAGGTGGAAACCCTGGCGCAGTTTGAGATGGCTGTTTCGGAAAAAACAGCTATGTTTTGGTTCCTTAATTATGCTAATCCTGTCGGACAAATTAAAGATAAAGATTTTGTTGCCCTGGGAAAAAAATATGGTATCCCTACTTTCAATGATTGCGCTGCTGATGTCCCTCCAGTTGAAAATCTTTGGAAATATACCGATATGGGCTTTGACCTGGTCGCTTTTTCAGGCGGAAAAGGTCTGCGGGGGCCTCAAAGTGCAGGTCTGCTTCTAGGCAGGAAAGATTTGATCCAGGCAGCAAGGGCCAATGCTGCGCCTAACGGAAATACCATAGGAAGAGGTATGAAAGTAAATAAGGAAGAGATGCTTTCCCTTTTAGTTGCCGTGGAAAATTATCTCGCTAAGGATTTTGAATCCGAATGGAAAATGTGGGAAGATCAAATTAATCATATTCATGACGTGGTCTCTTCGGTTCCTGGCGTAAAAACGGAAATTCATATTCCGGAAATCGCCAATCATGTGCCTTCTATTCGCTTGTATCTTGATGCACAAAAATTAAGACACTCACCTGATAGCCTTCGCATTGCGCTTAGAAATGGTCATCCGTCCATAGAGACGGTCGGTGGAAGTGATTCCCTTGATATGACAACCTGGATGTTAAATCCTGGGGAAGAAAGAATAGTTGCACGTCGAATAAAAGAAATTTTATTAACTTAGTGTTTATTTTTAAAAAAAGGATTGAAAATGAAATATTGGTTTTGTTTGTTTATCGTCATTTTAACTCATTTTAATATGGAGGCACAGGAGAATTATAATCCTGAGGAGAAATTGAAAGCGTTGGGTATTACTTTACAGGCGCCTTCAAGTCCCGTGGCAAATTATGTCAATGTGGTTCGCGTAGGAAATTTATTGTTCCTCTCTGGGAAAGGTCCGCAATTATCTGACGGCACTTATATAAAAGGTAAAGTAGGTGAAAATCTTTCTATTCAACAGGGCTATGATGCCGCGCGTTGGACAGGTATCAATCAGTTAGCTGTTCTTAAAGCAGAATTAGGAGATTTGAAAAAAGTCAAAAGAATTGTAAAGGTTTTGGGTATGGTAAATTCACCCGCCACTTTTACAGATCACCCAAAAGTAATTAATGGGTATTCAGACCTCATGGTCGCCGTCTTTGGTGAAAAAGGAAAACATGCCCGGTCTGCCGTTGGTATGGGTTCATTACCCAATGATATGGCAGTTGAAGTGGAAATGATTGTAGAAGTAGAAAACCCATAGTTTTGTCAGTAGTTGTTCCAAATTGGCGCGATTTTTATAGCCTTTACTCAAAATCCTTAACGGAAAATGTCATTCCCTTTTGGGAAAAATATAGTCTCGATGATGTGGACGGCGGTTACTTTACCTGTCTTCTTCGCGACGGTAACGTTTTTGATACAGATAAATTTATCTGGCTACAGGCCAGAGAAGTCTGGATGTTCGCGAAAATGTTTAACGAATGGGAGGCTAATCCCTCCTGGCTTAAAATAGCCGTTCATGGTGCTGATTTTCTTGAAAAATATGGAAGAAATGAAGATGGTGACTGGTATTTTTCGTTAAGAAAAGATGGAAAACCACTGGTTAGTGCCTACAATATTTTTTCCGATTGTTTCGCTGTAATGGCCTTTGCTCAATTGGCCAAAGCTTCAGGAGAAGATCGATATGCCCAAATAGCCATTAAATCCTTTGAACGTATTCTTCAAAGACAATCCAATCCTAAAGGAAAATTCTCAAAAGCTATTCCTGAAAATAGAGCGCTCAAGAATTTTGCCCTCCCCATGATTCTTTGCAACCTGGCGCTGGAATTGGAAAGTCTGTCCGATACATTCGATATTGAATCCTTGATTGATACCTGCGTAAATGAGGTCATGGTCGATTTTTATAACAGGGAATATGATATTACGCTGGAGAATGTGAAACCTGACGGGTCTTTTTCTGATACTTTTGAAGGACGTTGTGTGAATCCAGGTCACGTTATTGAAAGTATGTGGTTCATCATGGATATCGCAGAAAGAAGGCAAGATAAACAGTTAATGAAACTAGCCGTCGATAGGACTATTCGTACTTTGTCCTACGGATGGGATGAAAAATACGGAGGCATCCTTTATTTTATGGATGTAAAAAATTATCCTCCTCAGGCATTGGAATGGGATCAAAAACTATGGTGGGTGCATGTGGAAACCTTGATTGCCTTACTTAAAGGGTACCACCATACAGGAGATTCCCGCTGTTTAGCATGGTTTGATAAAGTGCATGAATATACCTGGTCTCATTTCCCCGATGCTGAATTTGGTGAGTGGTTTGGCTACCTTAACAGACAGGGAGAAGTCCTTCTGCCTCTGAAAGGAGGTAAATGGAAAGGCTGTTTCCATGTTCCAAGAGGTCTGTTTCAATGTAGTAAAATTTTAGCAAAGTTAGCAAATCCTATCATCGGTTAATATTAACCCTAAGTTGTCACAGAATAAAGACAGGGCTCAGGAAAACAGCCCTTCTTTTGCTTTATAATCGTATCTTCATCTTTTACGTTAACACAATCAAAAGATGAAAGCGAAGTATATAAATCCTTTTACAGATTTTGGGTTTAAGAAAATTTTTGGAGAAGAAGCCAGTAAAGAACTTCTCATTGATTTTCTTAATGCTTTGATTCCACAGGCAAATAAAATAATAGATTTAAAATTTAAGAATACAGAACATCTTGGTCTGAGAGAAGCAGACAGATATGCCATTTTTGATATTTATTGCGAAAATGAGTCAAACGAAAAGTTTATAGTTGAGCTTCAAAAAGCAAAGCAAAATTATTTTAAAGAGAGAACTATTTATTATTCCACTTTTCCGATAAGGGAGCAGGCTGAAAAGGGACAATGGAATTATAATCTTTCGGCTGTTTTTTGTATCGGAATACTTGATTTTACTTTCGATGATTATGAAAGTGAACCTGAGAAAAGTGAGGTGGTGCATACCATAAAATTGAAAAATCAGAATGGAAAAACTTTCTATGATAAGTTGACTTACATCTATGTTGAAATGCCAAATTTCAAGAAGCCAGAAAATAATCTATCCTCAAGACTTGATAAATGGCTATTTTTTATAAAAAATCTGGAAGATTTTCAATCAATTCCTTCCATTTTTTCTGATGAAATTTTTGCAAAAGCTTTTGAGAAGGCTGAATTAGCAAAGTTTGGGCAGGAAGAAATGGATCAATATGAATCAAGTTTAAAAATATATAGGGATTTATATTCAGTCATTGATTCAGCATTTATTGAAGGCAAAACAGAAGGCAGAATGGAAGGAATTGAAGAAGGTAGGCAGGAAGGATTGCAAATGGGAAGACAGGAAGGTTTGCTGGAAAGTAAACGGGACATGGCTAAACTACTGAAGGATAATGGTGCACAGGTTGATTTAATAATTCTTTCAACAGGATTTACCAAGGAAGAAATAGATCTGCTATAAAATGAAAAATAGCAGCGTGTTGTTTAGGACAAAGATTACTGACATACATTCAATACACGCATTTCAAGGGTTAATTTGTCAATATAAAAGTTGAATTTTGAATAGTGGTAAAATATTTTTTACCTTAGCTTTTATTTACCTCGATGTAAGTGGAATTAAATTGACGCAATATAATTTATAGTCTTGGAACCATTGAAATTTACAGTAGGCATTGATATAGGAGGCACAAATACTAAATTGGGTTTAGTTGATTCCGAGGGACATTTACTTAGACGAGTTAATTTTTCTACTAATCCTCTATTGAGTTTTGCAGATTACCAAATACTTTTAACCAATGCTTTGGAGGAAGTTACCCACGATATTCCGAAGGAGGACTTACTTGGTGTTGGAATGGGGGTGCCAGGTGCCAACGCCAAAACCGGGAGTATTCCGGAAGCTGCCAATATCCCATTTTTAACGGAAATTCCTCTGCAAACTGTATTGGTAAAGCTATGGAACTTGCCTGTTTTCGTTGCTAAAGATGCCAACGCCGCCGCTCTGGGTGAAATGTTGTTCGGAAGTGCCAAAGGAATGGATCATTTCATTTTACTTACTTTGGGTACTGGTTTGGGGTCCGGTGTAGTTATAAATGGAAAAATTGTGTCTGGTTCTAATGGTTTGGCTACTGAGTACGGTCATTCTGTTTTAGTGAAAAATGGTAGGTCGTGTAATTGTGGTCAGCGGGGTTGCTTTGAAACCTATGTTTCCGCTACTGGTTTGAAAAGAACGGCTATTTCTTTATTGGCCAACGCTAATCAGCATAGTATTTTACGGGATTTATCACCCAATCAGCTCGATGCCCAAAAAATAGCGGAAGCCTCAGAAAATGGAGATGAGATAGCTAAAATGGCAATAAAGAAAACCGCACAATGGCTGGGGTTGAAAATGGTCGACTTAGTAGTGCTTACCGATCCCGAAGCGATTATCTTAGCCGGTGGCCTTTCTAAAATCGGAGATTATTTTCTACAAACCGTAAGAGAATCATTGGATAAAAAGTTGTTGCCAATGTTTAAAGGTAAAGTTAAAGTGGTATATTCTGGTTTGGGGAGCGATGATGCAGCTATTCTGGGTGCAGCCTCTTTAATAATGAATGTAAAAAATTAATATCATCATATTTTCAAGTATATTTCAATAACATTTTTTAATATGAAGAAGCATTTGTTCCTCTTTGGGGTGCTTTTGTATGGCTACTCCTTAGGGGTAAATGCCCAGGCATCTGTTCGTGGAACGGTGACCCGTTCAGACGGAGAACCTATTATCGGTGCCAACGTCATTGAATTAGGTTCTAACAACGGAACGGTCACTGACCTTGATGGCAATTATCAGTTAAAAGTAGGGCCCAACGCTATACTGGAATTCACCTACACGGGTTATGTTTCCCAGAAATTTACTGTGGGTAATCAGACTATTATTAATGTAACCCTTGCTGAAGGGGTCGCGCTGAGCGAAATTATCGTTACTGCCCTAGGTATCTCCCGTGAGAGGAAATCATTGTCCTATGCAGCTCAAACTATTCAGGGCGGTCAGCTGACCCAGGTGAGAGATGCTAATTTTGTTAATACCTTACAAGGTAAAGTGGCAGGATTAGTTGTTACCAGTGCATCCTCAGGTGTGGGTGGTGCCACCCGCGTAAATCTAAGGGGGAATCGCTCTATTCAAAGTAGCAATAATGCCCTCTTTGTTGTGGATGGCGTTCCTGTTGATAACTCAACACCTGGACAAGTGGGTAACGATTTCGGTGGTTACAATGGAAGTGACGGTGTCGCAAATATTAATCCTGATGATATAGAATCTATCAATGTCCTTAAAGGTGCCGCCGCATCAGTGCTTTATGGTAGCCGGGCTGCCAATGGTGTCATCTTAATTACAACCAAAAAGGGCAGTGCCGGGGCTATTTCTGTCGATGTGAATTCAGGTGCTCAATTTGATGCTCCCCTTACTTTGCCTCATCTACAAAATGAATACGGGCAAGGAAATGGTGGTGTTTTTGGTGCCAGAGCCAGTGCTAGCTGGGGACCAAAAATGAATAATCAAGCGGTAATTGATTGGACAGGGAAGGCTCAAGGTATGGTGCCTCAACCAAATAATATTTCTGATTTCTTTCAGATAGGCTCTTCATTCAACAATTCTGTAGGTATAAAAGGTGGTACAGATAAAGTACAGTCTTATTTTTCATTCACTAATAATCAAGCAGCAGGTGTTGTACCAGGAAATACACTCGATAGAAACACAATCAACCTTCGCATTTCCACTAATCTAAGTAAAAAGTTTTCCACCGATGCTAAAGTTACTTATGTGAATCAAATCCTGAATAATAAATTAAGATCAGGGGAAGAGAGTTCGGAAGTGATGAACCTCTACAAAACACCAAGAAGTATTCGTATTGAAGATATGCAAAATTATGAGTCTGAGGCAGGTGTACCCACATATTGGACTTCCTCATCCATTTATATGAATCCTTATTGGACCATAAACAGAACTTCCGCCGACGAGGAAAGAACCCGAACTACTGGCCTTGTATCTGCAACCTATCAAATAAATGACGATATCAAGGTTTTGGCCCGAGTGAGTTTGGACCAATATACCGATAAAGGAGAGAACACTTTTTTTAATAATACTTTACTCTTTGCATGGCTGGGTGGAACTTATCAAAAATCTTTTCGTCAGGTGCAAGAGAGAAATAGCGAACTTTTACTTATCGGGAACAAAAAATTAAATAACAAAGTAAAACTTTCATATACCTTCGGTGTAGCCGATGTAGCAAGAAAATCAGATTTTACACAGACAAGTGCCAATGGCCTGCTGGTACCTAATAAGTTTGATCTTGGTTTTGCACGAAACCTGGCCGTAGGTACTGGTTTTATAGAAAGAGATCTGCAGTCCGTTTTTGGTTCCGTGCAGGTGAGCTTAAATGACTACTTATATTTCGATGTTACAGCCAGAAATGACTGGTCTTCCACTTTGCCAGCACCTCATTCTTATTTTTATCCATCGCTGGGACTTACTGCGGTCCTTTCCGATATGGTTGAATTACCTTCTTTTATTAGCTTCGCAAAATTAAGAGGTTCTTATACCCTTGTGGGTAACGATGCAGCTCCTTATTTGTTGACGCAAACCTATAGTTTTAGTCAAGGTGGTGTTGGTGGATTTATTAATAGAGATGCTACCCAAGCTTTTGGTGAGCTTAAACCTGAATTGACTACTTCCCTTGAATTTGGTTTTGACGGACGCTTTTTTGATAACCGAATAGGATTAGATGTTACTTTTTATAAAACAAATTCCATAAACCAGTTATTAAGCCTTCCTTTAGCTCCAGCCTCCGGTTTTTCCAATCAATACATCAATGCTGGGGATATTGAAAATTCAGGTGTCGAACTTACTTTAACTGGCTCTCCTATCAAAAAAAATGACCTTACCTGGGATGTTATGCTCAATTATGCCAGAAATGTTAATGCTATCGTTGCCTTACATCCCGATATTAAACAAACCTTTATTTCAAGTGGTTTTGTCAGAACGGCAGGGGTTTTAGTTAAAGAGGGAGGTGCCTACGGCGATTTATATGCAGACGGTTGGGCCAGAACTCCTAGTGGTCAATTAATTATGGATGGCGCGGGAAAACCACTTGTTTCTTCAACACAAGAATATTTGGGCAATTTTAATCCCAAATTTACGCTAGGTCTGAATAATGCTTTCTCTTTTGGTAAAATACGCCTTAATGTATTAGTGGATGCCAGAATCGGTGGCGTAATGACCTCGGGTTCTGATGCAAGCCTTGCTTTTGACGGTAGTTCAGCTATCACAACGGCATACAGAGAGGGTGGGTGGGTTTTACCTGGTGTGACATTAAGTAACAATGAGTACATCCCAAATACTTACCCAATCAATGCGGAAACTTTTTGGACAACGGTTTCAAAGGGTCGGTATTCATGGGGACAGGTTTTTACCTATGATGCGACCAATGTTCGTATTCGTGAAGCGGTCGTTGGCTATGATATCACCATAAATAGCCAGTATGTCAAAAAAGCAACATTGTCTATCGTAGCAAGAAATTTGTTTTTCCTGGCTAAGGGAAATGCCATCATTGATATCCCCGGGATTCCAACACGTAAAATGTGGTTTGACCCCGATGTGAATCTGGGTGCTGGTAACTATCAGGGAGTTGAATTTGGCACCCTACCATCATCTCGCAGTATTGGCTTGAATCTTAGTCTTTCTTTCTAAATCAAATGTTCATGAATACGTTTATCAAAAATTACTGCGTGGCCGTACTTTGTATGCTGACTGCCTTCGTAGTGTCGGTGAGCTCGTGTACGCAGGATTTTGAAGTTCTAAATACGGACAAGACAAAACTTACCGTACTAACTGCTACCGAATTACCCTATCTTTTTTCGAAAGCTCAATCTGCATCCTCTTACGCCTATTGGCGCTATCAGGTAGCACAAAATCTATTTGCCGATTTATATTCCCAATATTTTGCTACGACGGCTACGTATTTCCCTTCTGACCGATATACCATTCGATTTGATTGGTTGCAATGGCATTGGATTCCAATATATACGGAAGCTGTTCCCCAGTTGAAAACCTTGTTAAAGGAAACCGATGCGAATTCTGCTGAAAATGCATTGGCTAAAATTATGTGGGTGTATGCTTTCCACCGTCTGACTGATTATTATGGTCCCGTTCCTTATTTTAAAGCTGGCGAACCTGCCCGCAGCGTAGCTTATGATGGTCAAAAAGAAATTTATTATGATATGTTCACCAAATTGGATGAAGCCGTAAAAGTACTAATTGCCAATAAAGGAAAAACACCTTACGGTAGCTTCGACTTGATGTATAATGGTGATGTCAGTAAATGGATCAAATTTGCCAATACCCTCCGTCTTCGCTTAGCCTTGCGTATTTCAAAAGTGGAACCTGCAAAAGCTAAAACGGAAGCGGAATCAGCAGTTTCTTCCGGTGTTATGTTAACAACGGCTGACGATGCCTATATGCTGAAAAGTGAAAATGGAGGTGATTTTAACGGTCTCGCAGGTATCTCTGGTTGGAATGAATTTCGTATGAGTGCCTCTATGGAGTCTGTTCTTAAAGGATATGAAGATCCAAGACTGTCTGTTTATTTCCAACCTGCCGTTGGCACAGGTAAATATGATGGACTCAGAAATGGGCTACTTCCATCTCAATTGAATATTTCAGGGAATGGAAATGACGACAATGCTAATGTTGGAACGCGTTGGACAAAATGGTCCGGTTCCTCCTGGGGAGGACAAAATACTATCCCACAAAATATTATGCATGCCGCTGAAGCTTATTTCCTTCGAGCAGAAGGTGCCTTAAATGGTTGGAATATGCAAGGTGCTGCTCAGGATTTATATGAGAAAGGTATTGAAACTTCCATGCGTCAATGGGGTATAAATGATGCAGCAGCTATCGCAGCTTATCAGAAAAGTGCCGCTACGCCAATTCCTCCAATGGATGGCGTTAATTCTCCTGCAATGGCTTCCATTTCAGTTAAATGGGGTGGTTCCGCAGCCGTTCAAAGAGAACAAATTGGTACTCAAAAATGGCTCGCTCTTTATCCTGACGGTATGGAAGCCTGGGCGGAGTTTCGTCGGACCCGCTATCCAAAACTTTACCCTATTGTTAATTCCGATAACGCGGATTTACCTTCTGGTACTTTCATTAGAAGAATTCCCTTCCTGGTGCTTGAAAAAAATACGAATGCCGCCGCTGTTAAAGCAGCAGAAGCACTATTGGGCGGTCCCGATAAACCAACCACGCCGCTCTGGTGGGATAAAAATTAAGTTGTAACTTATTGCCATCTTTTGCCTTTTCATTCATTGGAATTATTGCAAAAGGCGGCTATTTTTCATTTATATAAATTAACATATCATGCATTTCGAAAGAAGAGATGAAGGTGACGCATTTGGATTTACTTACGATGACGATAAAAAAGTAAAAAAAGTAGCTGTACCTAAAAAAGAAAAGAAAAAAACGGAGGATAAAGGAAAGTCAATCCCTAAGAAAAAGGAATAATATTTTTCTTAGGGTAGCTCCAAATAATTTATGTTTCTTGCAAAAATGCCTTCATTCTGTGGCAATGATGATGCCTCATATTCCGTGACGGGAAATTTTTCAGGTGATGGAAAAGGAGGGTTTTATTATTTACCTTAATCAAAAATTAACCTCACTGTATCAGGTTAATTTTCTCCGAAACAATGATTTTTCGCTAATTTATAAAGTTACACATTAGTAGAATCATATTAAAATACCTCTTCAAAAAAAAATATTTACTATTGTAGCTCTTCCGGTCGGGTGAATGAGGACAAAACGGCGTTATAAATCGTATGAATATTCGGCGATGATTCGAGAATTTCATCTATGATAACCAAGTGATTGAAAAAACTATCAGGTTCATATTTATCCATTATGTAATCGATAAGAAACTGTTTTTCTTCAAATAAATCTTTACATTTCATCAGGTGAAACAATTCCGTTCTAGGGTCAAAAGAAATAAGTAGGTAATTGGTGTCGGGTATGAGTAATACCAGTGGATATTCCAGATAATCACTTTTGCTAACTAAACCCAAGCTGACTAAATTTATTTCAAAGAAGGTGTAATACATTTTTTTTGTAGGAAAATTTTTCCCTGTAAAGTATTCCTTCATGGAGTCTATTTTCCTTTCAATTTGGTGAATAGGTACATTATCCACATTCAAAGAGCTATAATCTATCCATTTTTCAGATTTTAAATCATAAAATGCTACTTGGCCAATCCTAAGTTTATAATCAAATCGTTTATTTCCAGGTACCACATACCCCGGATAAAAATAAATGTATCCATGATTTATTGCATAATCAATTTCAGCGAGTAGGGTAAAATACCCCAGACTAAATTTTTCATAATCGGGATGGTACATAGCAAAAATGCTGGCGATAGCATTGAAGCCACGGTCAAAAAAACTACAGGCGATTAAGTTTTCCTGGTCATAAACAGCTATTTCCCATGTGTCGTAGATACTTTCTTCTGAAAATTCCAGCAACATATCATTTAGATTTGGAGCCAAATTACCATCAAAATTATCAGCATAAATTTCGTATAGACTATCTTTTTCATCATTAATCTCCGAGGGCCTTACTATAATTTTAAATTGCGAGGTGATTTTATTAAACAGTTTACGATTAGTGCCTTTAAATTGATAATTTAAAAGAGGTAAGCGTAGCCAAAGCGCGGAATAAACATTGGAACCAAAAAAGAGAAAGTGGGTGGTAAAAATGACTTGCCCCATTCTATACCAACCTTTCTCAAGGTATTGGTCTAATTCCCAAAGGTTTAAGTTTTCCGGATAATGTTTATCTGCAAACATATTTATCATTTAACCAAATGAGGCTAATTCACCGCCATTTTTAAATAAATTATCAACCTTATTCGATACTTTAGCATCGATTACCAAAGGAGGTGCGTGATGCGGTTTTATCCGTGCATCGAATAGCAGCGTTCCTCTGCATCCCCAGTGTTTATTCTCCGTAAATGCATGCACCCCATGAATATCGTGAGAAGGATTGGTTCTGGTAAAAGTAGCCCATATAAAATTAGAAATATTATGGCTTAAAAAATCACTATCGTCACAAAGAATGCAAAGGGGAAATTCTTGTAAATCATAATTTTCCAGAAATCTGCTAAGAGCGGCAATGTCCGTGTAACTGTTCTGATTTTTAAATCCTGGAGCTTCTACGGCAAAAACACCGGGAATGATAATCTTAGGATTAGAAAAACCTGGAGGTAGCGCATTAAATGGAGGAAGCGTAGTTCCAAGACTTCGCAATTTAGGTCCGCAGGCAGCGATAATTACCTTAGAGCCGGCATTCCAACCATCGCCAGAATAATCAAGGGTATCAATAGTCGTTTTAGTTTGAAAATGCAGATCTCGTGTCCAGTCGGTTCTCTCTAAAATATGGGAAAGAAAAGGAACATAATCATGAGCATCTAAATGAGGGTTGTCAGAACCGTCGGCAATAAATAAAAATTTTGCCAATGAGGTCTGTCCAGAGCCTAAAATACGATTTGCCTGGATGAGAATTTCTTCGGGTCTTTTTTCTCTAAAAGGCATATATCGCTCACTTCCAATAGCTAATAAAAGTGGGTGCACCCCAGCATCATCTACGGCATGAATCTGTTTTACTCCAGGAAATTCTCCGGAAGTTAAATCTTTAACCAGTTCATGAATTAAATAGCCAAAACTTGAGTCTTCCTGAGGCGGCCTGCCAACTACGGTAAAATGCCAGATAGGATTTTTTCTATGCCAGACATGCTCTACTTCCATGACGGGAAAAGGATGTTCCAAACTATAATATCCCAAATGATCGCCAAAAGGTCCCTCCGGTTTGGTCTCATTTTTCCTTATTATCCCCGTAATTACAAAATCTGCATCACCTGAGACCACATAATTATCTTTCCAGGCATACTGGAATCTTCTCCCAGCCAATAATCCGGCAAAAGTCATTTCACTTAGTCCCTCAGGTAAAGGCATAATGGCTGAGAAGGCATGTGAAGGAAGACCTCCAACAAAAATGGATACTCTAAAAGGTTCATCCAATGTATTATATTCTGTGTGATGAACGCCAATTCCCCGGTGTAATTGATAATGAAGTCCAATTTCTTTGTCTGGTACATATTGATTACCAGATAATTGAACTCTATACATGCCAATATTGGATTTCATCATATTTTTTCCACCGGGAGGTAACGAGAAGACCTGGGGAAGAGTGATAAATGCCCCACCGTCCATGGGCCACGATTTTATCTGTGGTAACTGGCTAATCGTTGTTTTACCCCAGGTGCTGGCGGGGAAAAACGTTTTTTGAGGTAATGCCGTTAAAGCCGTGAAAGGGGCTTTCCAATATCTCAATGGATTGCGCAAAAAATTCGTTGGATCAGCTTTTAGCTCAATAATTTTTTTTACATCTGCCAGGGTATCTTTGAACAAAAACTCAGTGCGTTTAATGGTTCCATATACATTTGATAATGCTGGAAAAGGGCTCCCCATCACATTTTCAAATAATATAGCGGGACCTCCCTGATCATAAATTCTTCGATGGATTTCTGCCATCTCCAAATTTGGATCAACAGGAGATTTAATACGAATAAGTTCTTTATTTTTTTCGAGATCTGCTACACAAGACCACATATTCTTATATCCCATGGCAATAATTTAACTCAATGATTATTTTTTATGGATAACTTTTCAGCCAAAAAAGGCGCTGTCGGGGAATCGAGGCAATGAACTAAATCTTCCGGAGTACCCTGAAAAACTAAATTTCCACCCATTTTTCCACCCTCCGGACCTAAATCAATCACCCAGTCTGCCGATTTTATGATTTCCATATTGTGTTCAATAACCAAAACGGTATGACCTTTTTCAACTAAAGCTTGTAAGGCTTCCAATAATTTTCTTACATCGTGGAAATGAAGCCCCGTTGTAGGTTCGTCAAAAATAAATAAATATTTTTCTGTTGTTTTTTCCTGGCCTAAAAATGACGCTAATTTTACTCGTTGTGCTTCTCCACCAGAAAGGGTGTTTGAGGATTGGCCTAAGCAAACATAACCAAGACCTACCTGCATCAGAGGGTTTAGCTTAGTGATAATCTCCTTTGAATCTTTGAAAAATACTAATGATTCCTCAATGGTCATTTTTAAAATATCGAAAATATTTTTTTCACGGTATCGTACTTCAAGTACTTCATTTTTAAATCTTTTTCCCCCACAACTTTCACATTCCAAACGCATGTCGGCTAAAAACTGCATTTCAATAACTTGTTCTCCTTCACCTTTGCAGGTATCGCAGCGGCCACCGTCTACATTAAATGAAAAGTGCTTAGCCTTATAATCCCTCATTTTTGACAAAGGTTGACTGGCCATAAGTTCTCTGATGGCGTCGTAGGCTTTAACATAAGTTACTGGATTCGATCTCGATGATTTACCAATAGGATTCTGGTTTACCATTTCAACTTGGGTTATTTTTTTCAAATCACCACTTAAAGAAGAAAAAGAGCCTACTGATTTTACACCTACCTCACCTAATGCAGCTTTCAATGCAGGGAATAAAATATGTTTAACCAGGGTAGTTTTACCTGAACCAGACACCCCAGAAACAACAATAAACGTATTTAATGGAAAGGTTACGTTTATATTTTTTAAGTTGTGATGGGTAGCACCATGCACTATTATTTTGTCGATGCCCTTTCTTCTGAATGACGGAATGGGGATAGATAAGCGGCCGGTTAAATATCCAGTAGTTAAACTATCTGAAGCTTCAGTATAAATGTTTTCGTAAGCACCAGCAAAAATCACTTCCCCTCCATGCACTCCGGCATGGGGTCCAATGTCAATTAAATATTCAGATTCTTTTATAATATCTTCCTCATGCTCAACAATTAAAACCGTATTGCCTAGGTTTTTCAGATGTTTCAGGACATTTACCAATCTTTTCGAATCTCTTGGGTGAAGTCCAACGCTAGGTTCGTCCAGAATATATAATGAATCGGTTAGATTACTCCCTAAAAGTCTGGTCAAATTGATTCGTTGGGTTTCCCCACCACTTAAGGTGGCGGAAATTCTATTTAAGGTTAAATAGCTGAGGCCCAATAAGTTCATAAATTTGAGCCTTGTCCTTAACTCGTGCAACAATCTGGCTGATACCTTAGTATCCGTTGCTGATAATTGGATAGATTCAAAAAAAACAGCCAGTTCATCAATGGGCATATCCACTAAATCACCTATGGTTTTACCGTCAATTTCCACATAAAGTGCCTCTTTTCTCAATCTTGAACCTTCACAGGCAGGACAAACGGTCTTTCCGCGATACCGGGAAAGCATCACCCTGTTTTGAATTTTATAACTAGCAGCTTCCAATTCTTCAAAAAAAGCGTTGATTCCACGAAAGCTTTTACTGCCAGACCAAAGTAAATTTCTATGTATTTTTGAAAGTTCAGCATAGGGTTTATGAATAGGAAAATCGATGAGGGTGGCCAGAGAGATAAATTCTTCTAGCCAAAGACCATTTTTTTCTCCTTTCCAACAAGCCACGGCACCCTCATAGATACTTAATGATTTATCGGGTATCACCTTCTCTGGATCGATACCCATCACCATACTAAATCCTTCGCAACTGGGACAAGCACCAAATGGATTATTAAAATTAAATAATTGGGGGGCAGGTTCAACAAAAGAAATACCATCTAATTCGAAACGGTTATTAAAATGTCTTTGTAATTCACCTGGACCAGTAACAAAACATTCACCTTCGCTCTCGGTGAATGCTGTATTTATGGAATCTGCGATCCTGCGCATGGATTCCTCAGAGGTATTTAGAATGAAGCGATCTATTAAAATCAATAGATTTTTTTCCTTTAAATCAAGAATTTTACTTCCCAATATCGGGTCTTTTGAAGCGATAAAATCTTGTATATCAGTGAGTTCATCCTCATTTAAAATTCTTGTAAATCCTTTTTGTAGAAGTAAATCAAGTTCCTGAGCAAGACTTCGTTCACCATATTTATAGGGTAGGGGGATAAATACCTGAACAGGGCTACCTTGAGGTATGGAAAGAATAAAATCTACTACATCGCTTACCTCGTGTTTTTTAACCAGTTCATTGGATATGGGAGAGTATGTTTTTCCAATTCTGGCAAATAGAAGTCTTATATAATCGTATATTTCCGTTAATGTTCCTACAGTTGAGCGTGCATTGGAGACGCTTACTTTTTGTTGAATAGCAATGGCCGGACATATTCCTTTGATGCTATCAACCTCAGGCTTTTTCATTCGGCCTAAAAATTGCCTTGCATAGGAAGATAAGCTTTCTACATATCGCCGTTGACCCTCAGCAAATAGAATATCCATCGTAAGCGATGATTTTCCAGAACCTGAAACGCCTGTGACAACAATTAATTTATTCTTAGGTATTGAAATGCTGATATTCTTTAAATTATTGGCGCGTGCTCCCCTAATTTCAATGGAATGGTCAACGTTTTTTTTTATTTCAATGCCTTTATCTGTTTCAGTTTTTAGCTGGGTCATAAAGTGTTTTTCATTCAACTTTTTCAATTAGCGCAAATCTAATACTTACTAACTTCTTATTGTCGAAAAATACAACAAAGGATTGGACGAAAGGATTAGTGAATATGAAAATTATTGCTTTCATCAGAGAAAAATGAAAAAATAATTAAAAAAAATTAAAAACTGGTTGAAAAATTAAATATGTTTTCCTATATTTGTAATTCATTCTTTAAATCACTAAAACTAATTCTATCGGTAGCAAACTTCTACACTAAAGTAATTACGATTTTTAACGTAAACCAATTTAGGTATGACAGTTAATCCCATTAGTGATCAAGATCTCATTATGCTTTATTTAGGTGGTAGTGAGAGAGCTTTCGAAGAATTATTACTTCGCCACAAGCAAAAAATTTACGGTTCAATTTATCTTTTTGTTAAGGATTCCAATCTTGCTGAAGATATTTTCCAGGAGGTGTTTATCAAAATAATTGATACCCTAAGAAAAGGAAAGTATAATCACGAGGGAAAATTTCTTCAATGGGCACTCCGTATTTCTTATAATATGTGTGTGGACTATTTCAGAAGAAATAAGCGTAAACCTAAAACAACTACTACTGATTCCTTTGACATTTTTGATGTCCTTCCTCTTTCCGATTTAAATGCGGAACAAGCTATGGTTAGGGATCAAACCCATGACAAAATCAAGGATTTACTTGATTTATTACCAGAAGAACAACGGGAGGTGGTTATACTGCGACACTA
>JAJTER010000017.1 GCA_021299835.1 Saprospiraceae bacterium | reverse complement strand
TGGTATGGTACAATTTGCTTCAATAACCACGTCATATACACCCCCCATCGTTTCTATACCTAAAGAAAGAGGTGTTACGTCGAGTAATAGAACATCTTGAACGTCACCACTGAGGACACCACCTTGAATTGAAGCACCAACAGCTACAACCTCATCTGGATTAACTCCTTTATTTGGTTTTTTACCAAAGAAGTTTTCAACAGCTTGTTGAATTTTAGGAATTCTGGTTGAACCACCCACTAAAATAACTTCAGATATCTGTGAAAGAGAAAGACCTGAATCAGCGAGTGCTTTCCTGCAAGGTTCCAAACTGCGCTCTACCAGTGGCTCAATCATTTGCTCAAACTTTGCTCTGGAAAGTTTAGTTACCAAATGTTTAGGCACACCATCCATAGCAGTAATATAAGGCAAATTTATTTCAGTTTCTGAGGAGGATGATAGTTCTATTTTAGCTTTTTCAGCCGCATCCTTCAATCTTTGAAGAGCTATAGGATCTTTTCTAAGATCCATATTCTCTTGATCTTTGAAAGTATTGGCAAGCCAATCAATTATAACCGCATCAAAATCATCTCCACCCAAATGTGTATCACCGTTGGTAGATTTAACCTCAAAGACACCATCACCCAAATCTAAAATGGAGATATCGAAGGTACCACCACCCAAATCATATACAGCAATGGTCATTTCCTTATTTCGTTTATCCAATCCATAGGCCAAAGCTGCAGCTGTAGGTTCATTGATAATCCTTCTAATGTAAAGACCAGCGATTTCACCGGCTTCCTTTGTGGCTTGACGCTGAGAATCATTGAAATAAGCGGGAACGGTTACTACTGCTTCAGTAACTTCATGACCCAAATAATCTTCAGCTACCTTTTTCATCTTTTGAAGAACCATAGCAGAAAGCTCTTGAGCTGTATAAAAGCGACCATCAATGTCCACTTTGATAGTATCGTTATCTCCTTTTACCACTTTGTAAGGGGATGCACTTATATCACTTGCAGACTCAGAAAACCGACGTCCCATGAACCTTTTAATAGAAGCGATTGTCCGCTGAGGATTTGTAATTGCCTGACGCTTGGCTGGATCGCCAATTTTTCTCTCCCCACTATCCATAAAAGCAACAACTGACGGTGTAGTTCTTCTTCCCTCCTCATTTGGAATAACCACCGGTTCGTTTCCTTCCATAACTGACACACAAGAATTTGTGGTACCGAGGTCAATTCCGATAATTTTACCCATGATAATTTGTTTTTAAATTTTTCAAGTGTTTAACATTCATTTCTCTATATCAAGCTATATGCCAACTCAATAAATCTGCCTTTTTTGTCTATATTAGGCAGATTTTACATTAATAAATAGCTTTAATGTTAATATGAACTTTGAAAAACTGACAAATTGGCATTATTTGAATTGTAATGTCCTGGTATATACACCTAACCTTAAAGAATCAAGAGTAATAGAAGATAAAGAAATGTCAGTCCTGGACACCTTCATTCGTGATGATAAAAATCCAATACCGTTAACAATATTATTGTACCTTGGAATACTATTAGAACCGGTTAATCCAAAATTTGCCTGATTTAAATTCAGTATTTCCTTAAATTCATTCCCCCCAGCCGTTAGTAAAATATCTACTGATTTCATATTCCTTTGAATGTCTGAAGAAATTTGGAGTGCACTGCCTAAGAATTTATAAAATTCAATGCCTTTGAATGTAAAAGAACCTTTTGTAGGATCTGAACCAACTTCAAGATGGTCTTTTAATACCCAATCTACTGATTTATCTAAAAAGATACCATTCGATTTATTACTTTTTTCCAAATAATTAATTCGCATAGTCAAGTCAAATAACTTAGTTTCCGGGGAATGGTTCCAGCCTATTGTGATTACCCGATCATACCCTAAATTTAAAGGAGCAGAGGGAATTCCTTCTCTCAATTGAAGATCTTTTACCAATGAAATTTGGGATGAAACCCCTTTTAACAAGGATTCATTTTCAAAAGTAAAAATAACCTTTGCAGGAGGTGTAAGCAACCAATCTTTGGTGTCAAATTCATAAAGAATGTTTGGTGATTCAGCAAAGAAACCACTGTCTCTTTTTATTCCAATATCTTCTGTATTTATTCTTTTACCTAAAATGGTTTTTCCTGTGCCAATGACAGTTAAAATAGCTCTACCGCCTGAATAATATAATATATTTGGATCCTTGGAAAGGTCTGATAAGTTACCACCTTTAGAAAGAAATGCTCTCTGTACCCTTATGTACTGTTTTGGTTCAGTGACATTTAAAACCCCATAAACCACTGGAATTTCCTTTTCACTGGCCTCAATGTCAAAGTTCGTTTCACAACTGCAAACGATGAACAAAATAAGTAATGTTTCAATAAATTTTTTCATGTTTACAAAGTTAGAGAAAGATTATAAACAAATCACTTTAAATGACTTTAATACTAAATCATTTATCACTAAATTGAGCCAAATTTGGATTATATGATTAAAAAAAATTACTTCTTTTGGGGTTTACTACTCACCGCGACTTTAAGTGGTATGTTACTTATGTATCAACTAGTGTATTCACCCGTTTTACCAGGATCATTGCAGAGTAAAATTATTAGAATTCCTTCAGGTACAGACTTCAAAGGCTTATTAATATTGCTCGAAGAGGAGAAAATCCTGGCAAATACTACCGTTTTTTCGATCCTTTCAGAAAAAATGAATTATAAAGACGGAAAAATTAAACCGGGACAATATAAAATAAACAAAGGCATTAATTTGATTCAATTAGTAAGAAAATTTCGTGCTGGAAATCAAGAACCTGTCAATGTCGTTTTGACCACCGAACGAATGCCTGAAAATGTAGCAGCAAAAGTTTCATCATTTATAGAACCTGATTCCATTTCATTAAATGATATTTTTAGCGGAAATGAAATCATAGGAAAAGAAGGATTTACCAAGGAGAATTTCCAAAGTTTATTTATTCCCAATACTTATCAGATGTATTGGAATACCTCTGCCCCGGCCTTTCTAAACCGTATGAAGTCAGAATATGATAAATTTTGGGCATCAAATCAACGTTTAAAAAAGGCAGCATCCCTCGCATTAACTCCGCAAGAGGTATATACTCTTGCCTCTATAGTTGAAAAAGAAACACAACAGAATATTGAAAAAAAGAGAATTGCCGGTGTTTATCTTAACAGACTCAAGATTGGAATGCCCTTACAAGCTGATCCTACGGCCGTTTTTGCCAGAAAAGATTTCTTAACCCGACGAGTTACGGATTTTCATACCAAGTTTGATTCCCCATATAATACTTATAAATATACTGGACTTCCTCCGGGACCTATCACTATGAGTAGTATCTCTAGTATAGACGCTGTTTTAAATTACGAAAAACATAATTATTTATATTTTTGTGCGGTGGGTGATGAATCCGGTTTACATTCGTTTGCCACCGACCTATCTGAGCATAATCGAAATGCAAGGATATACAGAGATAATTTAATTCGAAGAGGCCTAAGGTAAAGTCATTAAAATGAAGAAAAATATTGCTATTGTAACTGGTGGAGATGTTGCAGAAAGAAATGTTTCATTGCAAAGTGCTAAAAATATTGCGCTTGAAATGGATAAAAACAAATATGATATATTTATCATTGAATTAAATAAGGGAAAGTTTACATTACAGGGAACAGATCATCTGATTGATTTGAATGATTTTTCATTGAAGACAGAAACGAATCATACAACCTTTGATTTAGTGTATTTAATGCTGCATGGACATCCGGCAGAAGATGGAAATTTACAAGGATACTTTAATTTGATTGGAATGCCCTTTACTGGTTGTAACCTTTTTACCAGTGCCATAACTTTTGGTAAGCAAGCAACCAAGGACATACTTAAAAAGTATAATATTCCTATGGCAAATTCCATTTTATTAACACAAAATACTACATGGAATGAGTTAGAACTACTGTCTTTAGGTTTACCTTTATTTGTGAAACCCAATAAAAATGGAAGTAGTTTTGGTGTAAGTAAAGTTAAATCAAAAAATGAAATTTCTGAAGCCATTTCCATGGCCTTTCAATATGATGACGAGGTTATTGTTGAAGCATTTCTTTCGGGTCCTGAGTTTTCAAACGGGGTTTTCAGAAAAGATAACGGCGTAGAGGTTTTACCTATTACGGAAATAATATCTGAAAATGAGTTTTTTGATTATAAGGCAAAATATGAAAACCAAAGTCAGGAAATTACTCCAGCCAGACTATCAGAGGATTTAACTGCTAAATGTAAAGCTCAATCTAAGTTAATTTACGAAGTATTGGGTTGTAAAGGGGTTGTACGTGTAGATTCAATTTGTGTGGATGGTACTTTTTATTTTCTTGAAGTAAACACCATTCCAGGAATGTCTAATGCAAGTATTATTCCCCAACAAGTCAAATCACAGGGAATAACCGTATCAGAGTTGCTTGACCATGTAATTAATGAAGCATTAAACGCTTAATTTTCATAAATATCCAGGCAACAAAAAGGTTTAATTTTTCAGCAAATGCTCGAAGTAAAAAGACCTTGAGGCATTTGCTGAAAATACTTAAGCTATAACTAATATATTTTATTTCTTAACTAACGATTCGCTAATTACCTGCCCATCTGTTCACGAGTAGGTTTCGTAAGCATTTTCATAACCTTAGCTAAACCAGATTCACCATCGGGCGGATCCAATTGCTTAACCCAAGACATATTATAACCGCTCGTTCCCTGAATTTCAAAACCAACGTCCCATAAATCGTTTACAGCGGAATCAAAATAGATGTATTTAAATACTTTTCCAGGCTGATGTTCACTGGGACGACTTGAAATATACCAGTTTCCATTATCAAAAGTCTCTTGAAACTGCCCTTTTGAATAGGTCCCATTCGGATTAAATTTGTACCAGGTACCAACAAAATTTGGCCCAACACCTACCTTTTCTGGAATCACATAAAACTCATACACCCAGTAGTCTGTTAGAAGTAAATCTGTTTCCTTAAATTTTTCAGGGATAGCAGGTGTTCCAATACTACCCAAAGAAGGTTTTGCATCAACAGAGGAATCATCATGTTCATAAAAGATTATTTTAAAACAAAATTAGGCTAATTTTGACTAATATTTGTAAAGGAGGCTATCAAATGATTAAATTTAAGGGAAGAAAAATCAGTAACATGGTGAATATTGGTATTTTCAATTGGTTTTGAACCAACACAAACTATATTAAAAGATTCTAGTAAATTTAAATCTTCTGATGCCTCGGATGATATAAAAACTAGTAATTCTTTGGGGTTTAATTGTAGAGAAGTTGCAGCGAACGTGTAAATGTTTGTTGATGCACTTAAACTTTCATTGTTGTTACCTATAAAGTAATTGTTTATTAAATGAGTAATTCTTAGTCTGTCTAAAATTTCCTTTAATAAAGGATTTTGAGAAACAACGGCTATTTGAATTCCCTTGTTTTTCAACTCCTTCAAAAAAACTAAGAAACCATCTATTAAATGATCTGGTGTAACTAATTTAGGATCCAGGTCATCTACATTTGAAACTTCTTTTAACACAACATCGATTAAATTAAAAATACATCCTTTTATCATAAAATAAATTTATTGTTTACCGAAATATATCAAAACTATTGTAAAATATACCTAAATTTATATGATTAAAAGTAGAATTTATATATTTTTTTATAAACCTACTCTAAATTTGGATAATTGATACATTGCACTTCATATTTCTCATTAAATTAAGCCAGATGAAATCCACGCAAGAAGAAGAATCAGGTGCTTCATTGAACCCATATTCAGGAAAATGGGGAAAATCAGAAGCCTTGCATTTACTCAGAAGAGCTACTATTGGTCCAAACACTGAGTCCATGAATACCGTTATTTCAAAAGGATTAAGAAGGTCTTTAGATTTACTTTTTGAGGAACTGCCAGATGTCCCACAACCTATTAATTATATTTTTGAAAAGGATCCTCATGTCCCCTTGGGTTCTTCCTGGGTTAATGCACCATATAACGATACCCAAGACAGTATAAATTATAGAACCTCTAGCCTTCGCGCCTGGAATGCGGAGGTTCTTTTAACAGAGGGAATATCCATCAGGGAAAAAATAACGCTATTTTGGCACAATCACTTCCCTATAGATCTAGGCACTGTTTCAGACCCAAAATACATGTATGATTACATTCGTTTATTGAGAAATAATGGGCTGAAGAATTTCAAAACTCTGGTATATCTGATAACTACTAATCCGGCAATGTTAAGATATTTAAATGGTAATCAAAACTCAAAAGGTTCACCTAATGAAAATTTTGCCAGAGAACTGTTAGAATTATTTACCATTGGTAAAGGAGCCATTGCAGGACCTGGAGATTACACTACTTACACGGAAGTTGATATTAAGGAAATGGCAAAATGCTTAACTGGCTGGACAGATCAGGGTTATTATTCAAGAACAGCTACGGTTATACAAAGTAGTTTTAATGTTAATAGACATGATTCTACTACAAAACAATTATCCAATAGATTTAATTCAATAAAGATTGTAAATGAAAATGAAAATGAGTATAAAACCCTCATTAATATCATTTTCACAAAACCAGAAGTTGCTAAATTTATCTGTCGAAAACTATACAGATATTTTGTTTATTACAAGATTAGTGCCGATGTAGAAATGAATATTATTCAACCTTTATCTGAATTATTCATTGCAGAAAAATTTGAAATTAAACCGGTATTAAGGGCATTACTGAATAGTGAACATTTCTTCGATATAGCAAACCGGGGAAATATGATTAAAAATCCCATAGATTTTAGTATTGGCTTGCTCAGGCAAACACAATTTGTCTTACCAACAGATAATAACAAAAGGGCTCTTTCTCTTCAATCTATCATTCGAAATATTGGAGGTCAACAAATGGAATATTTTTATCCACCAGATGTATCAGGTTGGAAAGCTTATT
The DNA here is from genome assembly GCA_021299835.1 of Saprospiraceae bacterium. Lineage (GTDB taxonomy): Bacteria > Bacteroidota > Bacteroidia > Chitinophagales > Saprospiraceae > BJGN01. Next base: position 38,302 of record JAJTER010000017.1, on the reverse strand, counting down.
ACCAGGAACCTAGTTTTTATAGAATTTGGATTAATGCTACCACTCTAAATGCCAGAATGAGTTATACCAATTCATTAGCAGGAAATGGATTAACATACAATACCATTAAATATCAAATAGATGTTTTGGCACTAATTGGTAGAATGAAGAAGGTAAAAGATCCTAATCTTCTTATCAAGGAACTGGGCGAATTTTTATTCCCTTTCGGATTAACACAAAATCAGATTAATGACCTTAAAACACTTATCCTTCCCGGGGCACCTGACTATGAGTGGGAGGAACAATATGAAGCCTATTTAAAAAATCCAACGAATGTTCCCATTAAGGCAGCATTAGAAACGAAAGTAAGGAATCTCATTAAGGCCATGTTAACTATGCCTGAAAATTATTTAAGCTAGTACAATGATGAACAGAAGACATTTTATAAAAAAGTCAGGCGTTAGTTTGACTATACCATTCCTAATCAATGGCCTGGATATATTTGCCCAAGCTGAGTCGCCCTTTTTATCAGGAATGGACCCTTTTGATGATAAAATATTGATATTGATTCAGATGAATGGCGGGAACGATGGTTTGAATATGGTCATTCCTATCGATCAATATGAAGGACTTATGCGTGTCAGATCTAATATTGCTCTACCCGAGTCAAAAGTTCTTAAACTTACTGATAAATTAGGGCTACATAGCAGGATGACAGGCCTTGCCACTTTGTATAAGGAAGAGAAACTTGGTGTTTTACAAAGCGTCGGGTATCCTAATCAAAATAGATCTCACTTTAGGTCAACAGATATTTGGAATAGTGCCTCCACATCAAATGAGTATATAAACTCAGGATGGATTGGAAGATTCTTAGATTCAAAATATCCAGGATTTCCAGAAAAATATCCTTCTATTGAATATCCTGATCCATTTGCATTAACTATTGGTAGCACTGTTTCTCAAACATGTGAGGGTGCCTCGGGGAATTTTGGTATCGCGGTAAATGACCCCAAAAACCTAAGAGCGTTAGCAGAAAATGACGCTGAAAACTTTGAATCAATATCTTATGGTGAAGAGTTGAAATATCTGCAAAAATCAATTCTTCAAACAAATGCTTATTCGAAATTAATTCAAAAGGCTGCAGAAAAAGGCAAAAATTTAGCTACATATCCTACCAATAATAGCCTGGCTACTCAATTAAAATCTATCGCTTTACTTATATCAGGGGGATTAAAAAGTAAGGTATATATAGCTAGAATTGGTGGTTTTGATACCCATGCAAATCAGACCATAGCTACCGATAACACCACAGGTACCCATGCTGAATTACTTGGCAGTTTATCGACAGCCATTGAAGCGTTCCAAAAAGATCTCGAACTGTTAAATCTCTCAAATAGAGTCGTAGGAATGACCTACTCTGAATTTGGAAGGCAAATTCAGTCTAATAATAGCGGTGGTACAGATCACGGTAATGCTGCACCTTTATTTTTATTTGGTACTTGTGTTCAAAATAGAATAACTGGAGAAAATGTACAGATTCCCAATCCAGTACCCTCTCAAGCTGGTGTTTCTATGCAGATAGATTTTAGAAATATCTATGGTTCTATCTTGGTAGATTGGTTTGGGGTAAAAGAAAACGAAGTTAAACAGCTTATATTTAATGATTTTGTTAAGCTTCCAATTATTAAGAATTGTCAAACGGCCACACCCGTAAATGAAGTTCTTTTACCTATGTTTGTCGAGCTATATCCTAATCCTACCTGGGGACCTATAAATCTTACTTTTCAATCTGTCGGAGGAGATTGCTACCTGCATTTGATGAATGGTCAGGGACAAACTATCAAGCAGCAAAAATGGAATGGCATGTTTTCTGGAGAGCAGAATTTACAAATGGATTTAAGTGATTTGTCAAATGGCATTTATTTTGTTCACATTAGGCAGGGCTTACAACACAAAACCATGCAGGTAGTTTTACAACGGTAACCTAGGAAGGAAGGCTTATTTTACCCATACAAACCGAAGGGTTATCACCATAAAGAGTTTTGCCACCTGACAGCGTTTCATTAGCTAATACAGCGAAAAGAACCGCTTCTTTAGTATCACCTGGAATACCTAAAATAGAAGGATTCATGAAATTTGAGCCGGGCATGAGCCTGTGAATATGAGACATAAGGAGTTTGTTATGACACCCACCTCCGCTACCAAATCTTCTGGTTTCCCTCCAATTTGGCACTACCCTTTTTATGCAATCAGTGATTGTTTCAGCGGTTAGAAGAGTTAATGTAGCTAATAAGTCTTGAGGATTTAGAACGATGCCTAAATTTTCTTTACTCATAGTCATCAGAGAGGACCATTCAAATAATTCCGGCCCAGTTGTTTTTGGTATTGCTTCACTAAAAAAGGGCAAACTTTTCCAAAGGTTAAGAACTTCATAATTTATTTTTCCTGACGAAGCAATTTCTCCGTCCAAATCAAAGGACAGATGAGGATAAAACTGTTTCACAACAGCATCTAACAATGTATTTCCAGGACCAGTATCCGTTACTAAAGCCCCATCAAAATTATCTGTACCGGGTAAATAGGTGAAATTGGAAATACCACCAATATTTAATAAAATAGTAGGAACACCTATTTCATTAAAAAGTAAACAATCCCCATATAGCGCCAAAGGCGCCCCTTCTCCACCTGCAGCAATATGCTTCTGTCTAAAGTCACTGACAGTGATAATACCCGTATGAATGGCAATATGATCTCCATCCCCTATTTGAAAAGTCGCATTCCCAAAATTCTTGTTTTTATGAAGTCTGAAAGGCGAATGAAAAACAGTTTGACCATGACTAGCTATAATATCTATTTCAGACGGTTTTATTTTCCAATCCTTGAGAGCGTCTAAAATCATTTCAGAATGAATCTTTGCTAACCATGGATTTACAAGGGTTAATACCTCAAATGAAATATTTTTTTTTGCAAAAACAGCAAGAATATTATCCTTAATTTTATTGGAGTAACTAACAGTTTTGAAGTGCTTAACTTCAACTTTAGTTTGAACCCCAGCGCCGGTAATTTGACAAAGAGCAATATCCAAACCATCTAAGGAAGTCCCTGACATCAGACCAATAATGCATCTTTTATTTGAGGCAGCTATTTTATATAACTTTTCAATTTGAACATTCATAAGGAAATATTACAAGATTGGATAAACAGGAAAGGCGGTAAGAAAATTATAGCCATTATTTGGTTTATCTATCATAAAACAACTGGTATTTGTACCATTCGTAACGGCAATATAAGGGGCTTTTAACTCAATATTATATACTGCGGCTTGATAAATAACATCATCAGTTAAATAGATATTAGGAGATTTACATTCAATCAACAAAAATGGCTTCATGGAATAGTCAAAAATTAATATATCCCACCTGCCCTTTTTGAGACCTTTAGATACGCCTTTCTCAATTGAAAAATGGTTTAATGGAAAATGAAGAATTTTAGATAAATACAAGACCATTAACTGCCTCACCCATTCTTCAGGTTGTAGAATAAGCCATTTTTTTCTTACAGTATCAAAAATTTCATTTCCCTGTGGCTTTTTTCTAATTTTAATAAAGGGTTGAACCTGAAGTAAATCTATATCAAGCCATACACTCATTTAATCATAACCTTTCTTGAAATAAGAAATTCGCGTGATTCAAAAGAAATAATATAAGTTCCCGGCGATAAATTCAGGTTAGAAAATTGCATTTTTTGAAAATCATTTGAAAACTGAACACCTTTTTCCTGTTTAACCGTTCTACCTAATATATCTCTTAATTGTACAGTAACCCCATTTAAAGGCAAAGATAGACTGGAGAACTGAAACTCAATGTGGTTTAATGTAGCGTTTGTCACTATGAAATTAAAGTTTTCATCTACCTTTTCAGAAATATTTGTTAATACACCAGCCATGTCTGAGGTACCATGGACATTAACAAACTCATATTTTACTCCATTTTTTTTCCATAGCACAGCTATTACTTCAAAATTGGCAGCAGAGGAGTTAGCAGGTAGATTAATGGTAGCAGAGATAGTTTTTGAATACCCCGCTGCAAAAGAAGTACCAGCAAGATCTTCTCCAAAACTTTGAGCAAAGAATGAATTTCTAAGTACATTTTTGTGTTCAACGGTGCCTGATAACCCAGCTTGAATTTCTTTAACCACCTTTTCAACCAAATATAGCCCAATCGTATAGTTTCCTGTCATTAACTTGGGGAAAGTAAGGGTCACCTGTGCTTTAATACTTGTATTACCCGAGGCTCTTGCTACTGTTTTCATTAGCGCCGATGGCTCTTTAGTTACATCATCTTCAATAGTATTTTTGATTTCCCTTTCTGTTACGGATCCCCCTGACCCCTTATTTAGACCATTTAGATAAAATGCCGGTTGATATGCAGATTGATCAAAGTTTCTTATGATATCAGAGCCAGTTTGAGAGAAAAGTCTTGAGGTTGAACTTGAATGTGCCGTAAAAAAAAAGGCATTATTTTTCACATTATTTAAAAGCGAGTTATAAGAATTCCAGGCTGCACCAGAACAAACAGGACACCAGGTAGCTGATAATTTAACTACTAAACCGTTTTGCTTAGTGTCACTACCTTGGGCAGACATAGAATTTATATATAAAAATGTGCTAATGATTGAAAGGATAATAATTCTCATGTTAATTTATTTTATGCTCAAATATAAGGATATGTTCGGTATTTGAATCAATCTTACACCTATTATCTTGTCTTAAACCAATGACCCAAATAATTTGATTATTGGCATCAACAAGAAGATAAATATCTTCTTTTTTTAATTTATCAATCTTTTTGTCAGTGAGATAATCTTGAAGTTTTTTTCGCTGATTATTCATGTTTAATGGGTAAAAATAATCTCCATATTTCCATTTTCTTACATACAATGGTAAAATTATTTTTTTTATATCCACGAAAATTTTTTCTGCTCCCTGATTTAAATTTTCAGGAATATTCCTACTATTCTTTACAGAAATGCGTCTACCCTTGGCGTATTCGATATTTCCATTTTGGGTTATCTCCATTTCATTAGTAAATAAAGGAGATTCAATTTCCTTTATCAACCTCAGATACTTTTCCAACTTAATAATTTTTACATCATTGTGTGTGAAAACAGAACCAATTGGCATTGACTTTTCCTTCATTTCAACGATCTCATAAATCATTTTTGAAGTAAAACCTAAAGGAATTAAAATTTCATATAAAAAAGTAATGGGTGCTAAACATTCATTTAAACCATCAATATCTATGAGAAATTCGTTGTCGGATAAATGAGTAACTAATTTTTTAGATTCACTTGAAACGAATTCATTTTTAATCTGGATTAATTCTGACCAAACTCTTTTATTTTTCAAAAAAGTAGATAATAAAGAAGGATTAATTTTTCTTAATACTGGTATAATTTCGTGCCTTATCAAATTTCTATGATATATAAGTTTGTTATTACTTGAATCGCTGCGAAAAGATATATCATTTTGAATTAGATAATCAATAATTTCCTTTTTAGGGAACGATAAAAGAGGACGCAAAATAACTCCATTTATATCAGGTATGCCGATAAGGGCTTGTAGAAAGCCACCTCTTAAGACATTAAAAATGACCGTTTCTAACCAATCGGAGGCATGATGAGCGGTACAAATAAAATCAAAATGGTATTTTAATCTGGTTTCTTCGAAAAAGGAATAGCGAAAATCTCTTGCCATTTGTTGCACATTACCTCCTTGATTAGATAGGATAAAAGGTGTATCTACGACCTTAACAAAGCACTCGATATCATGATTTTTAGCCCAGGTGGTTACAAAATTCATATCCTCAACAGATTCACTCCCCCGAAGTGAATAATTTATATGGATGACACCAAATTTTAGTCCTGATTTTAAGAACAAATTGGCAAGGCACATTGAATCACTTCCACCACTAATCCCTAAAAGGAAAGATTTATCAGATAAATCACCCCTAACGAGCTGTTTAAGACTATCTAAAAAGAAAGATTCTAGCGATAACTTTCTCACTTTGCAATATCCATATAAATCATTTGAAAAGTACCATTTACATCACCTGCGACTAAAACCTGCACATTTTCCATCATTTTGATTTTCAAGTCATTTGTATAATGCCTAATAATCATTAAGTTACAATTATTTTGAATACTTACGGCAAAATTCGGTTGAAGTATCTGCTCTAATTGATTAGCATCAAAAAAAGGACAACTTCCGCAGATACAAAGATGAAGACCCGTATTTTGCATAAAATTAACCTGAAAACCAATTTCATGAAAAACATTAAAAATAAATGCTATATCCTTTTCTGCTATAAAAGAATAATCTTTGGGTTCAACAGTTAGTAAAATCTGACTTGATTCATTAATAATGATGGGAGGATAATTAACTTTTTCATCACCACCAAAAAAAGTACCTTCAAGGTCTGGCTGCATAAAAGATTTAACTTTTAGAGGTATATTTTTGGCTTGTAAAGGTTTAATGGTTTTAAGGTGAATTACCTTTGCTCCATAATAGGTCATTTCAATTGCTTCCTTATAGGAAATAACAGGTAATAAAACGGCATCGGTAAAAAGCCTGGGATCGGCATTATATACTCCTGCAACATCTTTCCAGATAGTCAAACTATGAGCGTTCAAACAGTGACTCAAAATAGCCGCAGAATAATCAGAGCCTTCTCTACCTAGAGAAACAGTGTTATTATCTAAAGTAGAACCAATAAATCCAGGTATAATAACTAAAGAACCGTTAGAAATATGAGGTTCAATTACCTTTTTACATTTCACATCCGTTTCGTTCCAATACACCCAACCTTCCCTGTAATTATCATCGGTAGTAATTATATCACGCGCATCTATCCAAACAGCTTTCAAATTTAACTTGAGTAACAATGCATGCATAATTCTGGTAGATAATAATTCTCCGATGCCAATAATTTGGTCATAACAGTAGTTAAAATCTGCACATGGCTCTTCGTCTAATACCCAATCTATTTCAACAAATAAATCATTGATAACATCAAAAACTTCGTCTGTCTGATCTAAAAGAGAAGCAGCCAAAGCAATATGATAAGATTTAATATCATGCCAGATGTCTTGTTGCTCTATTAATTTTTTATGGTATGCCTGAATTAAGGATTCAAGTTTATCTGTAATTTTTCCAGAGGCAGAGAGAACGACTACATCAGCTTTATGAGTTTTAAGAATATTTGCCACATTTAAAAATGATGCTGTATCTTTTAGCGATGCGCCACCAAATTTAAAAACCTTTAATTCCGAATTCATTCTATCATTATTTAATTTAGGATAAACAAAAGTAAAATGAAAAAATGGAATTAGTTTTTTAATTTTGGAAATTAACTCAAACACTATGAAAAAATCAGGCATTTCAACAGCAATAATTTTAGTTTGCACTTTTATTTTTGGCGCTTTTTTTGAAAAAATGATAGAACCAATAATCACGAGTGATTCCATAAAGGAAGCTGCAAATATTATGGGGCTACAATTTTCTGAACAAGAGATAGATTCTTTACTGCCTGGTGTATCAGAATTCAACAAAGGATTTAGTAAAAACAGAGAAAAGGACATTGACAATGGCGTGTCACCGGCCTTCGTTTTTGACCCCAGACCGTCGGGATTTCAGTCGCAAACAGGTGCCTCCGGATTAACACTAAGTATGGTAAAGCCATTTAAGATAGATAAGGCAAAACTTCCCTGGTATTCCATTTCAGAACTAGCCTATCTAATTAAATCTAAGCAAATCAGTTCCGTAGAGCTCACTCAATATTTCATATCTAGGATCAAAAAGTACAATAGCAGCTTATTTTGTGTTATAACGGTAACAGAAGATCTGGCACTTAAGCAAGCAAAAAAGGCAGATGAAGAAATAGCTGCTGGTAAATATCGTGGATTATTACACGGAATCCCTTATGGAGCAAAAGATTTATTGGCCACAGAGGGATATAAAACTACCTGGGGAGCAACCCCATATAAGGATCAAGTGATTAATGAAAACGCGACAGTAATTCAAAAACTGAATGCTGCAGGCGCGGTTCTAATTGCTAAAACATCTATGGGAGCATTAGCTTGGGGCGATGTTTGGTTTGGAGGTACTACTAAAAATCCATGGGATATAGAAAGCGGATCAAGTGGCTCCTCAGCTGGCAGTGCATCAGCCGTTTCCGCTGGATTAATGCCTTTTGCCATAGGTACCGAAACATTGGGAAGTATTGTTTCACCCTCTACCGTTTGCGGTACTACAGGACTAAGACCCACCTTTGGTAGGGTAAGCAGACATGGTGCTATGGCACTGAGTTGGACTATGGATAAAATAGGTCCGATATCCAGGACAGCAGAAGATTGTGCCCTGGTGTTTTCCGTAATACAGGGAAAGGACAATAAAGATGTATCTGTGCAGGAATTTCCGTTTAACTATAATGCAACGTTGAATATAAAATCCTTAAAAATAGGCTACTTAAAAAGTTCTTTTGACAGAAATTATCCATTCAAACAGCAAGATAGCCTCATTTTAGCCCTGTTGAAAAAAGAAGGGGTAAATTTAATTCCTGTTGAATTACCTGAACTTCCATATTTATCTCCTATTTTATCAGCAGAATCAGCTGCTGCCTTCGATGAATTAACGAGAAGTAATAAAGATGATTTATTAGTAAGGCAAATTAAAAATGCCTGGCCAAATAAATTTAGGGAGTCTAGATTTATTCCTGCGGTGGAATACATTCAGGCCAATAGAAAACGTAAAATGCTCATGGAGGATATGAAGGAAAAAGTTTTTTCAAAAATTGATCTTTACTTGAATCCATCCTGGGGAGGAACCAGTTTGACTATTACCAATTATACTGGACATCCATGTATTGTTATACCAAATGGCTTTATAAATGGAAAACCAACCAGTATAACCATAACGGGAAATTTATATCAGGAATCTCAAGTTATTGCCTTGGCCCATTTTATCCAATCTAGAACAGAGCACCACAAGCAACACCCTACCTTTCCATGAGTAAAACTAACGTTTTAATTATTGGGGGAGGCGCTGCAGGTTTTTTTTCAGCCTGTTTACTCGCTGAAAAACATAGTAATATAAAAATTACTATACTTGAAAAAGATAAAGAGGTATTAAAAAAGGTTCGTATATCAGGAGGGGGTCGATGTAATGTAACACATGCTTGTTTCGAGGCCAGAGACCTTGTGAAGTTTTATCCAAGAGGAGAAAAGGAACTTTATGCCCCTTTCTTACATTTTCAACCTAAAGATACCATTGAATGGTTTTCTAAAAACGGTGTTGCTTTAAAAACAGAGGCAGATGGCAGAATGTTTCCTATCACAGACTCTTCTGAAACTATCATTGAATGCTTCATGAGAATTTGTAAAAAGCATCATGTGGATATTAAACTTAGTTGTCGTGTCACCGCCATAAGGAAAATAGATGCAAAATGGGAAGTTACTGTTTTAGATAAAACTTATCTATCAGATTACTTAATTATTACTGCGGGGAGTAGCCCATCTATATGGACTATTTTAGCCTCAATGGGCCATGCTATTATACCGGCAGTTCCGTCTTTATTTACTTTTAAAGTGAACGATAAGGCGTTAAATGAACTGGCTGGTATTAGTCTTCCTGCTGCGTCTATTAAAATTATAGGACTAAAACATGCTACTGCAGGGCCTCTATTAATTACTCATTGGGGCTTAAGTGGGCCTGCCATACTTAAAATGAGCTCCTGGGCAGCTGTTGAACTTCATGAACTAAAATACGAATTTGATATCGAAGTAAATTGGATATCCCAAACCTATGACGATGTCTTAGCAGATATAAAGCAAGTAAAGGAATCCGACGCAAAAAAACAAATGGGAAATGTGGTTATGTATAAAATTCCCCATAGATTCTGGATGTATATTTTACATACCTCAGATATACAATCAACGCAACAATGGGCTAATATTACAAAAAAACAAACGCAGGATTTAGCACGAAACATGACTAAATTTACGTTAAGCGTGAAAGGAAAAAGCACCAATAAAGAAGAATTTGTTACTGCCGGAGGGGTATCTCTCAAAGAAGTAAATTTTAAAAGCTTCCAAAGCAAAATACAAGAAAATCTATATTTTGCAGGGGAAGTTTTAAATATAGACGGCTTAACCGGGGGATTCAATTTCCAATCTGCCTGGACAGGCGCTTACATCATCTCAAAAGAGATATCAACAAAAATATAACCTCTTTTAATTATTTGTTAAATTCCGCATTAATTTCCACCAATGTTTATCAGGCGTTTCTGCTTCAATGGTAATCAGTGTTTTCTTAACCGGATGAATAAATGAAAGGGAATGACAATGTAGCGCAATAGAAGCATCTTGTAACGCCGCAGGAAACCCATACTTTAAGTCACCAACAATGGGACAGTTAAGAGAAGCAAGTTGAACTCTTATCTGGTGTGGGCGACCCGTTTTAGGGGTAACTTCTAATAAAAATCTACCATCAATAATACCAAATAGTTCGTAGGCAGTTTCCGCGTATTTAGCATCAGGGTTGCGTCTGGAAGGAGCGGATAACGCTTTCGAAATATTTCTTTCCTCATCTTTAGCGATATAATGAGTTATTATACCTTTTTCAGATGGCGGTTTAAACGCTACTATAGCCCAATATTTTTTAGTGATTAAGTTATCCCGGAATAACTCATTCATTCTCACTAACGCTTTTGACGTTTTGGCAAAAATAACGGCACCACTTACTGGCCTATCAAGACGATGTACTGTACCAAGGAAAACATCTCCTGGTTTTTTATATCTATCTTTAATATATTTTTTAAGCCAATCTCCAAGAGTTGCATCTTCTGTTTTATCACCTTGAACTAATAGCCCAGCGGGTTTGTTAACCACAATAAGGTGGTTGTCTTCGTAAATTACCTGCAATTTTTTAACATTTAAGCCACAAAGATATGCAAATTACATTGGGCTTTTCTCCTTGCCCTAATGATACCTTCATTTTTGATGCAATTGTTAACAAAAGAATTGATTTAGAGGGACTTGAGTTTGAATTTATTTTAGCAGATGTAGAAAAACTAAATCAATTAGCTTTTCAGAACACACTGGACGTGACTAAACTAAGCTATCACGCCCTGGCTTTATTAATGCCAAATTACCAATTGTTACACGCTGGAAGTGCTTTGGGAAATAATTGTGGTCCATTATTAATTTCTTCCAAAGAAATTAATATGGAAGATATACAAAATCTTAAGATAGGCATACCTGGAAAATTTACAACAGCCAATTTTTTGCTTCATTTTGCTTTTCCAAATGCTAAAAATACCTCCGAATATCTTTTTTCAGAAATTGAAGATTCTCTTTTAAAAAATAACATTGATCTAGGATTAATTATTCATGAGAATAGGTTTACCTATAAATCAAAGGGGTTAAAGAAAATAATAGACCTTGGAGAATACTGGGAAAATGAAACTGGCCTCCCCATACCTTTAGGTGGCATTGGTATAAAAAGAGGATTAACTCAGGAGATCAAAAAAAAGGTAGATAGATTAATTAAAAAAAGCATTCAATTTGCTTTCCATCATCCTACCCTAAGTTTACCTTTTATTAAATTGAATGCACAAGAGATGGACGAAGAAATCGTTAGAAAACATATACATTTATATGTAAACGAATATTCTGAAAATATAGGAGAAAAAGGAAAAGAAGCGGTTATCTATCTATTTAATAAAATTAACAACCAAGCTACAAAACTAGATATTTGGGTGTAAAAGAAATGAAGGAATGATGTCTTCTAATTTTGTTACAGTCATAGTAGGCTGTATTTGTTTAGGTAATTCCTTCTGTTTTGAGTTAAACCATATTGTTTTAAATCCAAATATCTGAGCGCCTTCAATATCAGAATATGGATTATCTCCTACCAATAAAATATTTTCTGTAGGTATGTTTCCCGATATCTGTTTTGCCAAGGTGAAAATTTCCTGATTAGGTTTTGACATGCCAATTTCATCAGAAACTATTATGTGATCAAAATAATGCGTTATTTCTGCTTTTGAGAGTCTCGGCCTTTGCGCTTCCTTAAGTCCATTCGTTAAAATTCCCATTGGAATTTTATCCTTAAAGAAATTTAATAATGAAAGAGCGCCCGAGATTAAATTTGATTCATTTATCAAAAAAGAAATATACTGTGCATTCATTTCGAAGGCGTCAGCTTTATCAAGCCAATTCATAGCGGATAAGAATCGTTCAAATCTTAAAGATCTAAGTTTATGGGATGAAATTAAATTTTGCTCAAATTCCTGCCAGGTTTGGTGATTTCCACGCTGATAAATCTCAAAACATTGTTCGTCATTTGGTAAATCATAATGTTCCATTAAACTCACAAAAGCTTTATTAGAAGCAGAAGAAAAATCCATTAACGTATCATCTAAATCGAAATAAATGAATTGAATTTCATTAAACATATTAGGGAATTAAAATAAATCAAAGATAGTAATTCAAAATAAATCATAGAGATTATGACTTTAAATACTTAATTTAGCGTCGCTCAAAAACCAACTAAAATACACAAAATGAAAATTGGCGTACCAAAAGAAATCAAGGCTCAAGAAGCCAGAGTAGCATTAACTCCAGGCGGCGTGTTAGATTTTATAAAAAAAGGTCACATTGTTTATGTTCAAACCAACGCTGGTTTAGGCAGCGGTTTTAGCGATAATGCCTATAAAGATGCCGGTGCTGAAATATTACCAGATATTGCCTCTGTTTATCAGCAAGCAGAGATGATTATTAAAGTAAAGGAACCGATTCAAGAGGAATATAATCTGATAAGAGAAAATCAACTGCTTTTCACCTATTTTCATTTCGCATCAAATGAGACCTTAACAAAGGCAATGATTGAAAAAAAGGCCATTTGCCTTGCTTACGAAACAGTAGAACAAGCTGATGGATCACTTCCATTGCTAATACCCATGTCAGAAGTAGCTGGTAGAATGTCCATTCAGGAAGGCGCTAAATTTTTGGAAAAACCCGCAAAAGGTAAAGGTATTTTATTAGGAGGTGTTCCAGGGGTAGAACCTGCCAAAGTGATGGTGTTAGGGGGTGGCATTGTTGGTATGCAAGCTGCCCGGATGGCTGCAGGCTTTGGGGCTAAAGTCACTATTTTGGATTTAAATCTAAATAGGTTAAGGTACCTTTCTGAAACCATGCCTTCTAATGTAACAACTTTATATTCAAGTGAATATAATATAAGAAGGTTAATTAAAGACCATGATTTAATTATTGGCGCTGTACTTATTCCAGGGGCAAAAGCACCAAAATTAATTACCAGAGATATGCTTAAGGACATGCAACCGGGTAGTGTTCTCGTAGATGTTGCTGTCGATCAGGGCGGTTGTTTTGAAACAACAAGACCCACCACCCACGAAGATCCTATCTTTATCATTGACGATATTGTTCATTATTGCGTTGCCAATATGCCAGGGGCCGTACCAATGACTTCAACTATAGCATTAACCAATGCGACTTTACCATTCGCGCTTCAACTTGCCTCAAAAGGATGGAAAACAGCGTGTAAAGAGAATCCTTCCCTTCAACTTGGCCTCAATATTGTAAAAGGTAAAGTGGTTTATAAAGGAGTAGCAGATGCTTTTAACTTGCCATTAACCCCTATTGAAGCTATTTATAAGTAATCAATGTTTGATTATTTTTTTTAACGATTAGATTAAAATTCAGCAAAATAATGACTTTATTAAGTTATTATTTTGCTGATTATTGAAAGTTAGTTGATGATTTACTCAGAAATATTATAACTAATTTATTTTACCAAAGGAACTGGTATTAAAACACCGTTTACTTCTTTGACAATGTAGGCATCTTTAAAACCAGCTAATCTAATTTCACTCAATATTAGTTTAACATTTTCCTCTGAAAAGTCACCAATAACTTTTGCTGTAATATTATTAGGTTTTTGATAATCTTTTATTGTTCCCAGATGAGCTACCTTTTTAGCATCAAAAAATCTGGTATCTCTTAAAGCAGCGAGTTGAATTTTATACCTTACCGTAGTAATGGATGTAGGTTTTTCATCCGTAGTGGGTTTCTGAACTTCTGCAGGAGTGCTCGGTTTAGTTATTTCAATGGGCTTATCTATTTCAACCAATTCAACTGGAACTAAATTGGTAAAACCTGGTCCATTTGTCTCCTCCACAATAAATGCCTGTGGGTATCCATTTTGTTTAACCCTTTCTAAAGCTATTAAAACTTCATTTTGGGTTTTAAAAACACCCATTCTTATCTTAACTTGATTATCTTCTCTTTTTACGTAAATATCAGCGATACGCCAAAGGTCACTAAATTGATTAGCCGGAGGAGTCGAAGAAAGGGCTGAAATTTGAATAGATAATCCTTTATTCAGACTCACTTTAGGGTCTGTAGAGGAGCTATTGTTACCCTTAGTTAAAAAGGTTTCACCTAAAATCGTTCTATCTCTACCATCAAGTGTTGTCTTTATAGTTTTAGAGTAATTCAAATAACCCTCTTTCTTTACAGTAAGATTATATGAAGTATTTGGTTTTAAAGCAAATTCAAAAACACCATTTGTACTACTCTGTGCATTCATTTTAGAGGCGTTGGATAAATTTTCAATTTGTACCTCTACTTCACCAATAGGAAGTTTGGTTTGATTATCAAATATCTGGCCCAAATAAATTTCTCCTAATCTGATCAAAGGAATTGTTATTTCCTCAGCATCAATATTTGCTTGAGTTAAGGTAATTTTTTTGGATGAAAATCCTTCCTTCGTAAGAGTTAGAGTACACGGAATATTAATATTTTCAGTTAAACTGTAGTAACCGATAATATTCGTAAGCATGGCAGGTTTATTAGAAGGCATACAATTCCCCCACTCTATTTTAACCTCAGAAACAGGTAAACCATCTAACGCATTTACAACTTTTAATAAAATCCCAGCGGAAGATTTTTTGAACGAATAAATATCCTCAGCACCTAAGCCACCTGTTCTGTTACTAGTGAAAAAGCCACTATTGCTTACGGTCATAAAGTCGAAATCATCAAACGGAGAGTTAATAGGCAGACCCATATTATTAACTACGGACCACTCATTATTTTCATTTAGATTGACATTAAAAATATCATAACCTCCGAATCCAGCATGCCAATTAGAAGAAAAAAATAAAGATTTACCTTTTAAAAATGGACTTATTTCATCACCCTGTGTGTTAATTTTAGGTCCCAAATTTATGGGGTCCGTCCAATTTGAACCCTCTCTGTAAATAACATATAAATCCATTCCACCGTAACCACCTTCCATATCACTTGAAAAATAAAGCGCATTACCATCGTTTGATAAAAAAGGATATCCAAAATTTGCTAATCCTTGATTTACTGAAAAGGGTAATTCATTTATACTATAACTATTGTTTTCTAATTGGTAATTTCCCCACTTGATTTTACTTTTTAGACCTGATTCAGGTATTAATCTGTTATTTTTCTTAATTGTCCAATGAGAAAAAGCGATGAACGGTTGGCTTGATGAAAAAGAAATTTGAGCTAATGCATTATTAACTCCCATGAAACTAACAGGTTGAGGTAAACTTAGCTTTTGCGCGGAATAATTTTCAGCTTTGAAATTTTGTATTTTAGTATTTCTAAGGGATGAAAAAATAATAGCACCTTGACTTGAAACAGGTGAAAAATCTGCTTCTTTAGAATTAAATCCAGCATTGGTAACTATATAATCATCTGATCTATTTCCATTTGTCATAGCCCATTCACATGCATTTACAAAATTATCACCAATACTTTGATTGATTTGGCTGTATTTAAGAAACATATTTTTTGCCTCTCTGTAATTTCCTGCTCCTCTAAGTGATTGTCCGTAATATAAATAAAATGAAGATGGCAAATTGCGACCATTTATTATAGATGAGAAAATGCTATTCGCTTCATACATTTTATTGCATCGCCATAAACATTCTCCTAATTTTACAACTACTTCCAGGTCATTGTTTTTTTTCTTCAAAGCCTCAGCAAAAAAAGTTTGAGCTTCGGCATATGACTTATTATCATAAAATTCATTTCCTTTCTGAACCAAACTTTTATAACTTTGGCTTAAACCAAAAATTGGGAATGCCTGAAAAATAATAATGCAAAATATGTTAGTAACAAATATTGGCGCATTAATTATTTTAAATTTATCGCTCATTATATTATTTTTTAAAAAATTAAGCATTGTTTATGAAAACTGTCTCAAAAATAATCATTTATCCGATAAAATCACTTAATGGTGTTTCCCTTCCGTTCGCTGAGGTAACTTCTACTGGATTTAAAAATGATAGAAAGTTTATGTTAATGAGTTACGTTGACAAAAAAATGATTACTCTTAGAGAGTTTCCATCATTGTACAACATAAAAGTCAATATGATAAATGAAGATTTAATACAATTAGAGAATATAGCAACTTATCAGATACCATTGTCTGTTTATTTAAATCCTCCATTTCAAGATAGTCCAATTTATAAAGTAAACGTTTGGGATGACGTAATAGATGTTCAATCAGTAGATAAATTAGTAGATGATTGGTTTTCTGAAGCGTTGGGAATTCGTTGTATGCTTGTTCGAATGATACCTGAATTTTTCAGACAAGTTGATTTGAAATATGCAAATAAAGGGCAAGGAGTTTTATTTGCAGATGGTTTTCCTTATTTAATTTGTACTGAATCAAATTTAGCTTCGTTGAATAGACATTTAGACAAAAAGGTATCAATGTTACATTTCAGACCTAATATAGTCATAGAAAATAGTGAACTAAATGAAGAAAAAAATTGGAAGTCTATTGAAATAAACAATCATATTTTTGATTCATTTAAACCCTGTGCAAGATGTCAGGTTATAAGTATTGAACCTGAAACAATGACGGTGAATGAGCAGATACTGCCATTTATGGCAAAGAATTATATTGAAAATAAAAAAATTATTTTCGGACTGAACGCTTGCTTAAAAATTAAAAGTGGTAAAAACATAATAAAGGTAGGAGATGAGGTGACAAGTATCACACGAACAAATCCAAAATAATAAATGATCCTAAAACAATACTAGCGATACCATTTGTTGTAAAAAAAGCCTGATTTATTTTGGACAAATTTCTATCGTTTACTAATAGATGTTGTCTTATAAGTAAAAGACTAAACAACCCGAATGCTACCCATGACAACCACCCTGTGCTTGGATATTTTTGATTCATTAAGGTAATACCAATAAAAAGAAATATAGATGATAAAATATGAGATATTCTTGAAATCATAATAGCTTTGGTAATACCAAAATGTGCAGGAATCGATTTCAATTGAATGGAAGTGTCAAAAGAAGCATCCTGAAGAGCGTAAATAATGTCGAATCCTCCGACCCAGAAAAAAACACAAATTCCTAAGAATATAGTAATAAAGCCAAATTCACCACTAATAGTCAGGTAAGCACCAATGGGTGCAAGCGCCAACCCTAAACCTAAAACATAATGACAAAGCCAGGTAAAACGCTTAGTGAAGCTATACCCCAATATGACTAATAATGCGATTGGAGAAAGGTAAAAGCATAATTTATTTATAAAAAAAGTAGTACAAATAAATAAAATCATACTTAGGAGGATAAACCAGATAGCTGCTCGTTTTGAGATTTTACCTGACGGAATTTCCCGTTCTTTTGTCCGTGGATTTTTAGCATCTATTTCTCTGTCAACATACCTATTAAAAGCCATAGCAGAACTTCTGGCAAAAACCATGGCCAAAATCACTAAAATAAATTTAGTTACTAAATCTGTTGGTTGATATTTAAAATAGGCCAGATAAAACCCAATTAGTGCAAAGGGTAAAGCAAAGACAGTATGACTAAACTTTATGAGTGATAAGTATAGATTCAGCATAATATAAAAAAAGGGAACCTCTGTAAGAAGTTCCCTTTGTTAGGTTATATTTTTTTAATTTCCTTGAGGAGCAGAACCTGTAACGTCACCTTCCAGGTAAAGAAAAGATTCAGGTGGATTCGTATTAGATACGATAGTAACTCTTTTACTTTGAGCACCACTTTTTCCATTGCTATCAAAAACAACCTTGATTTCTCCTGATTTACCTGGAGCAATTGGTTCTTTTGGCCATTCCGGAACAGTACAACCACAACTACTACTTGCATTAGTAATAATTAATGGCTCTTTACCCGTATTTTTGATTTTAAAATTATGTTGAACCTTTTCACCTGCAGTTACCGTTCCGAAATTAAATCTTTCTTCTGAAAAATTTACTGTTGTGGTAGGACCGCTTGGAGTTTCTGAAGGCATTGCTGTAGGATCTGTAGCGGTAGCTGTCATCGCAGCAGCCTCTGGATTTAGGCTATCCTTAGCAGCATCTCTAACATCACTTTTAGAATCACAGCTTACTAAAATACTTGCTGAAACAAATAACATCAGGAAAAAACTATTTCTGTTCATATTCATTTTTTTTAAAATTTAATAAAACTAAAATCAGCCGCAAAAATAGGTACAATTATTTAATTCTTAGTATGGTGATCTATTTATTTTGTTAATAGTCGGTTAATTTTATTTTTTTATCCTATCTAAAAAAGTAGTTACATCGCAGGCATTTAAACATAGTTCCTTTCGCAATTTTCCTTTCCTGGCCATATTCACGCCATACTTAATGTCGTGAATTCCTTTTATAGCGTGAGCATCCGGATTAATAGAAATAAATACATTTTTCTCCATTGCGTAAGGAATCCATTGCCAGTCAAGATCTAATCTCCGTGGATTTGCATTAAGTTCTATGGCTACTTTGTTGGCACTACAAGCATCTATAACTTTTTGCATATCTAAGGGGTATCCCGGCCTGGAAAGTAATAAACGGCCGGTGGGATGACCCAATATATGTGTAAAAGGATTTTCAATAGCTTTAATTATTCTGGCCATTGCCCTCTCTTTATCCATTTTTAAAATACTATGGACAGAAGCTATTATCACGTCAAAAGTAGAAAGAATTTCCTGGTTATAATCTAAATCTCCATTGGATAAAATATCACATTCAATGCCTTTTAGAATGGTGAAACCTTCATTTTCCTTATTTAGCTTGTCAATCTCTAGATGCTGTTGAATAATTCTATCCCATTTCAATCCATTGGCATAAAATGCTGCTTGTGAATGGTCCGTCATAACTAAATAAGAGTATCCACTTTGTTGAGATACAGATGCCATTTGAGCTATAGTATTTGAGCCATCACTATATAAAGAATGAGAATGAACAACTCCCTTTATATCATTTATGGTTATCAAATTATCTAATACTTTATGGTTTAGGATATCATGTATTGGATATTCTCTTACTTCTGGAGGAATATCCTGCATTTTTAAAAAGGAAAACACCTCCTCCTCTGTATTAAAATCAGGCGTATCTTGAGCTAACAAATCGACAGATAAACTATTAATAAAAGTATTATTACCTGTATGAACCATCCATTTATTTCCAAATTTAACCCCGTTTGAAAAATAGAAAACCACTTTGTAAAAGTCTTTCCAGGTAGCGGTAATAAAGTCTTCCTTCCATTCTACCTCACTCACATTAGTTAATTCGTCAAAGAGCTTCATATCAGGAGAGCAGTTTAAAAGAAACTCCATAGACTTTGAGTACGGTAACTTCCTTTTTAAATCGCCCGTTAATTCAATAATAACAGTAGAATGAAGGTCTTGAAAAGAGTCTAAAAATTCGTTGGCTTCCTGTAAAAGTTCAGGGTACAAAAATTGATTTTCATGATGTAACAAAAACAGAATCTGCTTTTGTAGTTCATCCTGAGATTTTTGACCAAATCCTTTTAGAGCGAGTAATCTATTTTCCTGAATAGCATAAAGAAGTTCGCCAGGCGTTTCCGTACCAAGTTCAGTCCAAAGTTGTTTGATTTTTTTAGGGCCGAAACCTTTTATTTTTAATAATTTCAAAATGCCCGGAGGTGTTATTTCCAAAAGATTATTAAGTGAGGTTAAACTGCCTGTGCTTAACAGCTCAATCAATTGTATGGCAATAGATTTACCTATGCCCTTAATTTTAGCTATTTCTGACTGGGGTAAATCGACGAGAGCAACGTCTAAGTTTCTTATCGTTTGATAAACAAATTGATAAGATTTGATACGAAACGGGTCTCCATCGTGTAATTCCATAAGATTTGACAAAAGCTGGAATGTCTGGGCAATTTCTTTGTTAGTCATGGAAATTATTTACTTTTGTAAAAAATATATATATGAAACAAGTAGGATTTTTATTTCTGTTGGCCTTTCTTTTTTCCTCATGTACTAAAGAGGTGGTTGACCAGGATATGGTAGATCAGGAAGTAATTGTAAACTACCTGACCACTAATAAATTAACCATGACCAAAGATCCCAGTGGCATTCACTACAACATTATCAACACTGGTGTAGGAAATAATCCTTCACCAACAGCAACAGTAGAGGTAAGGTATAAAGGAACACTTATGGACGGCACTGTATTTGATCAAACAGGTACAGGTAAATCAGCTACGTTTCAACTTACAAGTCTCATTCCTGGATGGAGAATCGCTATTCCTTTACTCAAAAAAGGAGGAAAAGGAACTTTTATCATACCATCTAATCTTGGGTACGGACAGTTTGGATCAGGTGGAATTCCAGGTAGAAGCGTTTTAATCTTTGAAATAGAATTATTGGCCTTTTCCAATTAAGCTTCCCCTCTCGTTGTAAAGTGCATTGGCGGGATATAATTATTAGCATTAGGGTCAACAATTTCACCAAATTGTTGCTCATATCTTTTAATATTATCCGCCATTGCGCCTAACAATCTTTTGGCGTGTTGCGGCGTCAGAATAATTCTTGATTTGACCTTAGCCTTAGGTACGTTAGGAACAAGAAGTATAAAATCTACCACAAATTCGGCATTACTATGAGAAATAACAGCGAGATTTGAATAAATACCCTCTGCTATATCTTCTGACAACTCAATATTCATTGAGTTCTCCATTGCTTCCTGATTTTCCAGGTTTTCGTTAGTTTTTGACATGGATATAATTATTTAGCTTTTGTTTTTTTAGCTGCAGTTTTAGGTTTAAATGCATCAGGAAATTGTTTTTCTATGATTTTTTTAATCGCAACCAAATCAAACTGTGCGGCAAGTTCATCATCTATTTTAATACCATCTACTTTTGGAAAAGAAATCATCTCTTTTTTAAACCGAATAAAGGGCCCCCAACGACCTCTTTCCACACTAATTTGTTCCGTTTCCCACTGTAGGATAAATCTATTATTTTCCTTATTAATTTTAGCTGAAATAAGTTCATCCATATCTTTTACTGAAATGGTATCAGGGTTATATTTTTTAGGAATATTAATAAAATATTCCTTCCATTTTAAAAATGGTCCGAAACGACCTTTCCCTTTAGTTACCGGTTCATTTTGATATTGATGTACTGGAGCATCTTCTTTTTCTTTCTGATCGATGAGTAATTGAGCCTCTTCCATACTTAGCGTAAATGGATCTACCGTTCTGGGAATGGAGATAAATTTCTCTCCAAATTTAACATAAGGACCAAATTTACCTTTACCGATAGATACTTTTTCATCGAGATATGAACCAAGATCACGTGGCAATGAAAAAAGTAGTAAAGCTTCTTCGAAAGTAAGAGTTTCAATAGACTGCCCGGCCACTAAATTTCCATATTTGGGTTTTTCTTCTGGTCCTAATTCATCAGGCGCACCCATTTGAACCACTGGCCCAACACGTGTCATCCTAGTAAGGATAGTTAAGCCAGTTACGGGATCTTTACCTAATATTCTTTCTCGAGTTGGTCTTGAAGCACTTTCCATGGTTTGAACAACAAGTTCATGAAAAGGAAAATAAAAATCCTTTAACATTTTAGTCCACGCAATTTTACCAAAAGCGACGGCATCAAATCTTTCCTCTATTTCCGCCGTAAATGAGTAATTCATAATTTCTACAAAATTCTCATCGAGAAAATCTGATACGGTAATACCCATATCCGTTGGTACCAATCTATTTTTGAAAGAACCTGTATTTTCTTTAAGTGAATGTTGAGATATTTTATCATTTTCAAGCTTCAAGACCTGAAAAATCTGTTCAACTCCTTCTTTTGATTCTTTTACAACGTATCCCCTACCTTCTTCCATTATTTTACTAATGGTAGGAGCATAGGTAGAAGGTCTTCCGATACCAAGTTCCTCTAATTTTTTAACTAAACCTGCTTCTGAGTATCTTGAAGGACCTCTTGTTTGTCTTTCTGTGGCTTTCATTTCACTCAGGGGCAATACCTGTTTAACTTTAAGGGGAGGAAGCATACCTTTTACTTCATCTTCTTCTTCATCATCATTAGATTCAAGATAAAGTTTTAAAAATCCATCAAATTTAAGTACTTCCCCTTCAGCCATGAGCACCGCTTTGGGCAACGTTGATATTCCAATTTTGACCTGGGTTTTTTCAAGTTGAGCCTCAGACATTTGAGATGCCATAGCTCTTTTCCAAATTAGTTCATACAATCTTACTTCATCTCTGTCACCCGTAATATAAGATTTTTCAAAATAAGTTGGCCTGATGGCTTCGTGTGCCTCCTGAGCATTAGCCGATTTACTTTTATAACGCCGAGGCGTTGAGTATTTTGCACCAAAAGTCTGGGTAATTTCATTTTCAATAGCAAGAATTGCTTGTTCACTTAAACTGGTTGAATCGGTTCTCATATAAGATATATGACCCGACTCGTATAGTTTTTGAGCTACAATCATGGTACGTTGAACAGAAAAACCTAATTTTCTACTCGCCTCTTGTTGAAGTGTTGACGTGGTAAAAGGGGGAGCTGGTTTCCTTGTTAATGGCTTAACTTCAATGGATTGAATATCATATTGAGCGCCAATACAAGATTGCAAAAAATCATTTGCCTGCGTCAGGCCTTGTAATTTATTTGTAAGTTCAGCTTTTAATACCACTGATTTTCCTTGTTCGTTATAAACAGAAAAATAAGCATCTACTTTAAAAAACAATTCAGCGTTAAACTGATTTATCTCTCTTTCCTTCTCAACAATTAATTTTACAGCTACCGATTGAACTCTTCCTGCTGATAATTTTCCTTTTACTTTCCGCCATAAAATCTCAGATAATTCAAATCCAACTAATCTATCGAGAATCCTTCTGGCTTGTTGAGCATTTACAAGATTTAGATCTAAATTACGTGGTGATTGAATAGCTTTTGTAATAGCTGGTTTTGTTATTTCTCTAAAAACAATTCTTTTGGTTTTATAGACATCCAGATTTAAAACTTCACATAAATGCCAGGAAATCGCCTCTCCTTCCCGGTCTTCGTCCGTGGCTAACCAAACCTCATCCACTTTTTTTACCGCTTCTTTTAGTTCTTTAACTAATCGGAGTTTTTCAGGTGAAATAATGTAATGGGGTTTAAAGTCCATGGAAATGTCCACAGCGCTATTTCCTTTCTCTAAATCTCTGATATGTCCATAACTTGATTTAACAGTAAAATCCCCTCCCAGAAATTTTTCAATGGTTTTAGCTTTAGCTGGTGACTCAACAATAAGAAGGTGTTTGGGCATAATAAAATTTTATCTTCAAGAAATGATTTTCAATTAAACCTCAAAAGTATCGTAAAAAAAATAATAATGTCAAATTAATCTATGAAATTTAGGCTTAAATTTAAACGGAATCAATTTTAACCTTTTCAAATCTTCTCAAAATGATCCAATTAGACGGACTTTCTTGTAAGTACATATACGTTGCGGCATCAAGTCAACACGTTGGTAAAACAACCTGCACCTTAGGTATTGTTGCAAATTTATTAGCTAAAGGCTATAACACAGGCTATTGTAAACCTGTTGGACAAAAATTTATTTCTTTAAATGGCACCATTGCCGATAAGGATGCTGTTTTGTTTTCTGAAGTAATAGGATTTAGAATGAAGCCTGAAATTCATAGCCCTGTTATTTTAGGAAGAGGCGTAACAAAAGAATTTCTCGATACTCCTGAAAAATTTAATTTTGAAGAAAAATTAATGAATGCTCACAATGAATTGAGTGAACAATATGATATTGTAGTATATGAAGGCACCGGACATCCTGGTGTTGGTAGTATTGTAGATTTGTCGAATGCTCGCGTTGCAAAATTGTTAAATGCAGGCGTTATAATGGTAGTTGAGGGAGGTATTGGCAGTACCCTTGACATGCTAAATATGAATTTATCTCTTTTTAGAGAGGAAAATGTACCTATTCTTGGGGTCATTGTAAACAAGGTAAAACCAGAAAAAAAGGAAGAAATTGAACACTACCTTAATATTAAGCTTAAACAGTTAAATCTAAAATTATTAGGCGTATTACCCTACGAACAGTCTCTTTCTTTACCAATAATGGAGGCCATCAGACAGGCCGTAGAAGGAAGAGTTGTTTTAAATGAGGAATACATGAATAACCGAATTGAAGATTTTATCGCTGGTTCATTGATTGACGCAGAGGAATTTGCCGCTACTGAAAATCTTCTTTTAGTAACCAGTATTAAAAGAATTGGAGAGGCTCTCAAAAAAATTAAAACGATTACCGCAGCAAAAGGATTAAAAAAATCTCCTTTATCAGGGGTAATAATAACCAGTGACGGTAGGCAACACAAGTGGATTGATCCTGAGGAACTAAATCTACCCTATCTTAAAACTCATAAAATCCCAGTAATAACGACCTTGCTTGATACTTACGGTTCCGTTGTTAAAGTGAGCAGGATTGAAGTTAAAATCAACAACCGAACCCCCTGGAAATCTAAACGAGCCATCGAATTAATTTCTGAACATGTTGATTTTGATACACTGCTAAAAAGTATTTGAACCTATAAATAACCTTATGATTACTGCAATTTCACCTATTGATGGTCGTTACGCCGACAAAACAAAAGAACTTTCATCTTATTTTAGTGAATTCGCACTCATTAAATATAGAATTTTTGTTGAAATCCAATATTTGATGAAACTTTCCGGACAGATTTCATTCAGGGGGTCCCAAAAACTGGAAGAAAATAAAGAGGCTATATTGGAGCTTTTTAATGCATTTGATGTTAAGGAAGCTTTGAAAATTAAAAAAATCGAGTCTATTACAAATCATGATATTAAAGCTATAGAATACTATCTAAAAGAAAAATTTGATACAATGGATTTATCAGATATTTCGGAATGGATTCATTTTGGTTTAACCTCTCAGGATATCAACAATACCGCTATTCCATTATCTATAAAAGATTTTTTAACCGATGTTTTTTACCCACAAATTCATTCCTTAGTCAATGAATTAAAATCTATGGAAGAAGCTTGGGGTAATATACCATTACTGGCCAGAACCCATGGACAACCAGCTTCACCAACCACTTTGGGTAAAGAAATAGGTGTTTTTGTGTCTAGATTAAGCGTTCAAATTACGCATTTATCCACCGTACCAATAAACGGTAAATTTGGTGGTGCCACAGGAAATTTTAATGCACATTATGTAGCTTTTCCATCCACAGACTGGCATCATTTTGCCAATGAATTTTTAGCTTCGCTTGGACTAGACAGGTCAAAACCAACCACTCAGATTGAACATTATGATAATTTAGCCGCTCTCTTCCATAATTTACAACGTATAAATACTATACTTATAGATTTTTCAAGAGATATATGGACTTATATTTCCATGGAGTATTTTAAGCAAGCTACCATTCAAGGCGAAATTGGCTCCTCTGCTATGCCACATAAAGTAAATCCTATAGATTTTGAAAATGCAGAAGGAAACTTAGGTGTTGCCAATGCTTTATTTCACCATTTAGCTGAAAAATTACCTGTTTCAAGGTTACAAAGAGATTTAACAGACAGTACCGTGCTTAGAAATACAGGTGTTCCTTTCGCTCACACCTTAATTGCGATAAAATCAATAAAAAAGGGCTTATCAAAATTACGTGTACAAGAAGATAAAATATCATCAGATTTGAGTAAAAACTGGATGGTTGTGGCAGAAGCTATTCAAACCATATTGCGTAGGGAAGGTTTCCCCAAACCTTATGAAGCATTAAAGGATCTGACGAGAGGGGTCAGTAATGTAACAGAAAGCGAAATTCATCAATTTATACATACCCTTAAAGTGAATGAAGAGGTAAAAATGGAGTTACTAAAAATAACGCCATTTAACTATATTGGCAAAGCTGAAAAATCATTTTAAAACTACTTACATGAAAAAACAATGCTTATTTCTATTTTTATTCCCACTCATTTTATTTGGGCAAAATGAGGCAGTTACTCTTGAAAAATTAAAAGAAATTGCCGTAGTCGACCAAAAAGTGATGATGCCTATGCGCGACGGTATAAGGCTTGCTACAGATATTTACAGACCAAAAAGCCCGGGAAAATATCCTGTTATTTTGTCTAAAACACCCTATAATTTCAATCAATGGATTGATGGTAAGGAGGCTATTAGACAGTACGAAACTGCTTATGATGCAGTAAAAAGAGGTTATGTTTATATTGTACAAAACGAAAGAGGACGATTTTTTTCGGAAGGTGTTTGGGATATTCTAGGTACTCCAACAACAGATGGTTATGATGCATTTTCATGGATTTCTTCACAAGAATGGTCCAATCAGAAAATTGGTACCATTGGTTGTTCTTCAACAGCCGAATGGCAAATGGCTGTAGCATCCCTTGATCATCCGGCGCATACTGCACTCGTTCCGCAAGGATTTGGCGCTGGCGTTGGAAAAATTGGAAATTTATATGAACAAGGTAATTGGTTTAGAGGCGGTGCTCAGCAAATGTTATTCACTTCCTGGTTATATAGTGTTCAAAATGACCGAGTAAGACCTACTTATCCAGTCGACATTACCCAAGAAGAGTTAATTAGAGTATCCCGGAACTTTGACCTTGCCCCTGAAAACCCTAAAGTTGACTGGGTTACCGCTTTAAAGCATTTACCCGTTCAGGATATTATTAAAAATGTAAATGGTCCGATAGGTGTTTATGAAGACATGATTCGAAGAAAACCTAATGACCAAAAATGGTTTCAAGGTGGTTTATTTCATGACAATATGGCATTTAAAAAACCTTCTTATTGGTTCGTTTCATGGTACGATGTCGCTACAACACCCAATATTTCCCTCTTTAATTTAATAAGAGATAAATCTAAATTTCCTGAAGCTGCAGATAATCAATACTTGGTTATAGCTCCTACGTTACATTGCTCGTTTAAAAGGGCAACCGAAAATACCATTGTGGGTGAAAGAAGTGTAGGAGATGCCCGATTAGATTACGACGCACTAACTTATAGCTGGTTCGATTACTGGTTAAAAGGTCAGGAAAATGGAGTGAAAAGTAAACTGCCCAGAGTTCAATATTTTACTATGGGTTCTAATAAATGGCAACAAAGTGAAACCTGGCCTCCAAAAGAGGCTGTAGCTACGCCTTTTTACTTAAATAGTAATGGAAAAGCAAATTCCAGAAATGGAGATGGTACCCTGACCCTGTCAGCACCTAAAACGGATTTGCCAGACCAATATATTTATGACCCTGCGAATCCGGTGAATTCTTTTGGTGGTAATGTTTGTTGTATTGGTAATGCTATCCAAGGGGGATCATTTGATCAACAAACCATGGAATTAAGAGAAGATATTTTAGTTTATTCTACTGCGCCTTTAACCGAAGACGTGGAAATTAGTGGATTTATAGAATCTGTTCTTTTTGTGTCCTCCGATGCTAAGGACACTGATTTCACCCTAAAATTGATAGATGTTTATCCAGACGGAAAAGCCTATAATCTAGACGAAACTATACAGAGAGTTAGATATAGAGAAGGGTACGACAAAGAAGTATTTATGGAAAAAGATAAGGTCTATGAAGTGAAGCTATCCGCTTTATCAACCAGTAATTTTTTTCCAAAAGGTCATCAAATCAGAATTGAAGTTTCGAGTAGTAATTTTCCGAGATTTGATAGAAATCTAAATACCGGAGGAAATAATTTTGACGAAAAAGTTGGCGTGGTAGCAAAAAATAAAGTACATCACAGTACGAAATATCCCTCAAGGATTATTCTACCAATGATTAAAAAATAAATATCACAAGAATTCTTGTCCCGAATTTATTGGTTCGGGATAAGAAATTCTTTGGTGGTAAAAAGTTTTTATGTAATCTTTAAATGCTTCTTTACATAAATTAAGTTCATCAAAGGATAATCGGGATTCCTGAAATTGGCCCATTTTTATCTTATATTCAACTAATCGATTTATCAAATCAAACAAGTCATTTTCTGTTGGATTTTTTAAACTCCTACAGGCTGCTTCAATAGTATCGGCAAGCATTACAATAGATTGTTCCCTGCTAAATGGTTTTGGTCCCGGATAAGTAAAATCAGATTCATTGACATCAAAATAATTTTCTGAAGCTTTGAATTTTCTATAAAAATATTCTACTTTGGTTGTACCGTGGTGCGTTCTAATAAAGTCTATTATAACTTCAGGCAACCTATATTTTCTACCTAATTCTATACCATCCTTTACGTGCTTAATTATTAATTCGGCACTTCTATGAAAAGATTGATTTTCGAAAGGATTAAGATTTTGAATATTTTCATTAAAATAATTAGGATTGACTAATTTACCAATATCATGGTATAACCCCCCTACCCTGCATAATTGACTATTTATATGAATTTTTTGTGCAGCAGCTTCCGCCAGGTAACTTACCTGGATTGAATGTTGATAAGTACCCGGGGCTTTCAGCGCAAGCTCTTTCAACAAAAAATTATCAAGATTTCCTAATTCATTTAATGAAAAAGCCGATGTAAAAGAAAAAATCCTTTCTAAGAAAGGTATTACTAAATAAGCGAGCAGTAATAATAGTGACTGAATAATTAAAAAAGTGATAAGTTCCTCAAAAGAAGGTTGAAAGCCAGGATAAATTAACTTTAAACTGACTGAAATTAATATAGATGCTATGCAAACTACAAATATACTTCCAATAATCCGGGATGGCTTCTTGCTGTCAAAAGGTAAAAAAAGAATGAGTAATCCAGTGAAAATTTGTAAAAACATCCATTGTATGGAAGGATTTAACGAAAGAAAAATACAGGCAATCGCAGAAAAATAAATACCAAAAGAGAGACTTTCGTTAAAGAAATATTTGATAACGATTATAATAATGCCTAACGGCAACATGAATAAAAAAAGAGGATTATACTGGCTCAGAAAATGAGCAATT
This sequence comes from Saprospiraceae bacterium, assembly GCA_021299835.1. Taxonomy (GTDB): domain Bacteria; phylum Bacteroidota; class Bacteroidia; order Chitinophagales; family Saprospiraceae; genus BJGN01. The sequence goes on along the minus strand of JAJTER010000017.1, from coordinate 8,986 downwards.
ATTGTAAAAAAAGGAATTAAACCCAATAAGAAAAATATAGACCTATTTAGGGTTTCGTCTATATTAATTGTACGGTAAATAATAAAGGTAAGCAGTAAGAAAACACTCGAAAGTATAAGGGAGATACCCAAATTAACATATATATTTTCTGTGAATACATTAAATAGAATAAACAAAGAAAATACAATGAACCCGGTAAAGATTATTATTGCGATAAACCGTATCGAATTTGCTGAAAACACGTTGTTACTAGGCATAAACCGAATTGCCCTGCAAATTTATACGAAAAATAAAGAAATCAAAATAAATTTTATGTTGCCTTCCAAACAATCTCTACAACCTGTAATTTTAAGGAGTTATATCTCGCTAAAATGAACAGATAATCTGATAAACGATTGATTATAGCTAAAATTTGACTTTCTACTGTTTCTACTTCAGAAAGCGAAACTATATTTCTTTCAACCCTTCTACAAACCACTCTGGCTAAATGACAATAAGAAATTAAGGTATGACCGCCGGGGAGTATAAAGTTGGTTAAAGGAGCTAAATCTGCGTCCATAAAATCAATCTCAGTTTCCAATTTTTCAATCAAATCGAGAGGAAGTGCTGGAGCGGTGAATGCACTGTTTAATGGTGTGGCCAATTTGGAACCAATAACAAATAATTGATTTTGCAAATATCTGAGAAAAGAAACCTGACGATCATCTCCTATATTATCAGCCAAAAGACCAATCCATGCATTTAACTCATCGACACCTCCATAGGCCTCAATCCTGATATTATTTTTAGAAAGAGATTTCCCTCCAATCAGTGAGGTCTTACCAAAATCTCCATTTTTAGTATATACTTTCATTTCAAACAATAATTTTATACAGGCATTTTAATACTTTGAATAGACAGATTAAGTTCATCGCTCTCTATGTAACCATCTTTAAGTTTTACAATTCTATGAGCATGCGCGGCAATGTCAGGTTCGTGTGTAACAAGAATGATTGTATTACCGAGTTTATGAATTTCCTCAAACAATTGCATGATTTCATAAGAAGTTTTAGAATCAAGATTACCAGTTGGCTCATCTGCAAGGATAATAGACGGATTATTCACCAAAGCTCTCGCGACGGCTACCCTTTGTCTTTGGCCTCCAGATAGTTCATTAGGCTTATGGTCCATCCTATCTTTGAGTCCAACGGCAGCTAACATGTCTTTAGCTCTATTGAGCCTTATTTTAATAGGAACACCCGCATAAACCAAAGGTAGAGCTACATTTTCTAAGGCAGACAATCTTGGTAAAAGATTAAAAGTTTGAAAAACAAATCCGATTTCCTTATTTCTAACGATAGCGAGTTCCTCATCGACCATATTAGCAACGTTATTTCCATTGAGAGAATAAACGCCAGAAGTTGGGGAATCAAGGCAACCTAATAAATTCATTAACGTTGATTTTCCAGATCCTGAAGGTCCCATTAAGGCAACATATTCATTTTTATAAATATTAAGGCTGGCAGATTGCAATGCTTTTACCTCATTATCACCCATAATATAAGTTTTTCGCAAATTCTCAATTGAGATAAGAGGCTTTTTTTCCATTTCAGTTTGTTTATACTTACTTGTTATTCAAATTAATAACCCTTGGCACACTAAAAAAGTTTTCTTGTGCCTCAGGTGCATTTTTCACAGCCATTTCAGCAGATATCAGGGTTTCTGATGCATCATTTCTCCAAATGTTAGTTTCACCATTGATATAGATTAATGGTTCAACATTATCCGTTGGAAGTTCCTCTAATTTTTCAACAAGCTTTAACATATCAGATAAATTTGAAATCATAGAGACTCTTTCATCCTCGGAAAGTTTTAATCTGCTTAAATTTTCCAATTTCAAAATTAAGTTATTGTCTATTTTCATAACAAGTTTATAGAAGTTTATACCTATTTATTCGTCAAACGGTCAAAATAAGTGTAAAGCTAAAAATAAATTTTTGGCAAGGTGTTCAGGTTATTGTATTTTTACGAATAATTTATCGGTGGCTTAAAAAAATTAACTTGGAATTAATCCCTCAAATAAAACATGTTGCCATTGCTGGCAATATAGGTGCTGGAAAAACAACCTTATGTTCTCAATTAGCTAAACAATTCGGTTGGCAAGTTCATTATGAGAGCACAGATGATAATCCATATCTTGTAGATTTTTATACTGATATGCGCAGGTGGTCATTTAATTTACAAATTTATTTCCTGCATACTCGTTATAACCAGATAATGCAAATTTTAAATGGCGATGTTACCGTCATCCAAGACCGTACCATTTATGAGGACGCTAATATTTTTGCTCCAAATTTGCATGATATGGGACTTATGACAGGAAGAGATTTTAATAATTATATTTCTTTGTTTAATTCAATGACGGCCTATATTCAACCGCCTGATTTGTTAATTTACCTTAAGGCCAGTATTCCAACGCTAGTTGATCACATCCAAACCAGAGGAAGAGAATATGAGGGAAGTATCAGTATTGATTATCTGAAAAAATTAAATGAAAGATATGAAAATTGGATAAGTGAATACAAATTGGGTAGATTACTTGTCATTTCTACTGATGAATTAGATTTTGTCAATAAACAAGAAGATTTAGGTACTGTTATTCAATCAGTAAGGACCCAATTACATGGTTTGTTTTAAATTATTACTTAATGAATATTGATAATTACCGAAATATTCTCGATAAACTGTCACCTTATGGAGCAAAATTAATCGTTGTATCCAAATATAAAAGTTTCGACGAAATAGAAACTGTAAAAAATTGGGGTCAAAATATTTTTGGTGAAAACAGAGTGCAGGAACTCGTCGCAAAAAATGAGTTGCATGGCATTAATTTAGAATGGCATCTTATTGGTTCTTTACAAAAAAACAAAGTAAAATCAATCATTCCAATCGTCAAACTTATTCATTCTGTAGATTCTCTTTTATTACTGCAAGAAATAAATAAACAAGCGGAAAAACACGAGATTGTTCAGGATTGTCTTTTACAAATTAAAATTGCTAAGGAAGACACAAAACAAGGAATATTACCATCAGAGTTAAAGGTTTTTTTGTCAGATGAAACTTTTGGAGAAATGAAAAATATTCAAATCAGGGGTTTAATGGGTATGGCCACAAATACAGAGGATATTCAACAGATTCGGTCTGAATTTAAACAGTTAAGAATTCTTTTCGAAGAGATAAAGTCAGCGTATTTTTATGATAGCCCCCTCTTTTCTGAAATTTCTGCCGGTATGTCAGATGACTTTCCCATAGCTTTGGATGAGGGAAGTACTTTAGTAAGAATAGGAAGTTTGATTTTTAATCCTTAAAAAGAAATAATGCACATATTCTTAAAAACCAGCCTGGCTTTTTGTATTCTATTTTTGATTAATGGATGTAAATCAAGTACTACAGTAAGTTACGAATTAGACCAAACTGGTAAAGAATTTCAAGATTATCCAACAAATATTATTTTACTTATAGGTGATGGTATGGGATTAACCCAGATTTCTGCCGCAATGTACAGCAATAATAATCGATTGGCTTTAGCTAAATTTCCTGTCATTGGATTTCATAAATCTCACGCTGCGAATGAATTAATAACAGATTCAGCAGCGGGAGGCACCGCTATTGCCTGTGGAATAAAAACCAACAATGGAAATATTGGAACGGATGAAAATGGACATTCAACCGAAAGTATCCTTGAAGAATTAGATTCAATGGATTATTCAACAGGAATGATTGTGACATCCACCATCGTTCATGCTACACCAGCAACTTTTGCTGCGCATCGGGCACGTAGAGAAATGTATGAAGAAATTGCTTTAGACTATTTAGATGCCAACGTCGATTTACTGATTGGTGGAGGTCGCCAGTATTTTCAAAACAGAGAAATGGATGACAGAAATTTAATCAATGAATTTGAAAATAAAGGCTATGTAGTAATGGATCAGCTTTACACTACCATGAATAAAATTAAATGGCCCTTAGATAAAAATTTACTCTACTTTACTGCAGACAAACAACCTTTAACTGTTAGTGGAGGGAGAGATTATCTTTCATTTGCTGTTAGACAAGGCGTTCAGTATTTAGAACAAAAAAGTACTAAAGGATTTTTCTTGTTGGTTGAAGGTTCACAAATAGATTGGATGAACCACGCCAATGACGGACGGGGTGTAGTTATGGAAACCTTAGATTTTGACCGGGCCATTTGGGAAGCAATACAATATGCCAATAGAAAAGGAAACACCTTGGTTTTAGTGACAGCTGACCACGAATCTGGTGGAATGAGTATTGAAGCTGATTCCAGAATGAACAAATTAAAATATGGATTCACCACCAATGGACACACTGCGGCTATGATTCCGGTATTCGCTTATGGTCCTGGCTCAAATTTATTTCGTGGAATCTATGAAAACACTTCCATTTACCATAAAATGCGAGCTGCCCTTGGATTAAAGGAGAAAATTAATCTTCCTTCTCCCAATCCATCGTCCGAGTAACCGCCTTTTTCCACCCTTTATACCTTTTTTCTTTTTCAGTCTCAGGCATATCAGGAATAAATTCCTGATCTAGTTGCCATTGTTTAGATATATCTGGCATAGTCCAAAAACCAGTAGCCAGGCCTGCCAGGTAAGCGGCACCCAAGGCGGTTGTCTCAAATATTCTTGGACGTTGAACGGGTACGCCAAGAATATCAGCTTGAAACTGCATTAACAGGTTATTTGCGCAAGCACCGCCGTCAACTCTCAACAGAAGTAATTTTTGTCCCGCATCTATTTCCATAGCTTCGAGAACATCTCTGGTTTGAAAGGCTAACGACTCAAGGGTGGCTCTTATCAAGTGTGATTTTGAGGTACCGCGGGTCAAACCAAAAATGGCCCCTCTGGCGTACATATCCCAATACGGAGCACCTAAGCCTACAAAGGCAGGTACTACATAAACACCTTCTGAATCAATGATTTTTGATGAATAAAACTCGGAATCAGATGATTCATCAATTAATTTAAGACTATCCCGTAGCCATTGTACCGCAGCACCGGCAATAAAAACACTACCTTCTAATGCATAGGAAATTTTCCCGTTTATCCCCCAGGCAATCGTAGTTAATAAACCTGCTTTGGATACAATAGGTTTTTCTCCTGTATTCATGAGCATAAAACAGCCCGTACCGTAAGTGTTCTTTGCCTGACCAGGATTAAAACAGGCTTGACCAAATAAGGCTGCCTGTTGATCACCAGCTACGCCACTAACAGGAATTTCAATACCAAATAATGATGATTCCGTATGACAAAATACACCACTACTTGAAAGCACATTAGGTAAAATGCATTTTGGAATGTCTAATTCTTTGAGTAAATATTGATCCCATTCTAAAGACAAAATATTGAAAATCATTGTTCTGGATGCATTGGAATAGTCGGTAGCATGAACTTTACCGCCACTCAATTTCCAAATAAGCCAACTATCAATGGTACCAAATAAAATATCCCCGGATAGCGCCTTTTCTTTTAGATTGGGTACGTTTTCAAGTAACCAATGAATTTTTGTTGCACTAAAATAAGCATCAATAACCAATCCTGTATTTTCTCTTATATAGGATTGAAGATTATCTCTTTCTTTTAATTCGTCACAATAAGCAGCCGTTCTTCTGTCTTGCCAGACAATAGCATTAGCCACAGGCTTTCCTGTATGTTTATCCCAAATAACAGTAGTTTCTCTCTGATTTGTAATACCAATGGCTTCAATTTGCTCCGGCAGAATATTACTGTTCCTAAGAACTGTTTGAGTTACCTCCCATTGAGTAGCCCAAATTTCTTCCGCATCATGTTCCACCCATCCAGGTTGTGGGTAAAATTGGGTAAATTCCTTCTGTGCAACTTGTTGAATTTCTCCATTTTTATTAAACAGAATAGCTCTCGAACTGGTAGTACCCTGGTCTAACGATAAAATAAACTTTTCCATACTTTTCTTTATACTTCTAAGATAAGAATTAGGACCGATTAACAAAAGAGATCTGCTTAAATTTACTTACTTTTGTTTTTTTGCAAAATAAAAATGAGCAAAGTCTCCAACCATAATTATGAAAAAACTGGTCATTCCTTTCAATGATATACCTCAATTATCTTCTAAAGATAAAGCATATTCTACAGGAAATCAAAACCTTAAACCATTTTACAAGCATGCAGTAAATATAGATACCTTTCAACAGGTTGTTTCTGATAAATCTACACAGGACATTCCAAGAAAACTTATCGTTGAAGTATTAAAAGAACAATATGCATCGCTTCCTACCTCAGAAGAGACCTTAAAAAATATAGATTCTCTCCTTGAACCTAATGCGTTCACCATAATAACAGCACACCAACCTGTTCTTTTTACAGGCCCTTTATATTATATTTTCAAGATATGCTCTACCTTGAATTTATGTAAACAATTAAATGCTTATTACCCTTCAAACCATTTTGTTCCCTTGTTCATAAATGGAGCCGAAGACCACGATTTTGACGAAATAAACCATGCTTTTTTATTTAATAAAAAATTGACCTGGGAACAGGATAAAGGCGGGTCAGTCGGTAAATTAAAAACAAATACGCTGGATATTGTATTATCCGAACTAAAGAATTTATTAGGAGATTCAACAGGAGTAGAGGAAATTTATCGTTTAATCCATGTTGCTTACACAGAAAATGAACTGTATGAACAAGCTTCTTCTGCCCTTGTCAATGCAATATTTGGAAAATACGGCTTAGTTACGCTAAACATGAGCCATAAAAGCCTAAAACATTTTTTTAAACCTATCATAGAAAAAGAATTATTTGAACAACCTTCTCAAGCCATCATAGAAAAAACACAGCAGGCTTTGGGGGATGTTGGATTTAGTGTACAGGCTCATGTTCGCGAAATCAACCTATTTTATCTAAGTAATAATGATAGAAATAGAATAGAAAAAATAGATAATCATTTTCATATCGTCGGTACAAATATCATTTTTACAGACGCTCAATTACGTGATGAACTGGATTTATATCCTGAAAAATTCAGTCCCAATGTGGTCCTTCGTCCTTTATTCCAGGAATATATTTTACCCAATCTTGCCTATATTGGTGGAGGTGGGGAAATTGCCTACTGGTTAGAAAGAAAAGCTCAATTTGACTACTTTAAAGTGCCATTTCCTATGTTAATCAGAAGGAATTCTGCTTTAATTTTAGAAGATGTTTGGGAGAAAAAATGGTTGAAACTGGATTTCAAATTAGTAGATTTATTTACGGATACAGATGCGTTAATTCGAGCATTTATCCAAAGACATTCAGGAAATGAATTATCTTTTGACAATGAAATTGAACAATTCACTAAGATTATAGATCGAATAAAAGATAAAGCCATTAAAGTTGACCCTACTTTAGAGAAAACAATTATTGCAGAAGGGCTTAAGCAACTTAAATCGTGGGAACAAATTGCTACCAGGCTTACAAGAGCTGAAAAGTCAAAATATGATGTTCAAATACAACAAATAAGAAATATAAAAGAAAGACTATTCCCTGGAAATGGCCTACAGGAAAGACATGATAACTTTATCCCCCTCTTTATGAGGTATGGATTAGGTATTTTAGACTTATTCATTGAGGAACTTAATCCATTAGAAGAGGGCTTCTTAGTTATTAGCCTGGGAGACTAAATAAAAGGGGGTAGATGTTCAACGTAAAACAATTACCCCCTTCTTTTTTAAAACTGTTTTAAAAGCATCACCGCGTTTTGAATCATTCGGGAGGGTCCTCTCCAAAACATTCTAAATTGAGTGTTATCCAGTAATAAAACCACTTTTCCGGCACCCATCGGAACCACGCCTGCAAAACATTTACCTGATAGATGTTTTAAAGATTCCTTCGAGGCATAACCACCTGTTAATAATTTTGCCGGATCTGTATGATAACTTCCAACTACTTGCATACCAGCTGTAGGTAAAAACGACGTTACATCTTGTTTTAATGAATGTAGCGTTGGTTCCATACCAAATGCCAAAGGATTTGACACATCTATATTGCTTAACAATGCAGAGCCAGGGATTCTTTTCTTTCCAAAATAATCTTCTCTTTTATCGTAAGAAACAGTTTTAGACATTAAGGAAGTATCTGTAGGAATTTCTGACCATTTTACCTGGGTAAATTTACTTCTGTCTTGAGTAAAAAATTCAACGGCATTTTCTAAAGCTATTAAAGTACCTCCTCTGCTAACCCAGTCTTGTAACTGAGAATAGGCTTCTCTATCAAATATGTAGCGTAAATTATTTCCTCCTCCAGGTAGTATGAGGACATCATAATCATTTAAGTCTGCATAACCATAGCGTTCACCAAATTTTGGCATTGCTGATTGTAATAAAATAGAAGATCTTATGCGATCGACAGGTAAACCAACCTCTTCATCAAAAAGAAACCAAACCTGACCAGCGGTTTGCATATTAAATGGAGCATCAACCATTAGAGCTACTCTTGGTTGTTGAACAGGTCTATTTTTAGACGACCCCAAATCTAGCCCTTCTGTGGCACGACCTGTTGAAATGGAATGGATTGAAACATTATGTTTTAGACTAACAATCTGTAAATCAGCAGATAAAGCTGCTTTTTTATCAATATTGGCACCAGTCAAAATAATTAATGTTCCAGCTGAAAACGAGATATTATCCATTTTAAAAGGTTTGGATGCAGATCGAACCTTATATCCCAATTTCCATAAATGAGCTAATGCAGCCGGTGCATTACGCTGATTCCAATCTATTGCATAGCCGTAAGCATTGGGTAAAACGGAATTATTTGCCTTAGTTTCGCTCAGAGCTTCTGAAGGAACTGACACATTTTCTTTGGTGAAATAAGCATGTAAGTTATAGGCTATGGGAAGCGCCCAAATAGCCATATCATACATAACAGAATCCTCGATTTCCAATGATTTTTCCATTACACTATTTATCAAC
>JAJTER010000095.1 GCA_021299835.1 Saprospiraceae bacterium | reverse complement strand
GGGGTATTTCATGAAGAAAAGATTTTTTCACAAAATCAAAATGTTCAACGGAAAGAGGAGATCCGGTAGAACTTATGGTTCTTAATGTCGATAAATTATATAAATAACCCGGATGTAGATTTTTCTGAGAAATAGCGGTCAAATAGGAAGGACTGCTCCCAAAATGATTCGTCGCTGTCTTTTCAGCCAGCTTCCAGAGAACATGTTCATCAGGATAGGTAGGATTACCATTATACATTACAGGTATGGCACCGACAATAAAGACTGATTGTAAAAAATTCCACATCATCCAGCCGGTACTCGTGTACCAAAAGTATTTGTCTCCTTTATTTACTTCATTATGTAGCACTAAATATTTTAAATGTTCTAATAATATACCACCTTGTCTGTGTATAATGGCTTTAGGTTTACCCGTTGTTCCAGAGGAGAATAATATATATATTGGATGATTAAAGGATAATGGTTCGAAGGTAAGTTCCTCCTTTTGATACAGATCCAGGATATCATTCCAGAGAACTTCTCCGGGTTCAAGGGGAAAGTCACTTTTTGAAATCCATATTATAGATTTAATAGATGATATCCGCGATCGAATTTCTCTTACTTGATCCGTCTTGTCAAATATTTTCCCTCCGTATTGATAGTGTGAAACTGCGATTAAAAAGCTGGGTTCAATAGCGCTGAATCTTTCTTCAATAGCTAATTTTCCGAATTCAGGAGAACAACTGCTCCAGATAGCGCCGATGCCATTGGCAGCAAAAAAACTATAGGAAGCTTCTGGCTGGTGTGGTAATATGGCAGCTATTCTATCACCTTGTTCGCAGCCATTTATTTTGAAAAAAGTCTGTATTGCCGCTGTTTGCTGTTTCATTTCCCTCCAGGAAATAGCCCTTAAGGCTTCAGTTTCAGATTGGTAATATAGGGCAGGCTGGTCTTCACGGAAATGACTGAAAACATGTTCGGCATAATTTAATGTCATACCCGAAAACCAACTTTTTTCGTGTAACTCTTCTCCCGTTAATACCTTTTCTGATGGGTGGTGAATGATTATATTGAAATAATTAAGGAGACTTTCCCAGAAAATTTCTGTATTATTTATGGACCAATGCCATAAAGACTCGTAATCGGCAAAAACTTCGCCTACGAGATTTTCAATGTAATATTTGAATTGAGCTAGATTAGAAGGCTCATTTTTCATTACCAATTTGAGAATGCAGCATTGAATATATCTTCCATTATTTGTTTGCTAATCGCTTTATTTGCAGTTTCCTGCACTGAGGAAAAATCGATGGCACTACTGAAATCGTAAAAAAAAGAGAAATTCTTTTGCCATATTTCAGTGTTCTTCCTGTTGTTAAAGTATGAAATGGCCAGCGTTATGGTTAATCTGTTTATGGCGGTACTTTCTCCGGTACGGGGTGCCTCAGCCGTGATACGATAATCTACTAAGGTGCCTCTAAATTCTATATCAGGTTCTTCTTCGCTTAGAACTAATCGGGATTCAGCTCTTACTTTATCTTTCAGATCTTCTGTAAGTCTCTGGGAAAGAGACGGTAAGGCATTTTCTGCATTGTTTGTAAAGTTCGGAATGTAAAAAGTTTTTAATTCAGGGTCTAAAGTGGCACCCGACAGGGAAATGGTGCAACTTTGAAATATGGAGATACTGATAAGCATTGATAGGGCAAGAATACCCAAAAGTTTTAGTTTCATTCCAAATCATATTGTTTTATCTTACGATAAAGGGTTCTTTCAGATATTCCTAATTCTAATGCAGCCTCTTTTCTTCTTCCTTTAAATTTTTTAAGGGCTTTAAGTATTAGAATTTTCTCCTGATCATCCATTCTAAGGCTTTCATCCATTACCTCTGCATTACCAAAATTAGAAGGTCTATTGGTCATATTGGGCTGTAGAATAAATGGTTTTGTCGTGCTCATATCCTGAAAATTTTCGTCTAAGGAGTACTCATTTCCCATTTTAGAGGGTAGGGGAGTAACGAAAGGTTTTTCATGAAATGATTCGTTTGGATTAGAAACATTGCTCAAATGATTGATATCTTCTAATGTTTTAAGCTGATTTATATCTTTAACCTGTAAATCGTTGTTTCTGATGATTTCGAAAATGAGGCCTTTTAAATCTGTCAAATCCTTTTTCATATCAAAAAGTACTTTGTAGAGAATTTCACGTTCCTGGAAACCAGAACCATCAAAATTGCCCTTATCTTTTGATGCTACGGGCAGATTCCTTTCACCCAACGTTGGCACAATGTCTATTAACTTTTCATAACCAATCATTCTTTCCTCTGTCATTACAGAGACTTTTTCCGCTACATTTTTGAGCTCTCTGATATTTCCAGGCCAGGCATACTGCTGAAGAAGATGAATGGCGTTATCATCTAATTGTATGGGAGGCGTCCTATATTTTTCGCTGAAATCAACGGTAAACCTTCTGAATAACATGTAAATATCTTCTGGTCTTTCCCTTAAGGCAGGCACCTGAATAGTCACCGAGTTTAATCTGTAAAAGAGGTCTTCCCTAAATTTACTTCTTTTTATGTTTTCAGCTAAATTTACATTCGTTGCAGCAATGATGCGAACGTTCGTTTTGAGTACATTACTGGAGCCCACTCTTATAAACTCACCACTTTCAAGTACTCTTAACAGATAAGCTTGTGTGTCAAGAGGCAATTCGCCAATTTCATCTAAAAAAATAGTGCCTCCATCATAAGTTTCAAAATACCCCTTTCTATCACCAACAGCTCCCGTAAAAGCACCCTTTTCATGTCCGAATAATTCCGAATTTATGGTTCCTTCCGGAATAGCTCCACAATTTATTGCTATAAATTTTTGGTGCTTTCTGGCACTCAAACCATGGATGATTTTTGAAAATACCTCTTTTCCAACGCCACTTTCTCCAGTTATCAGTGTGCTTAAATCAGTCGATGCTACTCTTACCGCAGTATTTAATGCCCTGTCGAGTAGAGGAGAATGACCAATTATGCCATAACGTTGCTTTATGGATTGAAGATTTTCCATTTATGATACTAATTTTCCAAGTAAAGTACCACTCGTTACATCCGTTACTTGTACCATGACAAAATCTCCAGGTTTATAGTCACCATTTTTGCGAAATACAATGACTTTATTTTGAGAATTTCTACCTGCAAACTGCTGGTTTGATTTCTTTGAATCGCCTTCTATTAATACTTCAAATGTTTTTCCAATGTCATGAAGATTGCTTTCGTAAGAAGATTGGCGTTGAACAACAATAGTTTCTGCTAATCTTCTTTGTTTTACCTCATTTGGGATATCATCTGGGTATTTTTTTGCTGCTAAGGTGCCTGGTCTTTCGGAATAATTATACATATAGCATAAAGTATAATTTGAGTATCTTATCATGTCAAGTGTATCTTGAAATTCTTCTTCCGTTTCCGAACAGAAACCAACAATAATATCAGAGGAAATAGCGCAATCTGGAATTATTCTTCTTATGGCGTCCACCCTTTCTTTGTACCAAACACTATCATACGTTCGGTTCATCATTTTTAAAATTCGACTATTACCAGATTGTACAGGAAGATGAATATATTTACAAATATTATTATATGAAGCAATAGTTTCTAAAACTTCATCAGTAATATCTTTTGGATGAGAGGTTGAAAATCTTATCCTTACCTGAGGAGCAGATTCAGCTACGAATCTTAACAAATTAGCAAAATTTACAATCTCTTTATTTTCGGGATTTTCCCATTTATAAGAGTCAACATTTTGACCAAGAAGGGTAATTTCTTTGTAATTATTTTGTTCCAGATCTTTTACCTCTGCCAATATACTGTATAAATCACGACTTCGTTCCCGACCTCGAGTAAATGGAACAACACAAAACGAGCACATATTATCACAGCCGCGCATAATGGAAATGTAAGCAGAAATGCCATTGGAACCCAATCTTAAAGGACTGATATCGGCATAGGTTTCTTCTCTCGATAAAAATACATTGATTCCTTTTTCACCCAGTTCTGCCGTGTCAACTAACATAGGTAAATCTCTATATGCGTCGGGGCCAACCACTATATCAACTATTTTTTCCTCTTGTAAAAATTTCTCTTTTAACCTCTCGGCCATACAACCTAATACTCCGATGAGCGTGCCCGGTTTATGTTTTTTTACCTTATTAAATTCTCTTAATCTTTTTCTAACCGTTTCTTCTGCTTTCTCTCTAATAGAACAAGTATTTATGAGTATTAAATCTGCGTCTTCCATATTGCGCGTTGATACAAATCCTGCATCAGAAAGCACAGAGGCAACAATTTCGCTATCCGAAAAATTCATTTGACATCCATAACTCTCCATATAAAATCTTTTGGCAGATTCATTTGAACTAGTTAATTCATGGAATTCATGTACATGTCCTTGATAGGCATTAGGGTCCCGTAAAATGATTTGATCTGTGGAGGTCAGTGCTTCTGTTGCCATATTTGAATTTTCAATAGGTCAAAAGTAAGTAAAATCGGCAATTATGTCAGGTTATTTTTGTTGTTAACGCATATTTTTCATTATTTATATGATTTTTAATTATTTTAGGGAAGCCTTTAATTCAGGTTATGTATTTTTGTGAAAATTTTTAAAAATGAAGGCACCTAATTTTTTTTTATCATTTTTACTTCTTTCTATTTTCTGCTCTTGCAAATTTGATAATGATACAGTGGTAATTGGAAATGATGAATGGATGACAGAAAATTTGTCTGTTAAGAAATTTAATAATGGCGATCCAATTCCTGAAGCTAAAACAGAATTAGAATGGTTAGAAGCGGGTCAAAGTAAGTCTCCAGCATGGTGTTACCAAAATAATGATCCTGCTAATGGTAAATCTTATGGTATTCTTTATAATTATTACGCTGTTTCTGATGAAAGAGGTCTTCTTCCTGAAGGCTTTCACTTGGCAACGGATGTTGAATGGAATAATTTAGTAAATGCTGCTGGGGGAGCCGAAGTAGCCGCATCCAGATTAAAAGATCCTGAATATTGGGGTGGAAAAGGTAATGGATCTTCTTTAGGATTTAATGCCAGACCTGGTGGAGTCAGAATATTTGACGGCGGATTTTCGAATATGGACAGAGCAGTCTATTTCTGGACAGCAACTGAAGAGTCTGTATTAACTCATTTCTACTTTAGAATGCAAATTGATAATGATAAAGTAGATAGAAATTATGGATTTATTAATTACGGAATGTATCTGCGCTGTGTGAAAAATAAGTAAATAAAATCTTATGATTTGGAACTTTTTAGAACGCTCGGTTGATTTTAATAAAATCTCAAGGCAAAATAATCATAAGCGAAAGATTATTAAACTTTTATTGCAATATCAAGAGTTGAGTATTCCGGAACTTTGTCATTTTATGGAACTAAGTATTCCTACAGGTACAAAATTGGTTGATGAGTTCGAATCGCAAACCTTATTGGTGAATGCCGGTAAAAGGGAATCTTCAGGTGGGAGAAGACCTGCTACCTATATGCTAAATCCTGATATGGGGTATTTATTTTCTATTGAAATTTTATTGAATTCATTAAAAATTAATGTTTTAAATTTGGACAGGAAATCCATTTATGTCTATGAATCAGCACATTTTGATATTAAAGATAAAAGGGAATCTTTAGCCTCACTTACTCGTTTGATTCCCGATATAATTAATGAATTAAAATTACCCATAGATAGAATATTGGGTGCCGGTATTGGAATTACGGGCAGAGTTAACGCTAAAAAAGGAGTTAGCTATTCTTTCTTGCATTTAGACATTCCTTTAACTGATTATTTTTCAAATATTTGGGGGATACCCGTTTTTATAGAAAATGATACTCATCTAATGGCTTTAGGCGAGAATTATTATGGGCTGGCAAAGGATTTAACTAACGTAATTTCTGTTAACCTGTCCAAAGGTCTGGCAGTTAGTGTTATTTCTAATGGTCAGTTGCAAACAGGACATTCTGGTTTTGCTGGCGAATTTGGTCATATTTTTGCGGAATACAATAATAAAATATGTGTTTGCGGTAAAACAGGTTGCCTGGAAACGCTTGTTTCAGGTTTAGCTTTAGAGGCTTCCTTTTTTCAGAGAATAGGGAAGTCCTTAGATTATAAAAATATTTTCACTCATTCTACAGATTATGTTTTTCCTTTATCTGATAATCTTCATTCTATGGGAGAACAACTGGGGAAGTCATTAGCGGTGCTCATAGATTTGTTAAATCCAGAATTGATTATTGTTGGTGGTGGATTTATGCCCGTTTTAGATTCAATGAGATTTGCCATTAATAAAGGTATAAACTTACATAGTTTGCCACAACTTGCTTCAGATTGCGAAATAAAAATATCAACGCTTGGGGATAGTGCACCTATGTTAGGAGCCTTTGCCTTGGTTACGGAAAACCTCCTTACTACCTGATTATCATAAGTTTGACATGGAAGGGGGAGCTTGTTCTGGTTTACTTCCCCATGTTTTATTCGGTGTGCTGCCCATCTTAAGAATTAATTTTCCGCCATTTGTTACCGTTTCATGTAAAATCCATGGTTTATCCAATGGTTTATCATTTAAGGTGGCAGATTGAATATAAAAATTCTTTTCATTATTATTTGGAGCCTCTATGATAAAGTTTTTTCCCTTATAATAATCAGAATGTAAATGAAAAGTTATTTTATTGAATATGGGACTGCTAATTTCATAAAAAGGGTTTTCAGAGGTGCCGCCATTGGTGGAAAAAATACCAGATTTCATTAAAACGGCTAAACTTCCCATCAATCCTTGATCTTCATCTCCGCTGTAACCGTAATAAGGAGATAAACCACTATAAACTTTTTCAACGACCTTTCTGGACCAGTATTGAGTTAACCAGGGAGCTCCTGAATAGTTAAATAAATAGGCAGTTTGAATGCTTGGTTGATTACCATAATTTATGTAAACTCGTCTTAACTTCTCAAGTAATTCTTTATCATGTGATTTCCCTGAAGTAAAATCATGTTTTTCTGCTTCAATAAAGGAGGTATTTAATTTGGCGTTAAATATATCTTTACCTCCCATTAAAGAGATTAATCCTTGTACATCATGGGGAACAAACCAGGTATATTGCGCTGCATTTCCTTCCTCCCATCCATTATCGTATCTGAGAATATCAACGGGCTCTCCCCATTTTCCATCTATTGTCCGATTCCACATCCAACCTATTTCTGCATTCCAAATATTTTTATAGTGAGTGGCTCTTTTCATGAAAAGATGATAATCTTCCATCTTTCCCAATTTTTTGGCAAACTGAGCTAAGGCATAATCCTGATAAGCATATTCTAATGTTTGAGTGGATCCGTCCTGATGAAAGCCGTATTTTATTTTACTTAAAGGGTGGGGAACATAACCCTTTTCCATATAATACTCAATACCTCCACCTTTAAAGGTATTGTGCTCATAGCCTATTTTACTCATCATACCACCCGGGAAATGATTTTTCCTTAGTCCTTCATAGCCTTTTTCAATGTCAAAGCCTTTTATTCCTTTTAAATAGGCGCTGACAATGAAGGGCGTTGTCGCTGCACCTGTCATAACATAAGTATAATTTCCACCTGCGGGGCCTCTGGGTATAAGTCCGCCATCCTCATACATTTTTATCATGGAGTTAACAAAAGATTCAGTTACCTCTGGATAAACCAAATGCCAAAGCGTATTTAAAGTCCATTGGGCACCCCAATAGGAGTCAGAATTATGGTGGTTGTAAGCTGGTTTCCCGCTAGCATCCAATGGTATTTGTCTTATTATCCGAACGGGTCCAGTCATATCGGAATATTTCCCATTTACATCGGAAATAATCCGCCTCCCTTGCAAAGCATGCCATAAATCGGTATAAAAGCGCCTTTGTTCTGTTTCAGTACCTCCTTCAATAGTTATTCTGCTTAACCAGTTGTTCCAATCCGTTCTGCTTTCCGTCTCTACCTTTTCAAAATCCCAGTGGTTTAGCTCATTCTCTAGGTTCAATCGTGCCTGGGCTTCACTGACATAAGAAATAGCCACTTTCATTTTCCGTATTTCTCCAGAAGTTGTGGAAAAATCAACATAACCACCTATTTTCTCCCCTTCAATGAGGTCACTTTCTCCCAATAATTTACCCAATTGCCAGGTTTTTAACGATTTAAATGGTTTATCAAATTGAGCAACAAAAAAAACGGTCACTGTTTTTGGTCGTCGAATGGTAGGAGCCATGACAGCATAGCCTTCAATTTCTGTATTGGAAATCTTCCTGATTAATCCATATTGGGTATCTGATGGACCGAGAAAAGTAGAAAAATCAAATAGGATTTGACTCTTTTCAGCTGCTGGAAAAGTGTATTTATGGAATCCTACGCGTGTTGTTGAAGTTAGTTCAGCCTTTATTTTGTAGGTTTCCAGGTAAACCTGATGATATCCTGCTTTAATCGTTTCTTTATTATGAGAAAAAACAGATCCGTAGGTATCGGAACCTAAATGTCCTTTAAATTCTCCTGTGGTAGGTAATACGGGAATACCGGATAATTGCCATCCGTGGATGTGACTGAAACATTTGATACTATCCTTCTCATATCTGTATCCTGCATTCCAATCGGCGTCAATGGCATTATCAGGACTTAAATTAACCATACCAAAAGGTCTGGTAGCAGAATTAAAAAAAAACCATCTTGAGTTAGCAGCATCCGTTAATGGATATACCAAATCAACAGGTTGCATTTTATTAGCCTGGCCGGACAGATTAATATTTCCCAGAATTGTTTGTATCACAAGGACAAAAAATAGGTTGTTTTTCATGTTAATAGGAAAATTTATTTAAAAAGGGATTTTACTAGGAAAGGGTTATTTTATGTTTGAAAGGGGTTATGCCAGTCAAATAAACAGTGGGTGATTCCATAGCAGGTAATGCACCACGAAGCTGGACACCTTTGTGTAAAATCATTCCAGGTGAAAAGGTGATTTGATCGTTTCCAACCGTATAACTGCCTTTAGAGGAAGGGAATAAATAAGCATCTTTTTTATTTGGAATGGGAGAAACGCCAGAAAATATGCCTCCTGGTCTGAATATAAGTTCAAGAGAAACCGGAACTCCATCAGTCCCTGAAATATCAAAATCAACCTCAACGCCGGTTGGAAGCTCGGTCACTTTAACTAAATAGTTTAATTTTTGTACCTCGCTTTGTAAACGTAAGGTCCTTGGCATTTTATCTAAATCACCGTCCGGCGATATCTTGTCCGCATCTAAAGGTTGATAATAAGGTCCATCTAATGAATTTTGTAATACCCAATTCTTATCAATGGCCTTAATTTTAGCCGTTTGAAATTGTCCCTTTCCAAAAAATGAGGTAGCTATTCTCATAGCTTGCAGCACCGCATTTCCTTTATGGAATGTTAACCAACTGGTATTATTTGAAAGTAAGGTGCAATCCCAATTTTCGCGTCTGATACGCACTACACCAGAATAGGGAAATTCCCTGGAATAATTGGTGGGTAATGGCTTTGAAGGAGGAAGTTCCTGCCAAAGGCCTGGATCCTCAAGAAATATATCCAAAAATCCAGCTAATTGTTCTGGTGTACTCGTTTTTTCAATCAATCGGCACATGGATGCCATAGTACCGTCCTGAAATTTTAAGGCCATATATCGATATACATGGTAATATTTATGCATGTTGCCTATCGTCCCTTTGTCTTGCCTGTTCGATGCCTCTGTGACTACTTCACCATTAGGATGAACATAGTAAAAGGTCATGATTAGATTTTTCTTGACGTCATCAAGTAACGCTGGTTTATTCAAACCCACGGCCATAGTAATGAGTGACCTGTTTACAATGGGTGAATAGCCATTGGTACTTTTTTCGGTGTATTGCCCATCAGGATCGAGATCAATATGTTCCGCTAACCATTGATTTATTCTGTTTATGTATTTTTCATTGGGAAACAATTCATTAATTCTGGTTAATGAAGCACATACAACCCATCGGTGGTTTGGAGTATGGATTCCTCCAATGCTTAAGGCTTCAGCCGCATTTAAAATGAATTGCTTTAATAGACTGAGTATTTTTTCTGTATTCTTCAGATTACTTTCCTTTATGAAATGGTAAGCTGGAATAATATCTTCCAATACAAACGCAGTATCCGGTGTGGAGTGAAAATTGGTAGAAAGAAGATCTATGGTGCCATCAGTATGTTGCATTTTCAACAAACTTATCAGCGCCAACTCAATGTCAGTTACTAACGATGGCAGTTGGAAAAATACCGATTCCTCACAAGCCCAAAGCATACACGCCTTACCTATAAACCCAGCGGTTGAATGTGGATTTGGCAGTTCAGCGTCATCCATGTATCCACCAAAATATTTGTTTTCCTTTTGAACAACTTTATATTTTTGATAATTAGGAAGCTGTTTATCTTGAATTTTTATCCATTCCAAGATCCAAGCTGGTTTGCTTACTTTTGAAAAATCAAGGTTACTAAAAGGCAATACTGAAACAGCTAAAAGGCTTGTATTAACAAATGTTCTGCGATTCATAGGGGAAATTTTAGGCTAAAAAAGAGAGGAAGATTTTTTCTTCCTCTCTAAATATACAAGTAAAAAATAGTCTTTAGATATTAATATCCAGGATTTTGTTTGATCGATGGAAAAGATAAATCAATTTCACTTTGTGGAATAGGTCTCAAGTAATGTTTGTCTGAGATTGATTGTCCTTTAACCCATGGATTGTATTTTTTAATACGCTCTACTAATTTTCCAGTTCTTTTCAAATCAAACCAACGGCTATATTCACCCATCAGTTCTCTGGCTCTCTCATCGAGAATTAAATCAATGGAAATATTTGCAGCGGTTGCACGGTATGAAGCTGTGGCCAGAGATTTTTGGTTTTCAGGAGATGCAGCACATTTTGGATCAGTTCCTTTTTTTGTACCCAAGGCACGATCTAAAACTCTGTTATAATACACTTCCGCTCCACCTAGTTTTCCACCTTTGGCTCCCTTTACAATGGCTTCAGCAGCTATTAAATAGGCCTCTGCCGATCTGAATATTGCTTCATTGAATGTTCCAAAGGCATCACCATAAGGAATACCCGGTTGCCAAAACTTCCACATTAACGGTGGCTGGATATTTAAACCTGAATTATCAATAGGGTAACCACCTCCGTACTCATCGGTATTAACAACCGCATATTTTTTGGTTCCACCCAAATCAATGCCTCTTTCTTCTTTAGTGGTAGCAGGATTATTCCAGGGTCTGCATAATAAAACAGTGTCACCTGAATTAAAACTAACTCTTAGGTTTGGATTAGATAAAGGTAAAACTCTGTAATCTTTAACGGCATTCAAAGCATAACCCACACTAACAAAATTATGAGCATAGCGGGTATCATTCTCTGGATCAAAAAAGCGATAGGTTGCTGTATTTACATTGTGAACGCTTAACGTTCGGTTATAATCTGATGTTCTTCCTTTGGTACCAATAAACCCTTCACCACTTGGCCCAAATTTAGAATGTAAATCATTCCCGCCCGCTGGGTCTTGTGGAAAAGCTGCATCTGTTTTATTTGTTAATAAGTCTGAATTATATTGTACCGCAAAGATTATTTCAGGATTCTTATCATTCTGAGCCCCAGTATATTGCTTTAATGGATTATCATCTCTTCTTGGAAACAGGTCCCTGTAATTAGCTGCTAAAGGAAATGCATCTNNNNCGTTAGATATACTCTGGCCAAAAGAAATTGAACAGCACCTTTATTAATTCTCCCATAATTTGAAGCTGTTACAGGTATTTTAGTTTCACAATCCAATAAATCGGTTATGATTTGCTTGTAAACCTCAGCTGCAGCTACTCTTGGATAATCTTTACTGGCTGAAGTAATTTCTGCTAAGGGCATTGGAATATCTCCCCATTGTTGAACTGCATAAAATAGACATAAAGCTCGTAGGAATTTTGCTTCAGCAACCCGGGTGTCCTTAAGCGCTGTTGGCATAGTAGTGATACCTTCCGCACGGGTAATAGCGGTATTTGTTCTCGCTATTTCAGCATAAAGTAACTGCCAAAGTGTTCTGATTTCTGCTACTTCCGCATTAAACCGTGCATCATGAACATCCCAAAGAGCAGGTAAATTTTCTTTCCCATTCACTGCCGAGGGATTCCAACCTCCCTGGGAAGAGAAGATATCAGTGCCCTGAAGAACAAGGTGTCTGTTCTGATGAATATTTCGAAGTAATGGGTAGCACGCTTTTACTAAATCTTCAAATCCAGTGGCTGTTTTATAATAAACATCCGTCGTTAAAGAAGTTACGGGTTTTTCTACCAGGAAATCTTCATTACAACCTGTGTGTATGAGGGTAACCAGGGAAAAAGCAAGAATGGATAATCTTAATTTATAATTTTTTTTCATTTTCATTTAGTTTAGGTCAAGATTAAAAACTGATGCTAACACCAAAAGTATAAATCATGGATGGAACATCATCTTGAAAAATGGCAGAGTTAAATTCAGGGTCAAAGCCAGTAAAATCACTAAATACAAAGGGATTTGATACCTGTCCATAAATTCTTGCACTACCCATTTTAAGAGCACTTAATACTTTAGGTGAAAAATTATATCCTAAGGTGATGTCTGATATTCTTAGGAAACTTGCATCTTGATAAAAAATAGCGTTTCTGTACGGATTAGCAGCAACTACGCCAAAAAAGGTATTGGATGGGTTATCACTTCTCCAATAATCTAATCCTGCCAGTTTGTTATATCTTGTACTGCCTATTTCACCAAAAGTTCCGGCTAATGTATTGTTTCTATATTGAGTTCCATTCCTGTAATAGGTAAAAAACGAAAAATCTAAGTTTTTATATTTAAATCTATTTGTTACACCTAATATCCAGTTAGGCAGTTGAGTACCCAAATAAACTCTGTCATCAATAGCATTAGAAGAAGAAATAATGCCATCTCCATTTTGATCGACTACTTTTACAGAACCTGGAACCTGTTTATAAACGGCTGCCTGGTCCTTTTCACTTGTCTGCCAGATACCGTTAAATTGATAATCAAAATTGGCTCTGATGGGGAAACCAACAAATAAATTATTTCCTTTGTCAACTAATTGACCATCGCCATATAGTTCTAATAACTTATTTTTATTTTGTGTGAAGGCAAAGGTGGTATTCCAGGAAAAATCGGTGGTTACTATATTAGCTGTATTCAGCGTAAGTTCTATCCCTTTATTCTCAATAGCGCCAACATTGGCAATCACCTGAGTAAATCCAGAAACAGTAGGTATTCTTTGGTTTAAGATGAGGTCCTCTGTTTTTCTATTATAGAGTTCCAAGGTACCTGAAATTCTATTCTTGAAAAAACCAAAATCAATACCAAGATTTAACTCGGTGCTACGTTCCCATCTCAAATTCTTATTTGCCAGATTCTGAGGTGCGAAACCAAAGGCAGGTGAGCCGTCAAAATCGTAGCCTGTGTTTATTAAATTGGCTTGTGTACTATAAGGGTTAACGCCAGCATTGCCTACTTGACCATAACTAGCCCTTAATTTAAGGTTAGAGAAAAGATTTAAATTTTTAATAAATCCTTCATCTGCTAATCTCCATCCAACAGCAACAGATGGGAAAAATGCCCATTTATTTCCTTCTGCTAATTGAGAAGCACCGTCAGAACGTCCTGTTAAAGTAAGGAGGTATTTTTCGTTAAATGTATAATTTACTCTGCCCATATAGGAAAGAATAGATCTTTCAACTAGGGAGCTTCCAATACTTCCAATAGTGGCAGCGGTATTTACAGCATACCAATCGGAATCGTAAGGTAAATCTCTTACAAAAATGGAATAATTTTCATTTCGTTGGTAAAAGGCACTCTGTAGGCCCGTAAAGGTTAATTTATGTTTTCCAGACTCAAAATTATAGTTCAAAATATTATCTATCGTATAATTTCCTTGATTGGAATTATCAACCTGTGCTCTTGGTTTATTGCCAATTTGTGATTTTGACCACTGTCCTCTGAAATCACCAAATCTTCCGCTGGTGTAGGAAGCTGATAAAGAAGATCTAAAGGTTAATCCCTTAAGCAAATTAACCTCTGCATAAGCATTGGCCATGGCTACTGCTGTAGTTGTTTGATATTTAGAAATCTTGGGGTCAATATCCAAGAGTGGATTAGCAACCTGTTTGTCATTAATACCCATCCAAACGGCTAAGCCATTTACATTCAAATCTCCATTTTCAGATGGGTTGGCTAAATCATTAAAATAAACGGTTCCTGTAGGCCTGGCTCTGTAAGCATTTCTTAATGATTCCTGAGAACCAACATTTTGGTCGCTATAGGTTATATAAGAGGTAAATCCAACTTTAATTCGCTCACCTAATTTACTATCTAAACCTGCATTTAGATTGTATCTTTTAAAACCAGTATATAACACATTCCCATTCTCATTTAAGAATCCGCCTGAAAATCTGTAAGTTGTCTTATCATTACCTCCGGCAACGCTTAAATTTTGACTGGTTTGTAATGCTGGATCTGTGATTAAATCAACCCAGTCTGTGGTCCTGTTTTCTTTTATTGCAGCCGTTTCAGCGGCGGTAAAAGTAGCTCCTACAGAACCCTCTAATACTCTGTCTGTAAAGGTAGCTTTGTAAAATTCAGCGGTGTTCATTAGACGAGGCATGTGTTCTGGTACTTTCATACCTACATAGCTGTCATAACTTACTTTTGGTTTACCCGACAAACCCTTTTTAGTAGTGATGATAATTACTCCATTGGCACCTCTGGCTCCATAAATTGCCGTAGATGAGGCATCCTTTAATACATCCATTGATTGGATGTCATTAGGATTGATAGAGTTTATGTCACCACCCATTAATCCGTCAATAACAACTAAAGGTTGCGTTGAGTTATTGATTGTATTCTCTCCTCTAATGGTGATACTGTAACCAGCTCCAGGTCTATTACTGGTTTTGGTTACCGTTGCTCCGGCAACTTGTCCCTGAATAGCACGTGCTGCCTGAACTGGATTTGCACGTACAATATCTTTTGATTGTAACTGGTCAACAGCTCCGGTTAAATCTGTTTTTCTAACAGCTCCATAACCAACCACAACGACCTCATTTAAGGATTGTACGTCAGGAACCAAACTAACATTAATAGTGGTTTGGTTTCCAATGACTACCTCTTGATTGACATATCCAATATAGGAGAATACTAAAATTGAATTTCCATCAGGAGCTACTATGGAATAATTTCCGTCAAGATCGGTTGATGTCCCATTTGTAGTTCCTTTAACCTGCACAGTAGCCCCTATTAAAGCTGTTCCCGTTTCAGCATCGGTAAGTGTACCTGTCACCTTTAACTCAGGTTTTGAAACACTTACTGAAGGAAGGTATTTATTTGTAATTGTGTTAGAATTTTCCTGAATCAACGGGTTGATTTCCTGAAATCCTTGTTTAAACTCCCCACCACCATTTTCTTTAGGTGATTTTACCTTTTGTTTGATGTCTTTGTTGGTAATAACGTACCCGCCCGACGGTGTAGCTTTAAACTTCAACTCAGTTTGGGATAGTAGGATATTCAAATTTGTTTCGAAAGGTTTCGACAAATCAATTTCATTGACGTTAACCTTTAATCCAGCCAGATTTTTATCCATAAAAAGGATATCCGTGCCATACTTGTTCCCTAGTTCAATCAGAACAACTTTTAAGGATTTTGTGATTGATTCAGAATTAAAACTATTCCCTGGTTGATCCCGAACTGCAGCCGACAACTGGGCATGTCCGGCATCTAAACTCCCCATGATGCATATCAATCCGATAATGAGGTAATGCTTTTTCTTCATAAATAATGTTTACAGGTTAAAATTAATAAGGTACGATGTAAATTCGTCCGTGATATTTATAAAAATTTAAGCCAGTAACAGCTGATAATGAATTAATTAACTCATTTAAACTGTTTCCGGTATAAGTTCCCGTTAAGGTTAGTTTTTCTATTTCCTTGTCTGGTATCACTATGCCCAATCCAAAATTCTCTGGAATTAGGATTTTTAGCTCCGATAAAGGGGTATTGTCAAAGGTAAACCTATGCTTTTTTAGCTCAATATTTCGCGATGGATTAAATGTACTCCTTTCAGTAAGCCTGTTCTCTTTATTAAGAGAAATAGATTCACCCGGGTTCAAAGCGATGGTCTTTTTACTCTTTCCTTCTTTATAATGTAATTTGATAACACCTTTATTAAGTTCAACTTTTGATCCTCTTTCTCTGGTAAAAAATCTAAATTCAGTACCATAAACAATGATGGTTACCTCGTTTTTTGTTTTCACTTTGAATTTTGAAGCTTCCTGATTGTATTTGATGTCAAAATTAGCCTCTCCATCTAAATATACAACTCTTTGGTTTTCAAAATTCAACCTATTCCATGTAAGTTTCGAATTTGAATATAAGGTTAATTCACTTCCATCAGGTAATCTGACTTGTTTAATTTCACCATAATCTGTTGAAATTTGTTTATTGAAAATATCGTTGATGGGTAGTATTGAAACTAACAAAGAAATGATAATAACTATAGAGGCTGCATAAGCTAAAATACGGTAATTTCTATAAGATGGTTTTACTTCCTTCTTATTTGTGACAATTAATTTAAATTTTTTATCATTTTGTATTTTGGATAGATATTCGTCCAGCTTATTTTCAACATCTGGCACATATTGAGGGAATTCGCTTTCCCATTCTGCCAACCATTCATAATATAGGTTTCTATTCTTTTCATTTTCAAGCCAATTTTCAATCATCCTTTTTTGAAGAACACTTGAATTTCCTGTAAAATATTCAAATAATATGCTTTTAGTTACCATATAATGTTTTTGTCAATGGCTTACACTTAATTTTTTTCTGATATTACCGATTTTAACCATTGTAGCGCTTTATAAATATGTGCTTCAATGGTTCTTATGGATAACCCCAGTTCTTCTGCGATTTCTTTCTGTTTTTTCCCTTCAAAACGGTGTAATAGAAAAACTTTTCTACATATTGGGGGTAGGTCATTTACTGCATCATTTATTCTTTTTACTAATTCATCTAAATATAAAATGTCTTCTGGTAATTCCTCGATTTGGATATCATTTGCATCTTGTAAACTAATTTTTGAATGTAAGTTTAGATTTGATTTCAAATAATTTAAACATCTGTTTCTTACCGATTTATATAAGTAGGCACTGTAAGATTTTTGAACGAGTTCATATTTTTTGTTTTTCCAAAAATCAAAAAATAGATCACTAACTATATCCTCCGCTATTTCCTTTGAGTATATAAACCTAACGGCATGACTACATAAACCACTATAATATTTTCTGAATAATAAGGAACAACCAGAAGTAGGATCTACTTCAAATTTTTTCCTAATCAATAAATCGAATTCTTCTCCTTCTGTTTTATCCTTTAGTGGAAATTTTTCAATGTAATCTTGGGAGGAAGGATGATGAATCATTCCTTCTTCTCCCAATGTTTTATTACGTTGTGATTTTTCATTTTCCATATTGGGTAAAAGCAGTTTTTATTATGACAATATTTTTCAATCAACTACTTAGTCCAATGGAAAAAAATTACTAAATATTTTTATTTCAAAAATATGAAGGTTTAAAAATCCATCTGAAAGCTTAATACAGGTATAAATCCTCCTCCGAATCTTGTGAAATTTAATTTATTGGCCACAGCATCATAAGAAACAAAAGAAATATTTCGGTGACTGGTAACATTTTGAATATCCAGGGATAGATTCCCGAAAAATCCTTTTTTGTTAAATCGATAGGCAATCCTGCTGTCTATTCTAAAATAGGGGGTTACCTGTGAAGTCCATTCCTTCCCCTCCAATGGCACATATTGTCCGGTTTTTGCAGACAACACGGGGTCAATTGGGGAATATCTGAATCCACCATTGTATAAAACCCTGAAACCTCCCTGTAAGACAGATTGGTTTCTAAAAGTAAATTCTTTTCCAAAAGTTAAGGAGCTTGTAAATCTGGTATTGAATTTTGAGTTGTACCATTGCTGATTAAAGGGAGAATATTGAGAACGAAAAGTAGAAGCGGTTACTAAAAAGTAAATTTTATTACTGAAAAACTTTTCAACCAATGCATCCAGACCATAATTTAATCCTCTGCCTTTACTGACTACTGAAAATTCCGGAAATTGGTCTTGATTATTCAGCATCCAATACAATGATTCTGTATTTAATTCAACAGGAACCTTACCCAATGTTTGAAGATATCCTTCTAAACTAAATTTTATCTGAGATTTGCTAACTGTTTGATAGCTTAAAATGAGATGATTTGCTTGAATTAGCCTAAGATCCTTGTTGGGTTGGACAATTTCATTGCCTACTTTCTGGCTGTAAAAATAAGAAGCTAAGGGAAGCATTTTACCTAATCTACTAAAGGCTAAATTTAAAGTTTGGTTTTGGGCGACCTTATATGAAATGGCTGCTCTCGGTTCTATGCTTGACGTATTGTTTAAAAAGAAATGCAAATAATGTAATCCTGTTTGTAAAGTAACCTTTTCGTTTAATCTTTTTGAAATTTGCGTATATATCTGACCCTGTTGTGTGCTACC
>JAJTER010000016.1 GCA_021299835.1 Saprospiraceae bacterium | reverse complement strand
CCAAACCAGTCCTGCTCCATTAGCCCTGGAAATTGTCCGTTCAGAAGGTGTTTATCTGTATGATATCGATGATAAAAAATATTTGGATGTTATTGCTGGAATAAGTGTTAGTGTATTAGGCCACAGACACCCCGCCGTGGTTAATGCCATTAAAAATCAGGTAGATTTATACATGCATACCCTCGTTTATGGTGAATTTGTATTGAGTCCGCAGATTAAACTGGTATCCCTGCTAACTTCTTTATTACCTGAAAATTTATCCTCGGTTTATTTGGTTAATAGCGGCTCTGAAGCAACAGAAGGAGCCATGAAACTTGCAAAAAAATATACGGGCCGTTCAGAAATTATTTCAGCAAAATTTGCGTACCATGGCAGTACTCAAGGTGCGGCATCCCTTATGTTTCCCACTACCTTTACAGAAGCCTTTTTTCCTTTGCTTCCTCACATTAATCATATCGATTTTAATTGTCTTTCTTGTTTAGACCGTATTACAAACAAAACAGCGGCAGTTATTCTTGAAACAGTGCAGGCTGAATTTGGGGTGCGCCTTCCCCATGGAGATTTTTTAAAACAAGTTGCAGATCGTTGCAAATCGACGGGAACGCTACTCATTCTTGACGAAATTCAGACAGGTATGGGTAGAACGGGAAGTCTTTTTGCTTTTAGTAAATATGATGTTATTCCTGATATTCTCCTACTAGCCAAAGGTTTAGGTGGTGGCATGCCTATCGGTGCTTTTATT
Organism: Saprospiraceae bacterium; assembly: GCA_021299835.1. Classification (GTDB taxonomy): domain Bacteria; phylum Bacteroidota; class Bacteroidia; order Chitinophagales; family Saprospiraceae; genus BJGN01. The sequence goes on along the minus strand of JAJTER010000016.1, from coordinate 39,789 downwards.
TCCTCCAAGGAAATAATGTCAGGGCTTTCTGAAAATCCAGTCCTGGGACATATAACTACTTTCGGTGGTCATCCGGTCAGTGCCGCCGCGGCATTCGCTACCCTTCAATATTTAATAGAGAGTGATCTGATTTCTTTGGTTCAGGCAAAATCAGATAGATTTATCTCTATCCTAAAACACCCCTTCATTAAAGAAATCAGACATGCCGGCCTACTTATGGCCTTAGACTTAGATAATGCAGATTTGGTTCGAAAAGTGATTCACCTCGCTATTGGGAAGGGAATAATAACCGATTGGTTTCTGTTTAATGATCGCTCCCTAAGGATTGCCCCACCTTTGACCATTACCTTTGAGGAAATTGACGAGGCTTGCGCTATTTTGATGGAATGTCTAAATGAAGTAGTTTCTTAAAGTTCCTTCCTTAATGATGCCTTGGCTATATTTAATTGATCCCTATATTTTGCTACCGTCCTGCGAGCAATTGGATAACCCTTTTCTCCTAATATTTGCGTCAGTTTATCATCGGACAAGGGAAGTTTCTTGTCTTCTCCAGCGATCAATTCCCCTAATATCTTCTTCACCTCAATAGTTGAAACCTCCTCTCCGTCACTCATTTGCATAGATTCAGAGAAAAATTCCTTCAATCGTTTGGTTCCAAATTCTGTTTGGACATATTTGCTGTTGGCTACCCTGGAAATCGTTGAAACATCTAGTCCGGTAGCCGTTGAAATATCTTGTAATATCATGGGCTTCAACTTCTTCTGATCACCCGTTAGAAAAAACTCGTATTGATATTCCAAAATAGCATACATCGTTCTATACATGGTTTCATGACGTTGTCTTATAGCGTCTATGAACCATCGGGCCGATTCAATTTTTTGTCGTATAAACTTAACGGCTTCTTTATCAGACTGTGCACTCAATCCCTTTGTCTTATCAACCCCGTAAGTCCGGAGCATTTCTCTGAAATGATCGCTAATTCTCAATTCCGGGGCATTCCTTGAATGTAAGACAACTTCAAGCTCCTCATCGCGGTTTGTTATGATAAAATCTGGGATAATGTATTGATTATTGCTCGATTTGGCGTCGCCAATATAACCACTTGATGGCTTGGGATTTAATTTCAATACTTCTTCAACCGCTTGTTTTAACTGCTTTTCAGAAATATTGAGGGATCTTAATAACTTCTCATAGTGCTTTTTTGAAAATGCATCAAAATATTTATCCACCATTTTATAAGCCAATATCAACGCGTCTTTTGTCTGGCTTTCCTTTCCTGTTTGTTCTATACGCAGTGCTAATTGTATCAGCAAACATTCTTGTAAATCACGGGCACCAATACCTGGTGGGTCAAATCTCTGGACTTTTTTTAATACTTCTTCAATCTCAAATTCTGTTACTATGACATTTAACGAAAAAATTAAATCGTCCACTAAAGCGAAGGTATCTCTTCTCAAATAACCGTCTTCGTCGATGCTCCCGATAATCTGCCTGGCAATAATCCTTTCCTTTTCATTCGAAAAAGTGGACAAGCCTATTTGTTGCTCTAAAAAATCGTAAAAAGAATTTTCAAGCACCACAGGCATGGATTTTTCTTCCTCCTCTGGATTATATCCATCTCCCTGTAGCTTATAGTCCGGCGTATCGTCTTCATTATCAAGGTATTCCTGGATATAGTCAACTACCTCCATTTCGTCGTCAATGACAGGCTCGTCATCTGTTTCTATGTCACTTTCTACAGATTCTTCAGGGTCCTGGTCCTGTGTATCCGTTTCTACTATGTTTTCCCCCTCTTCAAGCGCCGGATTTTCTTCAATCTCCTCCTTAATTCTTTGTTCCAGCAATGCAGTAGGAACCTGCAACAGCTTCATAAGTTGAATCTGTTGGGGTGAAAGCTTTTGAATCTGAATTTGCTTCTGACTTAACCCTGTCCGCATACCTTGTTGTTCCGAATTATTTGTTTATTAAGCAAATATAACTATTTTTTATTATATGTGTGTTCTTAAATGAACACAAACACATCTCTACTTTAAACATTACATTAGGTTCTTTTGATTAATTTTATGTAATAAAAATTAATCAAGGATGAGTGATGTTATGAAGAAGCGAATTCAATCTCTACGGATTGATATGCAAAAAAATAAAATAGATGCGGTGATTATACCTTCCGGTGACCCGCATCAAAGTGAATATATTGCAGATCATTGGGCCGTAAGAGAATGGATAAGTGGCTTTACAGGTTCCGCTGGTACTTTGATTGTTCTGGCAGATTATGCCGCACTTTGGACGGACCCCAGATATTTTATACAAGCCGACATTGAATTATCCGGCTCAGGTATAACGCTTCACAAGCAAAAAGTACCGCATGCACCAGAGCATTTACCCTGGTTAGTTAAACAACTAACTCCAGGTAAGCAAATCGGTTTAGATTCCCGTCTTTTCTCCATACAACAACTTGAACATATTACAGCCCTTTTTTCTACACATCATTTAACTCTTCTTCCACAATATAATCCTTTTGACAAACTATGGGTAAACAGACCTGCTTTACCTGCTTCAGAGATATTTGACCATGATATACATTTTTCGTCAATTAGCAGGGAGAGTAAAATGGGTTTATTAAGAGCTAAAATGACATCATTAGATGCTGATTATCTTGTCCTGTCCACTTTAGATGATATTGCCTGGATATTAAATCTAAGGGGCAATGATATTCCGTTTAATCCTTTATTCTATGCGTATTTATTATTAGGGAAAGAATCTTGTTTTTTATTTGTCAACGAAAAAAAAATATCTCCCAAAACATTTGAATCCTTATCAAAGGAAAATATTACTATTTTACCTTATGAGGCACTAATGGATTCCATAGCTCATTTAGGGAGTAATGTCACCTTTATCGTACATCCTGAATCGTTAAATGCTGCCATTTACAAGATTATACCTCCTGAAAGGTGTTTGATGCACCCCAATTGGATTATGGAACTCAAGGCGGTTAAATCGGAAAATGAAATAATGCACATTCAAAAAGCAATGCTTAAAGATGGGATAGCCCTGATTCGTGCCTTTAGATGGTTAGAAAGTGAAATAGAAAATGAGCATGCTATCTCTGAATTTGATTTTGCAGAAAAATGTGCCTTTTACAGATCACAACAGGCCGATTATAAAGGGGAAAGTTTTAATGCCATTGTTGGTTATAAAAGTAACGGCGCCATAATACATTATCACCCTCATTCCGAAAAGGCAGCTATCATTAAAAAAGGTGGGTTACTTTTAGTTGATTCTGGTGGGCAATACCTGGACGGAACGACCGATATTACCAGAACCATTTTTATTGGAAACAACCCTCCATTACTAATAAAAAAGCATTTTACTTTAGTGCTTAAGGGATTTATCGCTTTAGCCTCTGCTCAATTCCCCTCCGGTACCGTAGGAATGCAACTCGATACTTTAGCGAGGACACCCCTTTGGAAGCAAGGTTTGAATTATGCTCATGGTACTGGCCATGGTGTAGGTTTTTTCCTATCCGTCCATGAAGGTCCACAGGGTTTTGCAACAAATCCCACCACTAGCAGGGGAACTACCGCATTAAAGCCTGGCATGATTACCACCAATGAACCCGGAGTTTATATTGAAGGCGAATATGGCATACGGATTGAAAACATCTTGCTTTGTAAAGATCTTGAAAATGGCTTTCTTTCTTTTGAGGATTTAACCCTGTTTCCCATTTCTCTTCAACTTATTGATTCATCTCTATTGAACCAGGATGAAAAAGAATGGTTAAACAATTATCATCGTTTGGTTTGGAATGGTTTATCCCCATTAATTTCTGATGATGAAAAAATTTGGCTGCAACAACAGTGTTCTCCAATTTAAAAACCCCCTATCATTACAATATTTCGTTTTCTATGAAACAACAAGATATTAGAGAGGCTTCTCTACCCGGTTTATCAGAATTACTAAGCTCCTGGGGACAGCCATCTTTTCGTGCCAAACAAATCTATGCCTGGCTTTGGCAACATAACGCTCAGTCTTTCGAGGAAATGACGAATCTACCCATTGTTCTTCGGGAAAAACTAAATGAATATTTTATATTTCTAAATATTGCGTTGGACAAACAACAAATTAGTGAAGACGGTACAATAAAAGCCAGATTCAGATTACATGACGGATTTAACATAGAGAGCGTACTTATTCCCGTATTGGATGAAAACCGATTTACCGTCTGCGTGTCCAGCCAGGTTGGTTGCAGCTTGACTTGCAGTTTTTGTGCAACGGGAAAAATGAAAAGAGAAAGAAATCTGACCGCAGGAGAAATTGTAAGTCAGGTCAATGCTATAAATAACTTATGCCTCGAGCATTTTAATAAAAAACTGACAAACGTTGTCTATATGGGCATGGGCGAACCGCTCTTAGCTTATAAACCTGTTATGGACAGTATTGAAAAGCTAACATCACCGACAGGCTGGAACATGGCAGCCCGACGAATTACTATCAGTACAGCTGGCATTGGGAAAATGATCCGGCAATTAGCCGATGATGGGACAAAAACTAATTTAGCGCTTTCTCTTCATGCAGCTGATGACGAAAAAAGAAATCAGATAATGCCCATTAATGAATCAAACAACTTAAAGGCTATCTTAGAAGCTATTTCCTATTATTATGAAAAAACAGGAAATAGAATTAGCTATGAATATATTGCTTTCCAGGGATTTAATGATTCTGTTGCCGATGCTTTAAACCTGGTTAAACTATGCCGGAATTTTCCAGTAAGAATAAATATTATTGAATACAATCCTATCCCCGATGCCCCATTTGAAAAAGCCAGCGGAAATAAGATAGATATTTTTGCAAAGACTGTCCGGGAAAAAGGAATAATGGTAACTGTCCGCCGTAGCAGGGGAAAAGATATTGATGCCGCATGCGGACAGTTAGCCAATCAGGAGTAATTTATACTGGAATAGAATCAAAATTAACCAGTTTAACAAATTTATCTATCCGCGCGTCAATTTCAACTTTAGAAAGGTTCAGCAGTCTTTCTGTACTAAACTTTTCAACGCAAAATGAAGCCATTGCTGAACCGTAAATAATAGCTCTTTTTAAATTTTCAAAAGAAACCTCTCCGGTCATAGCTAAATACCCCATCAATCCGCCTGCAAAGGTATCGCCGGCACCTGTTGGGTCAAAAACCTCCGCTAAGGGTAATGCAGGAGCATAAAATATGTTTTCCCCTTCAAATAAAAGGGCGCCGTGTTCTCCTTTTTTAATCACAACAAATTTAGGTCCCATTTCATGAATGATTGCCGCCGCCGTCACCAAAGAATAAGTACCAGCTAGTTGCCTGGCTTCTTCGTCATTGATAATTAGCATATCAATTCTTTTTAATACCTTTTTGAGACTTTCCATGGCAATATCCATCCAAAAGTTCATGGTATCCAACGCAATTAATTTTGGCTTACCCACCATTTGTTCAATAACCGATAATTGAATGTCTGGCGTCAGGTTTCCTAACATTAAAAATTCTGAACTTTTATATGCTTCAGGAAGAATAGGATTAAAATCGGCTAATACGTTGAGTTGCGTTTCAAGGGTATCCCGGGAGTTCATGTCATTGTGGTATCGTCCCGCCCAGAAAAACGACTTTTCGCCTTTCTTTACTTCCAGCCCTGTCAAATCAATATTGCGACTTGTTAAGTCTTGCAAAACGCTTTCAGGAAAATCGTCACCCACTACAGAAACGATTCTAACCTGCTCGGCAAAGTATGATGCGGCTAATGATATATAAGTTGCAGCACCACCAATAGCCCTTTCCGCTCTACCAAATGGCGTTTCAATATCGTCAAATGCCACAGTACCAACAGTTAATAATTTCATTGTGATTTTTTTTAAAATTTATTGTGTAAATATTGCAATTTATTTAATAATCCTACTATTTTTGCAGTCGCCTTTTGAAAATATCTTAAGGTACATCTAACCTGCCTCAGTAGCTCAGCCGGTTAGAGCGGCGGACTGTTAATCCGTAGGTCGTAGGTTCGAGCCCTACCTGAGGCGCAAAAAGTCAATCTGAAAAGGTTGGCTTTTTGTATTTTACATCCTCACCTCATAAATAGGGTTAATAAGATAGTCTTTATACCTTCTGTCGTTATCATCTTTTAGTTCAAGTAAAAACGGTTTACTCAATCCGGTGCAAATTTTAAAAATTTGATTTATATCCATTATTAATTTTAGCTTCCTTTTCTTTAAAGTATCTAAGGATTCCTGACCCTTTTTAATAAAGTCTAACAAGTCATTGTTTGAAATTTCTCCTCCGTTTTCCACCAAATAATGTAGAAACTGAATCTGTTCATCCTCAAAAGGTATCTTGATTTCACTAAAAGTAAATTCGTTTTCAGCTAGATTAAAATGAATGACTGGCTTTTCATTTCGCTGATTGTTTTTTCTTTTCTTAAACGCCTTATTGAAAAATACTACACTCATAAGAACCACGATCATCAAAACAAAGGGCCATAACCTATCAAATACAGTGAAATAATACTTTTTGGAAATAATTAAGTTCTTTTCTAATTCCTTGAGCGGAACTATTCTAATCACAAAACCTGGTTTGTCCCTTAAATCCTTGCCTTTAATTACCAGAAGAATATTTTCATCCTTAGCATTATATACCGTCCCATATTCTACTAAAGACTGATCAACCAGATGGTCCGTTTTAAATTTTTCAAATAAATTATCAGCTATATTTATTTTTACGACAGCATTATTAGGTCCTTTTTCAATCGCGTAAAAATTCCCCATGGCAAAGAAAGGAAACCGAAGATTTCTTATTCTCCTATCATCTTTTATGTACCCAAGTTGTTTCCATTTGTTTGTGTTCAGGTCAAACCTCCAGACATCATTTAAATCCAAATTTTCTACATCTTCAAAATACGGCTTGTTTAAAGTATATCCCGAAGACATATAAAAATAACCCCGTTTTTTGTCTATCTGATAAACGACTGCTTGCCTACCTTTAGGTAGATATTGATTAGAAGCATAAGGTCTTAAGAACCATTCGTTGGTTTTATCAGAAAATTCAGTCATATATGGTTTATACGAATAAAAGCCATACCCGCTATAAAGAATGATTTTATCTTTAAACTCAAAGCTTGCCGCACCAAATTGATTTTTTTGCAGAAATGATTTATCCTGACGAAGGATAGAAGAATCTTTAAAAAGATATACGTGTCCTCCGCCACCTGAAAAGAAAAGAACTTGTTTGGCATTATGAATGAAGTTCAATTCTACAGGTTGATTCAATACCGTATCCAGGTCGTTCTTTTTGTACTTATAAGACCTCCATCCTCCCGATACTGATAAATTAAATAAATAAAAACTATCTTTTGCAAGGACAATATAATCTCCATTTTGAGGATCTACCGCAATATTAAATTGATCAGAAGATAGAATTAATGATTGATTTCTTGATTGACAGGTAATTTCAGAAATGAAAAGGATGAGCGATAGACAACAAATAAAAACATTTCTGAACATACATTAAGATTTTTCGGCCTTACAAATATAGAACGAAAATTGGTCAAAAAATATCCCATCATTTTTAAAAATAATAGGGGAACTCCTAATTCCCCTATTATTTTTTGGAATTGTAAAATTTGAAATTTATATTGTAGCTTAAGATAGATTATACATTCAAGAATTAGTTTTCAGCCAATTAAAAAGCCCCAGGGATTTACTCTGGGGCTTTGTTTTAAATTCTTTCATTTATTTGCCACTGTCTTCCTCAATGATTACAGACAAACCTTTCTCCGTTAAAGAGTCCTTAAAAGGCTTTAGCACTCTTTTTGGTGCCGTTTTGACGGTTGCCTTACCCTTCAAGTGAATAAGGAGGGCTAACTGCTCTGCCTGTGCTTCTGAATGATTCAAAACCTGCATAAAACAATCTATAACCCAATTAAATGTATTATGCTCATCATTAAACACAATTAATCTGGCTACATTACCTGTATTATCGCTGTCTAATTCCTCAATTACTTCGGTTAAGATCAGTTCGTCCGTATCTGCGTGAGAAAACGTCATAGCTATATAATTACAAATTTTGTAAGGTACTTTTAACGGCGGTAAAGTTCGGTAAATCTCCCGCACTTTCCAATACCTCTGCATATTGGATAATTCCATTTTTATCGACGACAAATGCAGACCTTTTAGCCACTTTTTTCATTCCCAAAACAAAATCTTCATACAGACAACCGTAATCTGCAGAAACCGTGCGATTAAAATCAGCCAATAATGGGAAATTCAAATTTTGTTCTGCTTTAAATTTTTCCAAGGTAAAAAGAGAATCTACCGAAATAGCAATAACTTGGGCGTTCAAATTTTTGTAAGACTGGATATCATCTCTGGTATTACACAATTCAGTGGTACAAACACCAGTAAATGCAAGGGGGAAAAACAAAATGACTACCGATTGGCCCTGGAAGTCTGAGAGAGATACTTCATTCTTCTCACTTGAGAACAAAGTAAACGAGGGAGCTGTATCACCGATTTTTAACATAGCAGGTTATTTTGGTTTAAAATACTATAATGACATAAATACTAAAATTGTTCATGAAAGAGCCTTTACGTTCCTATCTGGCATTACATTTTTCAATTATTCTGTTTGGTTTTACAGCCATTTTAGGTGCCGTCATATCTCTTTCAGCGCTGCCTCTCGTATGGTGGCGAATACTTTTAACCGTTATCAGTCTCGGCTTTTTTGCAAAATTAACATCCATTTTTAAACAGGTCTCCACAAAAAATATCCTCTTTATCTGTGGAACAGGTGTTATTGTGGGTCTTCATTGGTTAACCTTTTACGGATCCATTAAAGCATCCAATGCATCTGTTGGCGTTTTAGCTCTGGCCGCAACGCCTTTATTTACCGCTTTTCTTGAACCTTTTGTACAGAAGAGAAAGATAAATGTCATTGAAATCATGCTCTCTCTACTTATTATACCAGGAATGATACTCATTGTACGAACCTTACCGACAAAATTTTTAGATGGATTTTTGATAGGACTTTTTTCCGCCTTCCTGGCTTCCCTTTTTAGTTCGTTAAATCAAAAACTAACCTTGCTCTCGGATGCGATTACCCTAACTTTTCTGGAGCTCGGCAGCGCGCTAATATTGATAACCATTGCTATTCCCTTTTGGCTAACTTTCAATCCTAAAGAAGCAATAATTCCTCAGGGAACTAATGACTGGATGTACATAGCTCTTTTAGCTTTTGTATGTACCAGCCTCGCCTATTCTCTAACCCTTCATGCTATGAAGCAACTGAGTGCCTTTACCGTTAGCCTTAGTATGACGCTTGAGCCGCTTTATGGCATTGCATTTGCCTGGTTCCTGCTTAACGAGAACGAACAATTAACAAACTCCTTTTATTGGGGAAGTTTGCTAATTGTCCTTTCTGTTATAATATATCCTATCTATAAATTCTATAACAACAAACGGATATAACGCTTACTTACTTTCTTCGGTCGGAGCCACTTCTTCTTTTGTCTCCTCTTTTATCTCTTCTTTTACTTCCTCCTTTATTTCTTCCGGATGATAGTACTTCTCTTCCTCCTGATATGGGCGGGGACCGATTAATTTTTCGACATCAGATTTATGTAAAACCTCTTTGGTAAGTAGCTCTTGAGCTAACATTTCCAATTCCGTTTTTTTCTCAATCAATAAGTTTTGAGCTCTTTCATATTGAACTTGCAGCAACTGTCTCACTTCGTCGTCAATCAAAGAAGCTGTTTCGTCAGAATAGGGTTTATGAAAAGAATCATTTTGCATACCGTAAAATGAAACCTGACCTACTTTCTCATTCATACCAAAAATAGAGATCATACTGTACGCCATTTTGGTAACCTGATCGAGGTCATTCTGGGCCCCTGTTGAAATTTTACTAAAAATCAACTTCTCTGCTGCACGGCCACCAAAAGTCATACATATTCTATCAAGTAATTGCTCTGTTCTGGTTATATTTTCTTCTTTTGGCAAATATTGAGCAAACCCCAATGTTCCAATGCCACGCGGAACTATAGTAACTTTTACCAATGGCGACGCATGTTCGAGGAACCAGCCACAGATAGCATGACCCGCTTCATGATAAGCAATAATTTTCTTTTCTTCGGGAGAGATTAATTTATTCTTTTTCTCCAATCCACCAATAACACGATCCAATGCATAATTAAAATCATCTAAGTCAACGGCCGATTTATTTCTTCTTGCTGCTATAAGAGCTGCCTCATTGCAAACATTGGCAATATCTGCACCTGCAAAACCTGGGGTCATTTCTGCAAGAATAAAAGGCTTAACATCATCAGATTTGATGATAGTTTTCAAATGAACTTTAAAAATCGCTTCTCTTCCTTTTAGATCAGGGCGATCTATACCAATTTGTCTATCAAAACGACCGGGTCTGAGTAAAGCACTATCTAATATATCAGGTCTATTTGTAGCAGCCATCAAGATGACTCCTTTATCAGTGGAGAAACCGTCCATTTCTACCAAAAGCTGATTTAACGTATTTTCGCGCTCATCATTTCCACCCTGCATATTATTTTTTCCACGAGCCCTGCCAATGGCATCTATTTCGTCTATAAAAACGATACATGGTGCTTTTTCTCTGGCCTGTTTAAACAAGTCTCTAACTCTTGATGCTCCAACACCGACAAACATTTCTACGAAATCAGATCCTGAAATTGAAAAGAAAGGCACACTCGCTTCCCCTGCAACTGCTTTAGCTAACAACGTTTTTCCTGTACCCGGAGGGCCGACTAAAAGAACTCCCTTTGGAATTTTTCCGCCCAATGCGGTATATTTTTTAGGTGTTTTCAAGAAATCAACTACCTCCATTACTTCTACCTTAGCTTCATCCAAACCAGCAACATCTGCGAAAGTGACATTCACCTTACTATTTTGGTCAAAAAGAGTCGCCTTTGATTTTCCAATATTGAAAATCTGTCCTCCCGGACCGCCACCGCCACCGCCAACTCTTTTCATTATAAAAAGCCAGATAGCGATGAGGATAAATACAGGTAAAACCCAATTTAAAATAGGACCTATCCAGTTTGTCTTGGTAACATAAGCAGGGTGAACCCAAGTCTCTCTTGGAATCTCAGCTTTTTCTTGCACCTCTTTTAAGGATGAACTAAATACTTCTACATTTCCAATATCTATAAAATAATGATGTCTGTCTGCAGAAAGATTTGACTTTTCTATATCACTATATTTGGACAAACTACCTTTTTTGATATAAATAAGTGCTTTCTGATTATTGACCACCTCAATTTTTTCAATATCAGCATCACGTATCATTTGTTCTAAACGATTTTGGGTCAGCTGCTTTTTGTCAGCACCAATCATTGTGAACATATTAATGGCTAAGAAAGTAAGGATGATTACTCCATAAATCCAAAAACCATTAAAGCGGTTACCGCCATTTTCCGGGCTTGCCGGTTTTTTGTTACTGTCCATGCCAGGAGGCTATTTAAGTCTGAAATTAAAATATATACGGGTTCAAACAATCAATTACTATAATCGTTGCAAACCATAGCTTTAATTGTAAAAAAATACTACAAATTTTCGTAAGCCACTGTTTTAGCGTCACTCCATAGGTCTTCCAATGCGTAATATTTTCTCATATCGGGATGAAAAACGTGCACAACAGTGTTAAAATAATCGACACAAATCCACAAACTTGATTTTTCCCCCTCAACATGATTGGGCTTAATATCTAGAGTTTCCTTCACATGACGATTAATATTACTAGCTATAGCTTTTACCTGGGTATTGGAAGTGCCCTCACAAATAATAAAAAAATCAGTAGGTGCATCATGGAGATGCCTCAAATCCATTTTTACTATATCTATTCCTTTAAGATTTTTGATGCTCTCAATTATCTCATTATTGAGGTTTTCCACCTCTTTATGAAATTTCTTTGGAGTCTTTGCAATGGTTGTACTCAAAATGATTGATGTTTTAAAAAATTAAATTGGTAATTTTGAGGCAAGTTAAGAACTTTTAAAATAATAAAACTTGCATTTTAATAAGAATAAAAATATCGGTGATGCCTATCTTTTTTTTAATAGCATAACCTCTACTCACTCTTACGCAATGGAATTGCTTTCCCACAGTTACCCACAGCACGGAACAGTTATTTCAGCCGATTTCCAGGAAGCGGGGAAAGGTCAGCAAGAAAAAACCTGGTTTAGTGATAAAGGGAAAAATATTTTACTTTCCATCATACTGTTTCCAGATAATTTTCCCCCATCAAAACTTTATTTGATGAATATGGCTATTAGCTTAGCGGTCAGAAAATCAATTCTCGATGTCTATCCGTTACCTGAAAACGTTTATTTAAAGTGGCCAAACGACATTTATATTATGAATAAAAAAATCGCCGGCATTCTGATAAAAAACAGTCTTAACTTTCATAAAGTTCAAAGTACTATTATTAGCGTTGGATTAAATGTAAATCAGGCGTCTTTTCCCGATTTTCTTCCGTCGGCGACCTCCCTTTTTTTAAATACATTCAAAGAAACCAACCGAAAAGAAATTGAAAAAAATCTTTTTGCTGCACTGGAAGAATATTTAATCTATGTTAATGAACAACCCGATTTGCTGAAGTTTCAGTACCATTCCTGCCTGTTAGGAATGAACAAAGAACATACTTTTCTTATTAAAAAAAATAATGAAACTTTGCAAGGAACTATCATTGGCGTTTCTGACAAGGGTGAATTAATAGTAAAATCTTCTTCTGATTACCAGTCATTGTACTTTCAACATGGAGATTTAATTTATCTTTAACATTTTACCCTTTTTACTATTAAAATCGAGGCATGAAAGTTCACGTACTTACTATTGGTGACGAAATTTTGATCGGGCAAATCATAGATACAAATTCTTCGTGGATAGCACAAAGGCTGAATCTTATTGGAATGAAGGTCAGTCAGATGAAGTCCATTTCCGATGAATTAATGGACATCAAATCACAGCTTCAGCTTTCACTCAACGAGGTAGATGTAGTCATTATCACCGGCGGATTAGGACCGACTAAGGATGATATTACCAAAAAAGCATTAGCAGAATTTCTGAATGTACCCTTAGTTTTACATGAAGAAACGCAACAGTTCCTCATTCGTTTTTTTACTAAAATTGGTCGTGACCCCAATACTATGGATCTGGTGCAACAAGCACAAGTACCTGAAAACACGGTAGTTTTACCAAATAAAATGGGGACAGCGCCTGGTATGTGGCTGAATACTAGCCTGGGAAAAGTTATTATTTCGCTCCCAGGTGTACCTTATGAAATGGAATATCTCATGGAAAATGAGGTTATTCCAAAACTCAAGACTACCTTCCCTTCCGAAATAATAATTCATAAAACCCTGCTGATAGCAGGTATTCCTGAAACAACACTCTCCCAGCGTTTAGAAACATTTGAAAATGAACTGCCCCATTTTATTAAACTCGCTTATTTGCCCGCTTTAAGTCAAATCAGGTTACGACTTTCTTGCTCAGGCGAAAATAAACAACTATTGGAAGGCTTAATTATTGAAAAAACAAACCAATTACATAACATACTGGGGCAGTTCGTTGCCGGTGAAGATGAAGACACACTGCCTGTTGTTATTGGACGGTTACTTAAGAAAAATAATTACCAACTCGCTTGTGCCGAAAGTTGTACCGGCGGTTTTTTAAGTCATCTCATTACCCTGGTGCCTGGTTCATCCCAGTACTTTAAAGGGGCTATCGTTTCCTATGCTAATGAAATAAAAGAAAAATCATTGGGGGTTAATCCCGTTACCATAGAAAAATATGGTGCAGTGAGCGAAGAAACCGTCATTGAAATGCTCCATGGTTTACTTTCGCATACCGGTGCAGACATAGGTGTCGCCATTTCCGGTATCGCTGGCCCGGACGGTGGAACAGTGGAGAAACCGGTTGGCACCATTTGGGTAGCCTTAGGTAGTAAAGAAAAACACCAAACCTTTCTTGTGAAAGCAGGTAAAAACAGAGAAAAAAATATTCAATACGCAGCTTATGTTTCCTTAAATTATTTACGTCTTTTTTTGTTAAATTGAATTAAGAATCATTTTAATGAAATACCTTGTATTTTTGCAGTAATTAACACGGATAAAATATCCTTATGACGCATTTTGAACTTGTCATGCCTAAAATGGGCGAGAGTATAATTGAAGCAACCATCCTTAGATGGACTAAAAATATTGGCGATTTAATTGAAATCGACGATACCCTGGTCGAAATAGCTACTGATAAGGTTGATACCGATGTTCCTTCTCCTGTAAAAGGTAAGTTAATCGATATCCTTTTTAATGAAAATGATGTGGTGCCTGTAGGTCAAACGATAGCTATCATAGCTACCGACATGGATGCTGATGAAAAAACATATATTTCTCAGGATATCGTTACCAATGTATCTTCTGTAAACCATACCGAGACATATTCCCCTGATTATCAAATAAATAATCCTGTTACGTCTATAGCCCCAACCATCAAATCTAACCGGTTTTATTCTCCTCTCGTGAAAAATATGGCGCTAAAGGAAAATATCTCTTATGAACAGTTAGACACTATCACCGGTACAGGTATGCAAGGGAGAGTAACAAAAAATGATTTGCTGGACTATTTGGAATCAATAAAAAAGGTAAGTTCGAGCAATAGCAAGACTTCCGAAAAAATAATTTCCCGTACTTCAGGCGAAAATGAGATCATTGAGATGGACAGAATGCGAAAGCTTATTGCCGATCACATGGTTATGTCTAAAAGAACTTCCGCCCACGTAACTTCATTTGCCGAGGCCGATGTTACCGAAATAGTTCTTTGGAGAGAAAAAATTAAAAAACCTTTTGAAGCTAAATATCAACAAAAAATAACCTTTACCCCCATTTTTATTCAAGCCGTGGCAAAGGCCTTGGTTGATTTCCCTTTGATTAATATTTCTGTTGAAGGTGACAAGATTATCATTAAAAAGGACATTAATATTGGTATGGCCACCGCCTTACCCTCCGGAAATCTTATTGTGCCTGTTATTAAAAATGCAGACACTCTGAGCTTGCTAGAACTGACTACTAAAGTAAATAATTTTGCAGACCGGGCCAGAAATAACCAATTGAAACCTGACGAAGTTCAAGGTGGAACTTTTACAACAACCAATGTAGGTACTTTTGGTAGTATCATGGGTACGCCTATTATAAATCAGCCTCAGGTAGCTATTTTAGCTATTGGTGCCATAAAAAAGAAACCCGCTGTGGTTGAAACGCCTTATGGTGACCTTATAGCCATTCGACATCTTATGTTTTTATCTTTATCCTATGACCACAGAGTAGTGGACGGAGCACTGGGAAGTTCTTTTTTACGTCGAATCGCAGATTATATTGAAAATTTTGATGGAAATCAAGGCTTTTAACCTTTTGAATAAAGTACACCCATGAGTCTTTGTCGGTCTTTCGCCCTAATTTTGTTATTTCTTTATATTTACCCTCTCTCCTCCATAGCGCAGGGTAATACCAAACGATTTAATGAAGCGAATCAACTATTTCAGCAAAAGAGGTATGACGAAGTCTTAAGTTACCTACAGGTAGGAAAAAAGTTTTTCAAAACAGAATCCCCTGAAATTACTTTCCTTAGTGCCGCAAGCCATTATTATAAAAATAAATTGGATGAGGCCGAAATAGAATTTGTTTCTTTACTGAAAAACAAAAATAGCCTTCAGGTAGAAGCGCTTCTTTTTTTAGGCCAAATACGCTTTCACCGTCAGGACTTTACCACCGCTTCCTCCTATTTAAAAAGTTATCTAAAAGGTATTGCTCCCTCGCACCCCAATAGAAATGAGGTTAGAAATATTATTAGACACTGTGCTACAGGGTTGGCCATTCAGTATCGTAATCCTTTAGCCGTAGTTGAAAATTTAGGAGGACAGGTAAATACCCAGGGTGATGAATTTGCCCCTGTTTTGAACCCTCTCTACCAAAACCGAATATATTTCACCGCTGCCAATCTAACCGAGGGAAAAGAAGAGTTACCACAAACTGATATTTATTATTGTGCTAAAGAAGATGGGGTATGGGAAAAACCAAAATCATTTAGCCCCATTTTAAATTCGCCTAATCATGAGGTTTGTATCGGATTTAACCCCTCTGGACAGGTTTTATACTATTTTAGAGGAAATAATCTTCTCCAGGGAGCTATTTTTACAGATACCATTAGGAAATCAGGGAAATTTAAAATTAATCCGTTCTACCCGACTTTTGATCGGGTTTCTGCTCAGGCGCCACCTCATTTTATTTCTGATACCCTCATTATTTTTGCATCAAATACCTTAGGTGGTAAAGGGGGATATGATTTATTCAAAATAAGTAAACGGAACGGATTGTGGTCAAAGCCCGAAAATATGGGTCCTGATGTAAATTCTGTATATGATGAAAATTATCCCTTCCTCGCACCTGATGGACTTACCTTATACTTTTCCTCAAATAATCCGGAAATAAGTCTTGGTGGGTTTGATATTTTTAAAATTTCACTGAATGCAGCCCAGGTGCCTGAAAATATGGGAACGCCCATTAATTCTGCGGCAGATGATACCCATTTTTCTGCCGCCAGAGATGGCGTAACAGCTTATTTTGCCTCTAACAGAAAAAGTGGATACGGCGCAAGAGATTTATACACTGCCTACTTTTTTGCTCCGTTGAGCGAAATGAAACCCCAAACTTTTACGGCTGGTATAGCCTATAAAGAAGATCAGAAGGTAGATTATTTTGAATTCAATGCCATGGTGTTAAATGGCGCTGAACATCCTTTGGAAAGTGGTAATAAACCTTACTTTAATGCTGTAATACCTGTTTTAAATGAAAATGATGGACTAAAGTTATTTATTTCTGCCTATCCTCATAAAGATTTAGATTTTGGTGCAGGGGTGAAAAATAGCTTATTCACTTTGGTTGATATCCATCGCTTTTTTTCACAAAGTTCCCTCAAACATCCAAACATTAGCTATCGCGTAATTTGTTCTCCCTTATTTGATAAAGGAAATCAAGGTATTTCTTTTCGTTTCTCCGGTGCCAAGCCCATGGATATGGCGTTGAATACAAATTTGCTTTTTGATGGGGAAAATGGAAATATAGCTCAAGATGCCCTTTGCTTTAAGTGGCTTTTAAAAGAAATACCCTACACCGATATTCAAAATATAAATATTGAAGATATTAAAGGGCAGGAAAACCTGTTGTTTGAGATTTTACCTGATAAGAACAAAATAGGTATATATAGTGGATTATTTAATTCATTTGAGCTGGCTCAATGGTCAAATAATAAGAATTACGAAATTGTTGCCTTTTTAGACGGTGAAAAATTATCAAAAGAGCAAGCCTCTAAACTCATTTCAACCTATCCTGTTTTATCAGATTATATAAAGTAGTTAAAAAATTCAAAAATGAAAAAGCCACTTTTTAGTTCATTGATGGTGTTGCCGATGTTACTTTTCCTCTACTGCGGGAAAATAAATCCTCCTATGCCAAAAATATTTAGCGGAAAAATTGATGTTTCTACCATCAAACTTCCCGATGGTTTTAACATCGAAATTTATGCCGAAAATGTGGTAAATGCCCGTTCTATGGCACTTTCTCCCTCCGGTGTATTATTTGTCGGTACAAGAGATAAAGGGAATGTATATGCATTGGTTGACAAAAACGGCGATTATAAGGCAGAAAAACAGTACTTGATTGCTTCTAAACTGAATATGCCTAATGGTGTGGCCATTAGAAATGGCGATTTATATGTGGCAGAAGTAAACAGGATTTTACGATTTAAAAATATTGAAGAAAACCTGGATAAACCGGGAGAACCTGAAGTCATTTACGATAAATTCCCCACGGAAAAACATCATGGCTGGAAATATATCGCTTTCGGTCCTGACGGAAAGTTATACGTTCCCGTTGGCGCACCTTGTAATATCTGTGAATCAGAAGATAAAATTTTTAATTCTATCACGAGAATGGATCCCGATGGAACCAATCTGGAAGTAGTTCATTCCGGTATTAGAAATACGGTGGGATTCAATTGGCACCCTACTTCAAAAGAGCTTTGGTTCACAGATAATGGAAGAGATATGCTGGGTGATGATGTCCCCGCTTGTGAACTGAATAGAGCTGAAAAAGATAATTTACATTTCGGCTATCCTTATTGCCACCAGGGAGATATACCTGACCCTGAGTTTGGTAAAAAATTCCCCTGTGACGATTTTGTGAAACCAGCTCAAAAACTTGGTGCGCATGTGGCTCCCCTTGGTATCGAATTTTATACAGGAAATAATTTTCCTTCCAGCTATAAAAATCAAATCCTCATCGCAGAACACGGCTCCTGGAACAGGACTAAAAAGTCGGGTTATCAATTATCCTTTGTGACACTGGATGAAAATCAAAAGGCTATCAGCTATAAACCGTTCGCTACTGGTTGGTTAAATCCTAAAAATGACGACGTTACAGGACGTCCCGTTGACCTGGAACTACTACCCGATGGCTCAGTGCTAGTTTCTGACGATTATGCCGATGTTATTTATAGAATATATTACTCAAATTAACTCAATTTTATGCAAATAGCTGTTGTTGGTACTGGTTATGTTGGTTTAGTAACCGGTGCTTGTTTTGCTGAAACTGGCAACCATGTAATCTGTGTTGATATTGATGCAAATAAAGTAGATAGATTAAAAAAAGGGGAAGTACCTATTTATGAACCCGGCCTGGATATAATTTTTGAAAGGAATACTAAACAAGGCAGGCTTTCGTTCACAACAAATCTTCCAGAGGCCATAAAAGATGCGGCAATTATTTTTTTAGCCTTGCCAACACCGCCTGGGGCAGATGGTTCTGCCGATTTATCATACATCCTAAAGGTAGCTAAAGATTTATCTGAAATCATTGTTGACTATAAAGTCATTGTTGATAAAAGTACCGTACCCGTTGGAACCGCTGAAAAAGTTTCAGCTATATTGGAACAAAGTTTATCAAAAAATCTATTTGATGTCGTTTCAAATCCAGAATTTTTAAGGGAAGGCGTCGCTGTCGATGATTTTTTAAAACCTGATAGGGTAGTCATTGGAACAAGTTCCGCAAGAGCTCAAAAATTAATGCGACAGCTTTACGAACCTTTTGTTCGTCAGGGCAACCCTATTTTCTTTATGGATGTAAGATCTGCGGAGATGACCAAATATGCTGCTAATGCATATTTAGCAACGCGTATCTCTTTTATGAATGAAATATCTAACCTTTGTGAAATCTTAGGCGCCGATGTTGACATGGTAAGGAAGGGCATGGGTTCAGATTCAAGAATTGGAAAACGTTTTCTTTTTCCAGGGGTCGGTTATGGCGGCAGTTGTTTCCCTAAGGATGTACAAGCCTTGGCAAAAACAGCAAATGATAACAATTATCCTTTCCACATCCTTTCTTCTGTAATGCAAGTGAATGATAATCAGAGAATAATACTTGCAAATAAAATAATTAATCGTTTTAATGGTAATCTTAAAGGCTTGAATATTGCCGTTTGGGGCCTGGCCTTCAAACCTAATACCGATGATATTAGAGAGGCTCCCGCTTTGTTTATCATTGAAAAATTGCTGGCAGCCGGCGCAACGGTTAAAGCTTTTGATCCTGAGGCTATGCCTAATGTTCAAAAAACACTCGGAGATCGTATTATTTATGTTAATGAACCTTACGAAGCACTGATTGAAGCTGATGCTCTCGCTATAGTCACAGAATGGAGTCAGTTTAGAGCACCTGGATTTAAGATAATGAAACAGTTAATGCGTCAACCTCACATTTTTGACGGTCGGAATTTATACGATTTAGACCAGATGACTGAGGAGGGATTCTACTATGAAAGTATGGGAAGATCGGTTATTTCCTAAATCATTATATTTTTCCTATGTTTCTGCTTAACTTATCTTTTAAATCATTAACCAATAATCTTTACAGGGTACTTTTTATTTTGGCATTCTTACCAACAGGCTGCCATAATCTAGAGGATACCAAGGCTGACGTGAAACAAGTAGTGATAAAGGATAAAAATGGATTGCCACAAGAGATTTACACTTTAAAAGATTCTTTACTCCACGGGGAAAGAATCTTATTTTTTCCTGGTTCAAAAGATACTGCGGTCTTGGAAACGCATGAAAATGGACAGTTTAATGGGGCATACCGAAGCTTTTATGGGGGAAATAAGCTAAAATTAAAAGGTCAATACATCAATGATGAAATGGTTGGACTCTGGTATAAGTATGATGAGCGGGGATTTTTGATTGAGGAGGTAACCTTTTCAAAAAATAAAGAAAACGGCCCTTTCAAAGAGTTTTTTCCTTCCGGTCAGCTAAGTGTTTCTGGAAATTATAAAAATGGAAATACGGAAGACGGTCCTTTATTATTTTATAATGAAGAGGGCAAATTAGTAAAAAAAATGATTTGTTCCGGTGGTATTTGCCGGACACAATGGAAAGATAACCAGTCCACAAAATGAAAAATGTATTCTTTCTCTTCTTTCTTTTTGCGGCCAAGGCTGTATATGGACAATTCCCCGGAGGAAGAGCTACTTTTAATTTTTTAGCATCTCCTCCTTCCGCCAGATTAACTGGACTAGGTGGAAACCAAATTTCAGTTTCTGATAGTGATATTAATTTGATTGGCGGTAATCCAGCTGTTTTAAATCAGAATATGACAGGGAAACTTGGACTAAATCATTTTTTTTTACCCGGAAATATACAAAGTGGAAATGCTGCGTATGCGTTTACTATAGCTTATAACAAAACATGGTTACATCTTGGTCTTCATTTTATTCAGTACGGTGAAATGCCCCGAACTGACGAGTATTTTCAGACAAATGGAACATTTAAGGCAAATGAAAACAGCATGTCCGTCGGAGTTGCCCATTCCATTGATGACAGATTGCAATTTGGTACTACCCTGTCTTTCGCTCAATCTTCCTTAGGTGAATTTGTTTCTTCCGCGCTGGTTTTAGATGCCGGCTTATTTTACACTGATTCTTCAAAGCTTACTACCATTGGTATTGTATATAGAAATGCTGGCGTACAACTTAATCCATATTTTTCAGGTAACAGCAAGGAACCCTTACCTAGTGATTTACAAATAGCTATTTCAAAAAAATTACGTTATTTACCCTTTCGGTTTACGCTTCTTTATAACAACCTGAATCGTTGGAACGTAAGATATTACAATCCAGATAATGAATCAGCGAGGCTTATTATCGGAGAGGAATTAGCTGAACCGGCGAAGCTTGCCATTTTTGTTGATAATTTATTCAGGCATATTATTCTCAATGGAGAACTTATTGTGGGCGCAAATGAAAATTTCAAATTAAGAATGGCTTACAATCATAGAAGTAGAATGGAATTTGGTACCGTTGGCGTTGGTGGATTAAATGGCTTTTCCTTTGGATTTGGCCTTAAAATAAAACGATTTTCCTTTGATTTCGGCCGATCTATCTATCATCTTGGCGGCGGTTTAACCCATATAGGTGTTACTACTCAACTCAAGAAAAATATTTTTTGATCCAGCTGTTCTAACCGTTGACGTAAACAATAAAAATAGTACTAAAGAAGATATATATCTTAGATCCAACGGATCGATAAAATCTGATAATCAGGTATATAAAATTATAAATAAATTGCATTTTTTAATATAACTCGTAAATTTTGGGTGAGTTAAAAGCAAATATCCAAATTATTTAATAAGGCAACAAAACAAATATTTTATTAAAAACCTATAAAAAAACATCATTGAGGCAAATAGCTCCCCATGGTTATTAATTTCTTGAAATTAATGCTAATTGGGAAGTATCTCAGATCAAATGAATAGATAAAATTGCTTGGAAACTTTAGCAAGTTAAACACGCCATTCCAAATCTGTTATAAAGATGACGGACCTTGATGAAAAAAATTTATGGTGAATGGTTGACTTACCAATAAAAAAACGCTACCTGTTTTGTTCCACCATAAAAGAGGAAAAAATGCGGGAAAATTCAGAACCAATGACCACTCTTTTGCGTCTTATCAATGTTACTCCTTTAAATTAAACCAATAGGTCAACCATGCAAAAATCAATATCTATTTCACTATTTTTTGTTGCTTTCCTGCTCTCGTTCAGTGCTTCTGCTCAAGGGAGATATACTATCAAAGGTGGCGACCCAAATGGTATCAATAAATGGTATATGGGCCGACAAATTGCCCACGTGATGAGCCATTTTGGTATTGATTGGCTTGAAAGACAGGAGAGGGAGATGGAGGAAAACACCTCTCAATTATTGAAGAACCTTGATGTAAAACCTGGGATGATTATTGCAGACATTGGTGCAGGAAGTGGTTACCACAGTGCCTTGCTGTCAAAAAAGGTAGGAAATGGTAAAGTATATGCCGTAGATGTAGAACCGGAAATGATTGCCTACCTGAACAAAAGGATTAAACAAGAAAAACTGTCGGGAATTGTGCCTGTACTTAGTAAAGAAACGAGTGTTTCTTTACCAGAAAACACAGTAGATCTCGTTTTATTAGTGGATGGTTATCATGAGTTTTCTTACCCTTATGAAATGGGTATTTCAATGCTCAAAGCATTAAAGCCCGGAGGCAAATTAGTACTCGTGGAATTTAGGTCTGAGGATGCCGAAGTGCCTATCAAAGACATCCATAAAATGAGTGAGGCACAATCTATTAAAGAACTCAAGGCGGCAGGATTCGTTTTCGACAAAAACATAAAAAATCTTCCCTGGCAACACTGCATGATATTTATCAAACCAACAAACTAATCTGCTGATTTATAATTCTTTAAGAAGATTATTTCTAAATTTTAATGCACCAGATTGATCTGAGTTACCCAACTATTACTTTGGAGTTTCTAATAACAACAACGCTTGTGCTTCCAGACCTATTTTTTTACTTGATATAAACATCCCATAAAAATCAAAAATTTAGTCTTGCGATACCCATTTTGGTATCGCAAAAATTATAATATACTTATAATCAATGAAATAAAAAACAACCTAAAAAAGCGTGGCGAAGTCAGGATCTGTTTATCCGGAAATATTTACCAGTCCGCATCAAATTCAGCCATTAATTAAGTACCAATCTTCTTTTTATTTCCTTTAAATAAAATTATTAAGTTCAAATTAGCCGTATCCTTTCTATTTCCCTACCTTTGCAAAACTTAGCCTGAAAAACCAAATAATTATTAAATTTTATATTGAACGCCAATTCATTGGTCATTATATTTTTTTTTATAAAATTTCAGGAAATGAAAGTGCTAAAATTTGGTGGGTCTTCTGTTGGAAAACCTGAAAGAATTAGAGGAATTGTCTCTATTCTTAAAGATTATTACTTAAGTGGGCAGCCGTTTACCGTTGTTTTTTCAGCATTTGGTGGAGTGACAGATCAGCTCATTGAAATGAGTCAACGTGCTGCGAATGGTGATAACAGTTATCTTAATTTACACGAACAGTTCCGTTTACGTCATTTTGAAGCTGCCGAATCTTTACTTATTGAGCCCACCCGAAGTATTGTCATTGCTGAACTGGAAAATAATCAGGAAGTATTAAAAAATTTACTTCACGGCGTTTTTCTGGTTAGAGAAGCTTCATTAAGGACCATGGACTATGTATTGAGTTTTGGTGAAAGAAGCTCCTCTTTTATAATTTCGCACGTACTAAAACAAGCGGGCATTCCGGCAGCTTATTTAGATTCTAGAAAAATAATAAAAACCGATAAGAACTTTGGAAATGCAAAAGTTGATTTAAACAATACTTATCTAAAAATCAAAGAGTTTTATTCTCAAACAAATGAAATTCAAATAGTTACAGGTTTTATAGGTGCTGGAAAAGGGGGATTAACCACAACGTTGGGAAGGGGTGGATCCGATTATACGGCAGCACTCCTTGGTGCAGGCCTCGATGCTGAAGCTATCGAAATCTGGACCGATGTAGATGGCGTTTTAACGGCTGATCCAAGGAAAGTACCTCAGGCATTTACCATTCATAAAATGACTTATGCTGAAGCTATGGAAATGTCTCATTTTGGGGCAAAGGTCATTTATCCACCAACCATTCAACCAGCCTTAACAAAAAAGATACCCCTTTACATTAAAAATACTTTTAATCCTGGTTTTGAAGGTACCCTCGTTTCAAATCATTCTGAAATGAGTGATAATCCTGTCAAAGGTATTTCCTCTATTCAACATATTGCATTACTTACCTTGCAAGGAAGTGGATTAATTGGGGTTCCTGGTATTTCTGGCAGACTATTTTCAGGCTTAGCCCAAAAATCCATCAATATCATTCTTATCACTCAGGGATCTTCTGAGCATTCCATTTCTTTTGCCATTCAACCTGATCAGGCACTACTGGCAAAAGAAATAGTAGAGGCATTATTTGAAACCGAAATCCAGAATGGGCTCATTGATACCTTAAAAGTAGAAACGGATTTGGCCGTGGTAGCTGTTATTGGAGAAAGAATGCGTTATTTCCCTGGTGTGGCCGGACGTTTATTTCAATCCTTGGGTAAAAATGGAATTAATGTGGCTGCTATTGCACAGGGCTCTTCTGAGTTAAATATCTCTGTAGTTATCAGTCGATTAGATGAGTCTAAAGCATTAAACGTAATGCATGAGGCATTTTTCCTTTCCCACACAAAAACGATTCATCTTTTTATGGTTGGCTGCGGTTTGATAGGAGGTACCCTTTTAAACCAGATTCTAGCCCAGGAGGAATTTTTAAAGAAAGAACTTTCCCTGGACTTAAAGCTTGTCGGTTTAGCCAATAGTAAAAAAATGATTATCCGCCGGGAAGGTATTCCTTTAGACCAGTGGAAGGAAACGTTAAATGAAATGGGGGAGACCAGCCAACTTTCAACTTTTGTGGAAGAAATGGAGCATATCAATTTGCCTAATTCCATTTTTATAGATAATACGGCAAACGAAGAAATAACTCATTTTTACGAAGCGATTTTGAATGCCAGCATTTCAATTTCCACGCCAAATAAAATA
Source organism: Saprospiraceae bacterium (assembly GCA_021299835.1). GTDB lineage: Bacteria > Bacteroidota > Bacteroidia > Chitinophagales > Saprospiraceae > BJGN01. Next base: position 14,719 of record JAJTER010000016.1, on the reverse strand, counting down.
GCCAATTCCTCTGCTTATGATAAATACGCCGCTTTAAAATCCTTAAGCAGAAAGAGAGGCGTTATGTTTCAGTACGAAACAAATGTCGGCGCGGGTTTACCTGTTATTTCCACCTTGAACGATTTGATAAATAGTGGGGACAGAATCATTAAAATGGAAGCGGTTTTATCGGGTTCTCTCTCTTATATTTTTAATACTTTTGGAAATAATGGTCATACATTCAGCCAAATGGTTGAAGAAGCGATGGCTTTAGGTTACACCGAACCAGATCCAAGAATTGACTTAAATGGTATTGATTTAAGAAGAAAACTCATCATTCTCGCCCGAGAAGCAGGCGCGAAGATAGAAAGCGATGAGGTAATTATCACCTCTGTTCTTTCTGAAAATTGTCAAAATGCACCCGATGTACCTGCATTTATCAAAGCCTTATCCGCTGAAAATGATACCTTTGAGCAGCTATTTTTAGAGGCTAAAGCAGAAAACAAGGTGCTTCGTATGGTGGCTAAACTAGAGAATGGAAAAGCCAGTATTTCACTGGAAAAAATGTCTGATACACATCCATTTTCCCAACTTAGTGGTAGCGATAACATGATTGTTTTCACTACCACACGTTACAAGGAAAGGCCATTGGTGATTAGAGGGCCTGGTGCAGGGGCGGAAGTTACCGCAGCGGGTATTTTCTCTGAAATCATTAAAATTGCCAATCAACTCAATTAATTTTATGGAGATTCGTGTTTTTGCACCCGCCTCGGTGGCTAATATTGGGGTAGGTTATGATATTTTAGGCTTTGCTCTTGGGAGCCCAGGAGATGAAGTAGTTGCGCGATTTTCTGATGGAAAAGGGATGAGTGTTGGCAAGATTACGGGAACGAACCGATTGCCATTTTCGCCAGAAAAAAATACGGCTACTTTTTCGGCGCAGGCACTATTGAATTTCCTCGGAAAAAGCGAGATGGGCATTGAACTGGATATCCACAAAAAAATGCCCTTTGGTAGCGGACTAGGCTCCAGTGCTGCCAGTGCGGTGGCTGGCGTTTTTGCCGTAAATACTTTGTTAGGAAATCCCCTGACTAAGAAGGAGTTACTACATTTTGCCGTACTGGGGGAGCAACTTGCCGATGGTTCCTATCACGCCGATAATGTTGCGCCATCCTTACTTGGAGGCATTATTTTAATTCGTGAAAATGCAACCCTTGACATAACTTCACTACCCATTCCCGACGATCTGGTAGCCGCTGTAATTTACCCTGAAGTGGAAGTTCTAACAAGAGATTCCCGTAATATACTCAAACCTGACATTTCCCTTCAAAAGTGTATTGCACAAACTGGAAATCTGGCATCTTTCATTGCTGGGCTCTATCGTTCTGATTATGAACTGATTGGAAGATCTTTGACAGATCATGTCATTGAACCTCAACGAGCTGTGTTAATACCTCATTTTTATGAAATAAAGAATATCGCTTTAAAAATGGATGCCTTGGGTTGCAGTATCTCTGGTGCTGGACCATCTATTTTCGCCCTTTTTAATGGAGAAACTGCTGCCCAAAAAGGAGGTATGGCAATGAGAAATATTTTTGAACTACACGGCATTCCTGCCACTTTGTACACTGGGAAAATAAACCAGGAAGGAGCCGTCGTTCTTTCTTAATAAAGATATATTCATGAAACTTTACAGCACGAAAAACAAAGGATTTGTTGTCGATTTAGAAAGAGCCATAATGGAAGGGCTACCCCCAGATAATGGTTTGTATATGTCTAAGATCAAACCTTTACCACATACATTTTGGCAAAAGTTTGAGGAAAACTCTTTTCAGGAAAACTCCTTTCAAATAGCAAAACATCTTTTTGAAGGATCTATTCCCAACGAAAAATTAGCCGAAATTACCTACGATGCAATTAATTTTCCTGCGCCAAATTATCTCTTAAATGATAATATCGCCACTTTAGAACTATTTCACGGACCATCGTTAGCCTTTAAAGATTTTGGCGCCCGATTTATGTCCAGAATAATGCAATATTACAATGGTGACAATAAACAGGAATTAATCATACTTGTAGCCACATCCGGAGATACTGGTGGAGCTGTTGCCTTTGGATTTCATCACGTACCTGGCATTAGCGTTGTTATTCTATATCCAAAAGGAAAAGTAAGTGAATTACAGGAAAAGCAACTAACCACCCTGGGAGGTAATGTACATGCAATAGAAATAGATGGTACTTTTGACGATTGCCAGGCACTGGTAAAAGAAGCTTTTCTCGATAAGGATTTAAATGCTCAACTACGCTTGTCTTCTGCCAATTCAATTAATATTGCTCGTTTGATTCCGCAATCCTTTTATTACTTCGAAAGCTACAGGCAAATATCAGAAAACGCAAGAAAGACCAAAGACATAACTTACGTAGTGCCGAGTGGTAATTTTGGCAATATTACAGCAGGTTTAATCGCCAAACAATTAGGCTTGCCTATTCATCACTTTATAGCTGCAACCAATGTAAATAAAATAGTTCCCGATTATTTATCTACCGGACAATATGTAGCAAAACCCGCCATTAGAACCTTATCAAACGCAATGGACGTTGGAAATCCATCTAACTTCCCAAGAATTTTGGATCTTTTTGAAAGTAATTCAAAAGAATGTTCCACGTGGAACAATGTAAAAAATGAAATTACCGGAATAGCCGTAGATGATACACAAACGGAAAGTGCCCTCAAAGAAGTATATGAAAAGTATAATTATATTATAGATCCACACGGTGCGGTCGGATATTATGCGTTAAAAGATTACATGAAGAGTCACCCAAACACTTACGGAATCATATTGGAAACAGCCCATTCTTCCAAGTTTAAACCCGACGTGGAAAGAATATTGAGACGTACCATAGACGTACCAGAAAGACTATCTATATTAGCAAATAAAGAAAAAGTGTCCATAGAAATGGATACAAATTATGATGGATTTAAAAATCAATTATTATCTACATTTAGTTAAAAAGGTAAGACTGATAATCGAGATTCAATGCAAAAAAGAGGGTATATCAAAAGACAGCCTCTTTTTTATGATAAATTATACATTGGGTTAATAAAGCTTTGTAATGGCAAAAGATAAATAACAGATGAGTATCTCAACTTATGCCCGATGGAAAAAAAGATATTAAACAAAATTATCGTAGAGAAGCGATGCTTCGTGTCTTCTTCCCGATAGGTTTTGATTTAATATTTATCCCTAACACACGGTATCAGGAATTTTAGATAGCATCTTTGGTTAAACCTAATGTTAACTTGTAGATATTTTCTTTCGTATTAACTCAAAAGACATAGCCCAGACAACTTAGTCCTAATATTTTTTATACCTCCACGCTGTTAAATCTGCCTCTATATTGCCATAAATATTTATTTAACCATAAACAAGAAAAGAAATACAACATGAAATTTTAATTTAAAAAGGGTCATTTACCATAATTTAATAGAATGAAGGCCGATTTAAAAATAACAGATAATATGCAGGGAAAAACTTTAATATCTTCAGGTTTATCTGTAAATCCCTATTCATAACACTTTAATAATTAACCATGTACTAATTTTATTAAAGTCCCACCCCTTAATCAAATATAACCACTATATTTACCCCTTTTAAATGAATATAGGTTTGAAAGAACGATATATGAAAGAGAACAAGAAGGGGAGAATCATTGCTTTGGTAGCTAATACCACATGGAATATTTATAATTTTAGATTAAATCTGATTGAACAATTTTTAGGTGAGGGATTTAAAGTAATTGTAGTCGCACCCGTTGATGAATACCTGATTTATAAAGATAAATATCCTTCCGTTCTACACTATAATCTGCAACGTTTAGTTAGAGATGGCATCAATCCTTTGAATGATATTAGGTTGTTTTTAGAGCTGAGGCGTATTTATAAGGAAATCAATCCCGATGTAATACTTCATTTTACAAACAAACCAAATATTTATGGAAGTCTTGCGGCTAAAAGTTTACATTTAAAATCTATTGCCATTATTACCGGATTAGGTTACCCTTTTATACACGGCGGCCTCCTGAAAAGTATTGTCACCTCCCTATATAAAATTTCTGGCAAGTTCAATGAAAAATTTATCTTTGAAAACATTGAGGATAGGGAACTATTCGAAGCTTTAAACATTATAACTAAACAAAAATCTATTTCCATAAAAGGATGTGGCGTTAATACCCAATGGTATAAACCAATGGAAAATACTAAAGAAAGAAAAAAAACAGTCTTCACCTTTATAGGTAGATTGTTATACGATAAGGGGATAAGAGAATTTGTAGAAGCTGCCAAAATAGTGGGAGAAGAGCGAAATGATGTTGAATTTTTAATTGTTGGGGAAATAGATGAGAATAATCCAGCAACCATTGATAAAAAAGAATTAATCCAATGGGTTGAAGATGAAATAATCCAATATCTTGGCTTTGTTAAAGATATAAGAGAAGTTATTGCCTCATCCGATTGCATCGTATTACCTTCCTACCGTGAAGCAATTGCAAGAACCATTACAGAAGGCATGGCTATGGGAAAACCAATCATTACTTCTCAAACTGCAGGTTGTAGAGAAGCAGTGGAAGATGGAGAAAATGGATACTTAGTGGAAATAAAAAATTCAAAAGCACTGGCAGATACTTTCTTAAAATTCTTATCCCTACTTCCGGAAGAAAAGAAATTAATGGGAGAAATAGGCAGAATAAAAGCATGTAATGAATTTGATGATGCCATAATAGCTAGCCAAATTAAAGATATTGTATATGAAATATTAAAATAAACACATAATAGAAATGGGAGAATTCGGCTATTATAATCTTAAAAATAAAAAAAACTATCTACTATTACTTTGCCTCTATATTATAACCATCCCATTTCAAAAAATTATTTGGCTACCCATATTTAATAGTAAAATTCAAGTTCCCGAAATAATATTTGTAATTCTAATACTCCTATTTATTCCCCAAATTAAATGGGCCGATTGGAAAAATATTAAAATGACAACCTTAGATAAAGCTATAATGCTATGGCTTATGGTAGGAACTATAAATTTAATTTTACATTTTAATGTGACCACTTTCATTGAACTTTCCGGGCAATTTTATTTGATTTGTTTATATATTTTAATTCAATTTATATTTTTTCGTTCTAAGGCGAAAGAAATAGAACTATTCTTTGTCAAAGCATTTTCTTTACAACTGGCTTTAATTATAATTACCCTTTTTATAGGCTTAATATTACTAACACAACATATAAATATAGGTGTATTTCAAATCTTTTATTCTTATCCCTATTTTGGTGATTTATATCGCTTAAAAGTGTTAACCAATGAACCTGTAATGTTAGTTAGTATTTTAAGTATTCCTTTTTGGATAATTATAGCGTTAATGAATGGGAAAATTAAAGTTATTCCTATTAAAAAAAGAGACTTTATTCTTTCGATGGTATTTATAGGATTAATGTTGCTTGGCACGTATGGAAAATCTCTACCATTTATTTTAGCTATACTGGTTATATATTTTATTTCGCATTTAAAAAGTAAAAACAAAGGAATAATATTCATCCGGATTTTCGCTGCTTTCCTTATTATAAGTTCAATTTTATTAACCCATATTATGGTAACCAAAAAACCATTCCGGGAAAAAGAGGTTTATGGCCTGGCTATCCCATTTTTAAGGATAGATAATTATTATTTATATAAATCCTGGTACTATGTGCAAAAGGAAAATGCTATAAAGGAATTTATTGAACACCCTATTCTTGGATGCGGAGGAGGTAACTTATTGAATGTCATTAATTTAAAATACAAAAAAACTAAAGAGACCATTTCAAGACCAGTGTACGACCCCCTTTCAACTTACACAGGGACCTTGGCAGAATATGGAATATCAGGATTTTTAGCCTTACTATTCCTAATGTTTACCATATATAAAGAAGTCGTCGGATTATCTGATTCTAACGGCTTAAAATGGATTTTCATTTGCTCCTTTTCCTATTTCATGCTGGAAGCCATTTCAACGGACATACAAAATTTCAGACATTTATGGATCTTACTTGGCTTTTTGGGAATAACTATACGAAGCAAGCGATACCCTGTTAATTCATAAAATAATCGGGCTTATAACGTATCATCGGCCACAAGAATTAAAAACCCAACAGATTGTTAATCTTTTATTCCACCTCAATTAAAAGATAACCTATCGTAATGAATTGCCATCGAAAAATTCAATATATTTAAATATGAAAACAAATATCCTCCAAAACACATTATTCTTTCTATTAATAGGTTTTTATCTGTTCGCAGGTTATAATCATTTTGCATCCCCTACATTTTACTTACCAGTTATTCCACCCTATCTGTCTCAATGGGCTAAAGAGATAAATATACTGGCAGGGGTCTTTGAGATTGCCCTGGCTTTACTACTTATACCAAGTAGAACGCGATTATTTGCCGTTAAATGTATAATAATCATGTTGATAGCTTTTATACCAAGCCATATTTATTTTATTCAAAAAGGGGAATTCATTATTGGATCCATTGAAATGACCCCGATAAAATCATGGATCCGCTTATTGATTGGACAACCCATTCTAATCCTTTGGGCATGGTGGGCAAGTAAAAGTGAAATAAAAATATTTGGGTAATGATGAAAAGAAGAAAGTTTATCATCCACAGTTCTATGGTGATGTTAGCACCAGCATACCGGTGGATGGAAAAAAAATGAAATTTATCTGAACCTGAATAATTGAATCTCGTTAGTGGCTTTTTAAGCGTAAAAATCTCCCAAGTAAAGGATGCGAACCAAATACAATTTACTCATTATATTGTGGCTGGGGTTGCATTGAACACCAAAACTTTGATTCATAGCATTTTATTTCATTGAAGTAAGTCATGTTAAAATCGAACTATCAAAAACTGTTTTAACATGCTTTAATAAAATTTTTTAAGTCACCTAAAGCTGCTGCAAGTTTATTGAATTCATTGTGAAAAGCCTCTCAGATATATGTTAAAAATTTGATGAATTTCGTGATGATTAAAAGATATTATTTTTAAACTGATAGAAAATGAGAGTAACATTAAGAAGCTGGGTAAATCCAATTTGGAATAATGAAATATCCCACTGTAAGGTTCTTATCATTAACTGCAAAACTTTAGTTATTAAATTTATTTACATTTATAGGAAAAAACGGTGGGCGAGTCTGAAATTAAAAATTCAACCTGTATTTTTATCTCCTATTACTTTCCACCCATAAAGTCAGTTGGAGTTATCCGCAATTTTCATTTAGCTCAAATATTCCATAGAATTTTTTCTGATTTATACATTTTAACGACGTCCAATCAAAAAATTCTTCCAAAAGAGGAATCAGATTTGAGTTCGTTCAAATCTATAGAATTAATAAACACCATTGATTACAGGACTATCATCCAGCGTTTTTATTCAAAGAATAAAAATACCCACTATCCTGAATCTGTTAAACAAAATAAATTAATCCAATGGATCATAAAAGCAAATGAGTCCCTTCCATTCAATTTACTCGTTGGGGAGGGTGGGTTATTATACCTTATTGACGGTTATAGAAAAGCAAAAAAAATAATCAAAAGAACAAGGGCAAAAACATTCGTAATTACTAGTTTTAGACCTACCGCCAATGTTTTAATTGGATTCTTACTTAAAATAAATTATCCTAACATTATATGGATTAATAGCTTTCAAGACGCCCCTTATGATTCTATCAGGAAAAATACAATCATTCCTAGACTACAAAATCACCTATGGCGAAAAATGCTAAAACATTCAAATCTTAATATAACCACTTCCCACGGAGTTAAAAAAAGCATTGATTCATTAAATAATGAAACAATCACCTTTGAAAATGGGGTAGATTTCCGAGAAAACTTAACCCATAGTTCTGAAAAATTTACTATCTCTTATACTGGGTCACTATATCATGATTTAAGAGATCCAAGCCTGCTTTTTGAGGCATTAACCCATCTAGTACTTTCTAAAAAAATAGAGGTCAGTAAGCTGAAAATCATTTATATGGGAAAAGACATCGCCAAATGGAAGTCATTCTGTGATACCTATCCTTTATTATTTAATGCTTTTTACATTGAAAATATTTCCGAGAGAAATCATTCTTTAGAAATTCAGCAAAAATCCCATATCAACCTCATGTTAACCTGGTCAGAGGATAGTCAGGGAGGTACTATACCCGCAAAATTATATGAATACATTGGCTCAGGAAATTATATCATTTCTTTGGTCAAGGGAATCGAAAATAGCGATTTGTCGTATTTATTGAAAACCTTACAAATTGGATCTGTTTATCAGTATGGAAAAACCGAAGATTTGGAAAAATTAAAGCGTGAACTCATGAAATTATATACATTATGGATCAACGGAACTTACGAACCACCACATATTCCATCTCATTTAAAAGATAAATTAAGTTGGGATAATAAACAGAGTAATCTCTCAAAATTGTTAGAGGACCTACTATGAAATCAATATGTATCATTGAGTTGGATTTTCACCCAGAATGGATCCAAGAGTAAAACTTATTTTAATGAAATTTAGAATAATAAATTTAGAACGTGATAAAAAAAAATATGATAGAGCACATTCTATATGCTCAGCAATTAATTTAGACTATAAGATAATTAAAGCAGTCGATGGAAATGACCTGAACGAAAAATATATTCAAGAACTATCATGCAATACCTATCGCTTTGGATTAACCAAAACATTAAATAGAGGAGAAATAGGATTGTATATGAGTCATTGTTCCGTTTTAAAAGAGTTTTTATTATCAGACGATGATTATATCTGTGTACTTGAGGATGATTTTTATTTCCATACGCACTTTTTGATTTCTATATTTGAGTTAGAAAATGCAATCAATACGTTAAATTTTGATTTTATCTTACTTGGACATTACTTGTTAAGAAAAGATAAAGGTGTATTAGGTTCAAATTTTCTATCTCAAAAATTTTCTACATTTAAACTGCAAATTCCATTGGAGGTGAGTTTTGGAACTCATGCTTATATTGTTAGTAGATCCGGTGCAGAAAAATTTATCTCCCTATTTTCTGTTCCAATTGTTCCTATAGACCATGTAATTGGTTGTTGTGAAACTTTTGGGTTTATTAGATTAATAGTCAATAAACCTATTGTATATCAATCGCTTGATTTTAAAAGTACAATTCAAAATGGTGAATTCAAGAAAAATAATATATTTCTTTACCATATAAAAAAGAATTTAAAAAGAGTAATTTATTTTTTAAACCCAGGTTATGCAAAAAATAAGCTTTTAAAATTTTCATATAATGGCCCAAATAGAATTCTAACCAATAACTTTTGATTTTTAAAAATTATGCTTAAAAATTCTATATACACTCTAAGTTGTTTATTTATAAAAATGACAAGAATAATATTTTTATAAATAAGCTGAAATAAGAACAAAAAGTAACTAATATGCAAAGCAACCCTTTTTTCTCTATCATAATTCCAACTTATAATAGGGCAGATAAATTAGACATCCCTATTAAAAGTATATTAAATCAACAATTTAAAAATTGGGAGTTAATCATCATAGATGATGGAAGTACGGATGAAACCAATGCCGTGGTTCAGAACTATTCATCTCATAATATACATTATTTTTACCAACATCATCAAGGTAGAAGCACCGCAAGAAATGCAGGAATTTCTAAAGCAAAGGGAACTTTTATTTGTTTTCAAGACAGCGATGATGAATACTTACCGAATCATCTTCAAACCCTTTATGAAGCCATTTTGAAAAATGATACCTATAAGGTATTTAGAACGGGGATGCTTATTTATGAAAACGGGATACCATCAAAAAAATCAAGTATTATAGGAATAAAAGGAGGAAATACTTACCCATTTGAATATTTCACTACCGCGGCTATACATAGGAATCTTTTAAATGATAAATCCTTTCCAGTTACATATTATATTAACGAAGATTTATACTTTTTACTGAAAATTGGAGAAATAGAACCTATTTATGTTATAAATATATGGACAGCCATTTACCATTACAATCCGAGCAATAGTGGCGGTATTGGTCCTAATTATGTGAAAAATATGATGAATAACAGAGCCTGCCTGGATGATATTCTCAGCTGGCATCACTCAGATATTCGTCATTTTATTATTAAAAAAAGGTGTTTGACCGAGCTTTTGCTTCTGGCAGGTCACGTTAAATACAATCCAAAAAAGATACCAAGAGCCATAGTAAATAACATCGCTATTTTCTGTCGGTTTCCAATGGCATACAGTTACTTATGTTTTCGCATCATTTATGTGAAGTGGGGGGAATGGTCCGGTTTATATCGAACAAGGGATCGTTTTTAGAAAAAAGTCTATATATAAATACGGGAAGCAATAGTATTTTTATCCATTTCTTATATGGTAAGTCCTTCTTGAATAGCCATAAAAAATCATATTCAAGAAAAGATTTCCACTTTTTTACCTTGAAAGACCACGCTGAATTTATTGAGATTTTTTGAAAAAAATGCTTTTTTGCTGCCATTCTCCTGTAGTAAACCGCTTCGTTAATTTTCTGAATTGAATTTTCCGTATGAATGAAATATATTGCTTTGGCTATTTTAATATCCGCAGAAATTACCTTTGCCTCAGAAAATAATCTTAAGTAGAAATCTCGGTCTTCTGCTTGTTTTAGATATCCATCAAAACCACCTGTTTTTTGAAAAATTGATTTTCTGATGGTCAATCCATTCAAGTGTAAATTAAATCCAGCAATGAAATCGTTAATCTCTATTGGCGAAAATGACCTTGAAAAACCTAATAATTCATTATGTATATAAAAAGAATTTAAAATAAACTGCTTTTCACCCTTTTGCAATTTGATTTGAACAGAATTAACCACTGCATCTATATCGGGATTATTTAAAAACAAAAGAACATCAGACGTAAATCGTTCCGGCAAATAATAATCATCAGCATCCAAAAATGCGATATATTCATGACTGGCATGATGAACGCCTACATTCCTTGAAATAGCCGCACCGGAAATGTTGGAATTATTTTGGAAAATGATAATCCGATCGTCTTTTTGCTGTAATTTTTTAACTAAATCAAGGCTATTATCTGTAGAATGGTCATCAATTAAAATTAATTCGCCTGTTTCATCCTGATTCAAGGCAGAGGAAACACTCTTTTCAAGAAAAGAAAATGCATTATAAAAAGGAATGATAACCGATACTTTCATCAAACTAAAATCTACCTAAATGATAACTTGTTGGTCCAAAGATATATATGATTGCTCTCTGCCATTGGTAATCTTTTATGAAAACAAACTTGAACAAAGCTTCGGGTATTCTTTTTATAAATAAACCAACAAAGGAGAATACTAACAATTTAAACCTAAGTAAAACAGGAATATCACAGTCAAATCGATGACCTCTTCCCAATGCAAAATTTAATTTAATCATATTTAAGGCAGTTAACCTATATTCATGAACGAAATGCCAGATTTTCAAATCCGGATCAAACCCAATTTTACCCCCGGCATTAGCGATCCTAAATTGTAATTCCGTTTCTTCAGCATAACCAAAATCCTTGCCTTTCATCCCAAAATCATGAGAAAAACCATTCAATTTCGTCAAAAAGGATTTTCTATAAAGTACCACACATCCATGAGGAATATAGTAAGGGCATTCAGAAAGTACGGTTGAAAACAATTTATTTGTCCCATAATCCTCTGAAATCCATTTAGGTTTACCTTTTTTAAATTTGGCATAATACATGCCACCGATACAATCAAAAGTATTTAATTGAATTAATTCCTTAACCCTATCCAACAAAGAATCAAAAGCAATAGCATCGTCATCCAGATAAAGAACCCATTCGCCTTTAGCCTCCATGTAACCTCTGTTTCTGGCATTACTAAGGCCTTTATTTTTTTCAAATAGGTATTGAATATTAATATCTAAATACTTGAACTGTTGAATCTTTTCCTGGATTTTTAAATCTCCAAAATTATCAACAACTAAAATTTCAACATCACTAACCATTTGTTTTACAATAGATTGAATACAATCCATAAGAAAATCAGGACGATTGTAAGTACAAATGATGATAGATAAAAAGGGATTAATCACGAGGTCATTAAATTTAAATTATGGCTTGAAAATAACGCTAAATAAACTATTTTACATCAATTTAACATAAAACAATGCGATGAGGCCGTTTTGGGAATTTATCAAAGGTATTTCGCTGTCAAATTGGTTATTCATAGCTGCTTTTTCAGGACTTCTGTTTGGATTAATTTATCCGGAATTAACCTTACATTTCAAATTCATCAATGATATATTTCTTCGACTCATTAAAGCGGTTATTGCACCAATCCTTTTTAGTGTTCTCATTAGAGCTTTAGGAAATGCGGAAAGTGCAAATGACTTGGGTAGATTAGGATGGAAATCGCTTTTATGTTTTGAGGTTTGGAGTACTCTGGCGCTACTGATTGGCTGGTTTACATCGCTTCTCTTCAAATCTGGTATTGGCATAAACCTGGATAGTCAGGAATCTGTAAATCAGACAAGTATGACTTTAAATGACTTACTTGTCAACGCCTTTCCAACAAGTATTATTGATGCCATGGCCAGAGGTGATATCTTACAAATTGTTATTTTCTCCTTTATTTTCGGAGTAGCCGCCTTAGCTGTGGGGGAAAAGGCAAAACCCGTTTTACAATTTACAGATTCTCTTGCAGAAATAGCTTTTAAATTCACCCAATTCATTTTTTTCTTAGCACCCCCAGCTGTATTTGCTGCAATGGCCATTACCGCATCTAGTGGACCAGAAACCTTAACAGGATTAGCCTCTTTTATTTTCAGTGCCTGGATAGCTCAATTATTCTTTCTGATTGTTGTACTTTTTGGAAGTTTGATTGTTTTCAACATACCATTAAAGCGCTTTATCTATCATATAAAAGAACCCTTTTTAATTGCCTTTGCCACTACCTCCAGTGCTGCAGCATTACCCCAGACATTAACTAATCTGGAAAATTATGGCATTCCAAAAAAGCTGATTGGTATTGTGGCGCCACTAAGTCTAAGCTTAAATCTGAATGGAAGTACTTTATATTTGGGAATGGCAACCCTTTTTGTCGCTCAAGCAGCCAACATCCCGTTATCCTTTGATCAACAGATTTTAATCCTTCTCATACTAAAGGTTACCAGCAAAGGAGTAGCGGGTATTCCCAGAGCTAATTTTGTTGTTCTGGCAGCATTATTTCCTACTTTTGGGCTGCCAACAGAAGCGCTTGGCCTTTTGCTCGGAATAGATGTACTTATTGATCCGGTTAGAACCAGTGTCAATGTGATTAGTCACTGTGCAGCACCTACTGTAATTGCTAAGTGGGAAGGATTTATAATACCAAAATAAACTTCTTAGCCCTATCTACCGATTACCAAAGACTAAAAAGCAATAACTAATAACATTTTCCTAACTTTACTTTAATTTTAGCTACTCAACTACTTGATCTTATGAAAATGAATCATTTAAACCTTATGTTCCTTTTCCTTATATTAGGCTTTGCATCAAACAATGCTTATAGTCAGGGAGGAATGACAGACAAATTCCGACAGATATATACGGAATTACCAACCCCAAACACTTACCGCACAGGGGGAGGTGCACCTGGACACCAATATTGGCAGCAAAAAGCCGACTATACTATGCAAATACGACTCGATGACGAGAAACAACGTGTTTATGGTGAAGAAACGATTTCATATACCAATAATTCCCCAGATCACCTGGAATATCTTTGGCTTCAGATGGATCAGAACCAACAATCAAAAACATCAGATACCTATTCGACTGCTCCTTCAAATATGAAACAAGGAATGAGCTTAAATCAAATTCAGGACATGGAACCTTGGTTTGACGGGGGCTTCAAGCTCGATTTTGTGAAAGATGTTACAGGAAAAGATATTCCTTATTCTGTAGTAAAAACCATGATGAGGGTAGATCCTCCAAAACCCGTTAAACCTGGAGAGACTTATATATTTAAAATCAAATGGTGGTATAACATCAATGATCGTATCAGACTAGGCGGCAGATCAGGTTATGAATATTTTCCAAAGGATAATAATTATTTATATACTATCGCACAGTTTTTCCCAAGAATGTGTGTTTATGACGATATAGAGGGCTGGCAAAACAAACAATTTTTAGGGGCTGGTGAGTTTACTCTTGCTTTTGGTAATTATACCGTTAGCCTTACCGTACCTTCAGATCACGTGGTTGCTGCAACAGGCGTTTTAACAAACCCTAAAGAAGTACTCACAAAGGATCAGTTCACCCGTTTTGAAAAAGCTAAATCGGAACGAATTAACCCAATGGCTATTGTTACAGAAACGGAGGCAAGAGCGGCTGAATTGACCAGAGCAAAAACCGAGAAAACATGGGTTTTTCAAGCTAATAATGTACGTGATTTTGCCTTTGCTTCCTCCAGGAAATTTATCTGGGATGCCATGGGGGTAGCTCAGAAAAATGGCACCGTAGTTATGGCCATGTCCGCTTATCCTAAAGAAGGTAATCCACTTTGGTCTCAATATTCAACAAAAGCCGTAGCTCATACCTTAAAATGGTACACTCATCATACTTTTGATTACCCATATCCGGTTGCCTGGTCCATTCATAC
>JAJTER010000094.1 GCA_021299835.1 Saprospiraceae bacterium | reverse complement strand
TGAAAAAATTTGAATATTATATTGAAGAATGTCAACACCAGCACTCAAAGAATAATGAAATCTGGTCCAGGTAGAGAATGGATTTGGATAGTTAACAAAACGAGTAAATTTTTGTGGTTTCGCCACTTCAAAAATCCAGGTTTCACTATACTTGTCCATACTTAATTGAATTTTGTAAGTTCCTTCTTCGCTAAAAAAGGGCTGCCAAAAGATGCTAATTTTGTGCCGGTTGTCTATTGACTCAATATCCATTTTCACTCCTTCATAATCCCAAACAATCGGTTTCAGCAATCCATTTGGTAGGGTTAAAAAAGCTATAATTTCAGGTGAATCAACTTTTTCCTTCTCATTAATACTCGTCATGATACCTTCAATAATGCATTCTGGTCTTTGAGAAATAAAGGTTCCTTGTTGAGGTATTTCGCCATCCAATTGAAGGGAAAGGGATATTTTATATTTGTTGGGCAGCTTAATACCTTTTACTTTTCCTTTATTATTATTAGGGTGAAAATCATTATTCGGCAATCCCCACTGCCAGGCTAAATCTATCTCCCCCTCTAAATCTGCCAACGATAACTGCCAGGGAATCTTAAGCGTTTCAAAAGGAAGCAAAGGGCTAAAAGTCAAGGTATGATCCGAAATTACGGTAGTTCCTTGCTCTATTTTATAGGAAAGTCTGAGCGAATCAGTAGTAAAGGAACTTAAGTTTTCCAGCTGCCAATAGGCTAAAAATTCTGAAGTACTAAGGGTGGAATCATACGATATATTGGGGGTCAAGCTGACTTTAACCTCTGGTAAAGGATTGAACACCGCTTGAATTTTATCCAAACTCAAGGGTGTTCGTGTCAACCGGTTAGTAATATTAAATTTTAATTGTAGGAAAGGCCAACGCGTTTTATTAAGTTGGCCTATTGAGATACCTAGTTTCACAGCCAATAAGCTATCTATTTCACTTAAGAAAAAATCGTTTGTATTAACATTCCATTGTTTAAACCCTTGAGAGATTGCCTTTTTCTCGAACAGAACGGGTTTAAAATGGGGAAAAGAGGGATTAAAACCAGATATGAGTATATCTATTGTGTCAAAAATGCCCACTTTTTCTTTAAAATCTATTTGTAATTCCCTCCACGAAAGAGCCGGACCCAGTAAGGGGCTGGTAAAAGAACCTTTATGCCAAACTTTTGATGGGTTACATTGGGCGTAAATAATATCATTGGCAAAAAGAGCTATAGATTCGTCCAGTTTACCAAAGCCCTTCCTAAAGTGAAAAATATATGGAACAGCTCCCCTTTCCTTGAGCTCCCTGACTTTGGTGGCACCAAATTTTTCTAATACAGAAAAAATATCTTTTCCATATTCAAGGGCATCTGCTTCCCAATACTCAGGGCGATAATCACCATTTTCCCTTTCCTGAGCAGAATAAACAGAAACATAGGCACCGGTAGGAATACCATTTTCAAGAAAAGAGATAAGTCCCTGACGACCTTCCGCATTTCGGGTATCAAATACCCAGGCATTCATAGCATTGCCATTACTTTTAGCATGAAATAAACCTCCCGGTGGATTTTTTATCCAATGACCTTCTATGGTATCCCAAACCATCACCTGGATAGCCGCTGTTAGCAACCAGGGCCAGGGTGAGCCAATGGGTTGCCCGTTATGTATAAATGAGGGAGGGTTCTCCACATCGTTCCATTTATTTCGAATAAGCACTGTGTTAAATACAGTAGAAAAAACCCAATCTGGTGCATCATCTTTTTTCTGTTGCCATTGTAGTCCCTCTAATTTTCCCTCATTCAATTGACGTTGGGTACTTAAACTAATTTCATGTGAAGAATTATTATTATATGTAAATGATTGAAAGGGTAAATTACTTAAAATAAAATCACTTGTTTCTTTAGGATAAGCACGCCAGTAGTACACTTCATCCAAAATCAATGGGAAAGGAACCAAACCATGTAAGACAGAACTATCTTCTTTAAAAATTAACGATTGATAAAAGATATCTTTATTAATCATCAATGTGGTATCAACATTTTGGTTCAAACCAGCTACCCCACTGCCCTTCCACTCCATTTGAATTTCCTGGGATGATAATTCGTCAGATGCTCTAAACAGAGAAAACTCATTTCCCACTTTTAAAATTCCATTGTCAATGGGGGATAAGGGAATAAAAAGTCTGTTTTCCACCTGCAAGGGATATCCTTCCTCACCATCGTCATGAAAATAGGATATATTTATACTTTCCTCCTTGGTTTCACCCATCCCATTTAACCACCTCTGTTGAACATATTTAACAAATAATCTATACTCCCCCTTCAATACGTCTGATGGAATGGGAAGCACTAATTTTACCTTGTTATCAAAAGTTTGCAAAGGAATAAATCCTACAAAAAGGATTTTTTCATCCAAACCCCTCATAGATATTTCAACCTTAAGGGCATCAAGTGGCTCTAAACCCAGGTGTGAAATTTTCCATTCCAGCTGCATTGAATCAGAAGTAACTAATACAGGAAAAGGAAAAACACTGAAAGAATGAGGTAAAAAATCAGGTTTCGGAGACAAAGGGACAGGCAAATAAACGAGAGGATCCCCTTGAAAAGTTAACTGTTGTGCCATAGCCTGCAGCGGTTTATTATCGCCTATCATTAACTTCAATATGCCATTATGTATGACTTTCCCCCAGGCGGGAAAGCCGTCCTCCCCTTTTATTTGTTCAAGAACAACACTTCCCATTTCCGCTAATAAATGTAAAAAACCGACACCTCTGGTTGCTGCAAAAGCAATGGCACCACTTTCGGGATAAAAAATGAATCGTTCGCCCTGACTCCTGAATGAAGTAAAATGGTTTCCAGCATAACATCCCAGCGATAAAAAAAAGGGTTGCTTGTACTCATTTTCGTACAAACGGGGATTGTCGATGTTAAAATCGAAGGTGCCTGCGGTAGAATGTCCAAGAAAAATGATTAATCCAATGCCCTTATTTACCTTATCAAAAAATTGTTGAGAATACGGAACAAAAATAGGTTCATCGTTTTCCTTAAAAAAAGAGGTCACGTTGGGTGACCAGGGCAGTGCATCTAACAATTTAGTGTAATTAGCTAGTACCTCTCTGATATACTTTTTCTCGGGTTCATAGGTTCCACCGCCCAATTGAATCACGCTTTTAACCCAGGCAGGATTTACCTCATTTGATTCTCTGTTTTTTTCAAAAAGGATCACCTTTTTTAGATAAAGGGTTACTTCTTCTGGGGAAATAGCTGGAATCCGACCAAAGGTTGTCCATGGCAAATCATTTTCAAAGGAACTGACTAACATGGCATCACTTCCCGGATAACCCCAGGTGGGAAGTAAAGAGGGAAGATCTTCTTCTGACAACAAGTCATTAAGAACCCGGATTTTGCGAATATCTCTGTACTCTCTGCCTTTTCCAATTAATAAAATACCTTTTAACAGATAATTTCTTTGAATTAACCTGTTTATAAACCCTCTGATAGCTAAAGGGTGATTTGGAATACCAAAAGCATATTGCATTTCGAGCTGTTTAATGTCTGAAATCCACGGGGAAAGGTTTCCACCCACCATACTTTTTCTATACTCCGCATAGTCTGCCAATGGATTATTGCCCAATTTATCGAGGGTAAGCAGAGCATTGGATATCAATAACAGGTCAATATCTATCGGAGGTAAATCATGGGGAGAGAAGGAAATTTTAGGAAGGGAGACCCAGGATACCCCTTTCTCGGCTAGAATAAAAAATTGATATTGTGTCTCTTTCGGAGGAATGGCCATAAAAAACAAGCCATTTTCATCAGTTTGGGTATAGTGAACCTCCTTGCCATTTAAGTTCCAAACAACTATCTGCGTTGATTTCTCATTGGTTTGTATGCCCCTTGGCAAATAATTATCCCCGTTTAATATCTCA
The DNA here is from genome assembly GCA_021299835.1 of Saprospiraceae bacterium. Taxonomy (GTDB): domain Bacteria; phylum Bacteroidota; class Bacteroidia; order Chitinophagales; family Saprospiraceae; genus BJGN01. The sequence continues at coordinate 8,799 of JAJTER010000094.1, read as the reverse complement.
AAGGTATGTGACAAAGGGGTTTCAACGGCTGGATATGCAAGCGTCACACATCCGATAGCAAATTTATCATATTCGCCATTGGTAGTTTTTACTATGACTGAATTATGCTCTCGAAGTACCTCAGTATTCACATTAAATTCATAATTCTTAATTTTTGATGAGGAAAATGTATCCGAACCTATAAAAGAGTCATTAATGAAAAATTGTAACCTGTGGGGCTCATCGAAATCATTGGTTATCAGATGAATATTAAGGGTAGCAGGAGCCCTTTCCTGGACGGGCATCTTATGATTATAATTTTTAATACCAGGAGATAAAATATTAGTAATAAGCGTATTGTACCAATCGGAAGCAAAGCCTTCGTTTTCAAACTGTGAAGTGGCCCAATCGACGCCGACCCATTTATTAAATACCTTCATCGGCCTGTCATTATAGACCACTTGTTCCTTTAAATAAACAATGCCAGGCGTCCAATTTTTAATAAAGGGCATCTGTCTCATAATTACCAGAGGTGCTGTCGGATTTTCTTTTCGTTGCCAGCTTAAAAAATAATAGGTAGTATCGGTAAATAAGCTATAAAGAGGATTTAGCCGGGGCAATGTTTTATTAAAGAGCAAATCATCTGATTTCCCTTCATCTCCTTCTCCATAAAACTCCAAATAGGAAATGGGTGAAACCGTATTTGCATGATGGATAAAAAAAGGAATGGGAACTCCTAATGCATAGAGTTGGAATTGATAATTAGACGTATCATTTAAATGAGGTAAGCCATTTTTCACCAGCTCCTCTGTTGAAATTCTATAAATGCCTTTATTACCAATGGGAATAACCCAATAATCCTGTCCCTTTTGCATCCAATCTTCTTTCACCTCATGTACACCCAGAGTGGAAGAAGTTTGAGAAAAGGAATCATTCGCTATTAAAAACAGAACTAGCAAAAGGAGACATCGCAGCATTTATTTTTTGATGCAAGGTATGCTGCATTTTAATAAGCTAACTGAGAGAGTAAGGACAGAAAGTGTCTTTTTCCGACCTGCTTAAAGGGTGGAAAGCAGTTGAATAAGTTTAACTGAAATTCCCTCCAGGTCAGTACCGAAAGCAAAAATGCCATCGGTATGTCCGGCCATAAACATCAGATTCCCGTCAGCAACTGTTGGGTCACTCAATAATCTTTCAATTTCCTTCACCATTTCAGGACTGCCATACGTTGCTTCAGCAGCGGTTGTTGGCAGGGTAAAAAGATATTTTTGCCATAATTTTTCATGATGAACATGAATCACGGCATTTATATGGGGTAAAATAGTATAAAATGCTGCATGGCTCATCGCTTCTGAGGAAGCAATATGAGGCCCTGTGCACCAAAGTTTATTTAGAATAGGATCGGTTTTTAAAACCAAAGAAAAATGGGCGCTGGAAAGCATTGGTACTGAGCCGGTAGCAGAACCCGAAATCACAAACGAATTGGATTGACCATTTCTTTGACTAATATTTCCAAAGCCAATGCCGTCGGGATAAGCGCCAATAAGGTCATATTTAAGCATTAATTGCCGGTGAACAATCAAAGATTCTGTTACTGAGGACTCAAAAGGCGGGGAAGGATGCCAGATTGCCTCATATTTAATATAACCTTCGTCTATCATAATCCAAAAAAATGGCTAATATCCTTCTCATTTGCCGGACAAATACCCTTAGCGGTAATTAAGCCCCCGGTAATAAGTCTGGCAGGCGTAACGTCAAAACCAAAATTTGCCGCTGGGGCATCAAAGGGTGAAATACGTACCTTTTCTATTTTTGTACCATTCCAACCTTCTATCCAATGCACCTCATCCGGACTGCGTTCCTCAATGGGTATTTCCTTTACCCCGTCAGCGATATTGGCATCTAAAGAAGACAAAGGCAAACCCACATAAAAAGGAATTTGGTTATCAAAAGCGGCTAATGCCTTCAGATAAGTTCCAATTTTATTAGCTACGTCTCCATTTCGTGTAGTCCTGTCCGTGCCAACTATGACCATGTCAACCAGTCCATGTTGCATAAGATGGCCACCGGCATTATCGGTAATGAGTGTAAAAGGCACCTTCTGTTCTTGTAATTCAAAGGCAGTTAAACGGCTTCCCTGGTTTCTTGGTCTGGTTTCATCAACCCATACATGAACGGGAATACCCTCTATTTGAGCAGCATAAATAGGAGCAGTAGCTGTACCAATATCAATACAAGCTAACCAACCGGCATTGCAATGGGTAAGGATATTAACGGGTTTCCCCGTTTTAGCATGTATTTTCTTTATTACTTCAAGGCCAGCCTGTCCAATGGCCTCACATTCCTTTATGCTATCGTCGCACCATTTTTGAGCTGTTCTCAAAGCTATGGAGATAGCTTTTTCCTTCAAGGAATCGAATTCATCCAATGGCTGATCAACCAAAGCAGTCAATGCCCTTTTTTGCAATTCAATAGCATAAAAGAGATCTACTGCGGTGGGTCGGGTAACGGCAAGTCTATTTGAAACAGAAGAGATAAAATCTGCGAAGGAAACATCTTCCGTCATGTCTCTGGTCGCCAGATAAAATCCAAAAGCAGCGGTAGCGCCAATTTGCGGTGCGCCACGAACTGCCATGTTTTCAATGGCAGAAGCTGCGTCTTCTAAATTTCTTAAGGAAAGAATTTTTATTGAAAAAGGAAGTTCGCGCTGATCTAACACACAAACATCACCTGAGGAATCATCATCTAACCAAATAGTTCGGTAATATTTATTTTGTAGAACCATTTATACGGATTAAATAATCATCGAATAGATCGATACCTATCCGCATTAGGGGCGTCGATACGCATGAGCACCCTGGAAAATATATCTTTTTCCTCAGGGGTTCCCCTTTTAAAAATTTCAGTTAGTTCTAATGCCTTGGCATTAACAAAAATTTGGGTAATCATGGCATTTGGATAGGCCATATTGACTTTTTCAATATTTGTAAGAGCTTCCGTTAAAATTACCCTTGCTTTAGCTGCATCCTGGTGCATTACATCCATGGCGAGGCGATGATAAATGTACATTGCTTCTCTGTAGGCTCTGCAACGTGGAGAAAGAATATTTTCCAACAACCAATATCTATTTCTACTACCGTCGGTACCCCATCCTGTACCATTTCCCTGAGGAGCATTTGAAATAATATCAAAAGCGTTTTGAAACGCCTGATTACCTCCATTCAAGGCAAAAGAATCACCATCAAGACCTAAAATAACAAACGCATAAAATGACAATACACTACTCAAGTTGTCAACATAGGTATTTTTGGAATACTGAATAGGCTGGAACTGTTCGTACGAAAAAGTAAAATCTTTATCAATATGGTTAATCAACGTAGTAGCATAAGTGCCAGCGCCAAAAACGGGTCTTGTCGCTTGAATAGCCAATTCCGCCTTAAAGGAAGTAGTGGATAATTCTTCCTGAATGGTAAGTAAAAAATTACCTTTAATACGTTCAAACGGCTGATAATTATTTTCTGTCCACCGGGTAGTATTGAGAAACTCATTGATACTTTGTTCCAGCGTAAGAAAAACTTTTGGATCTACCGTCTGTAGTTTTTGGGTATTTATTTTTACAGAAAAGTTAAATTCCTGAGCATGGACTGAAACGCTAAATAATAAAAAAAGCAGTATTAGTCTCATGATATCATTTTTTGGAACTTAATTAATCCTCAATTTCTTTTTCTACATAACGGTGAGCTATATCACCGCGGATGAACTCTTCTAAAGCGATAATAGAAGGGTTAGGCAGGCGCTCGTAGAATTTAGAAATTTCAATTTGCTCTTTGTTTTCGCTGATTTCCTCAATGGTCTCAGAACTAACGGCAAATTCCTCCAACTTATTATTTAGCTCGCGTTTAAGCTCAACACTTAACTGTTGAGAGCGCTTAGAAATAATGGCCAATGCTTCGTAAATATTGGCTGCTTTCGCAGATATACCGTCAATATCGCGAGGTTGAACATTTGGGTCAACACCCTGAACTTTAGTTTTAATATCCATATTATTGAAATAAGTTAAGCTTTTTAATAATCTCCTCTTTGAAGTTAGTTACTTCCTTAACGTAAGTTGACTTTGGATATTTCCGCAAAAACTCGTTTACTCTTTTTTGCGCGTCTTCCAATCGTTCTTTACGCTTTTCGTAGATACTATTTTCCGCCAGCAAGAAAGCGGAACGAATAATCATCACGCGAATATTCATGGCATTATCAGTCTCTGGAAAATCCTTTAATAGATTTTCATAAGATTGAATAGCCGAGTTATATCTCCTCATATTAAAATAAAGACGACCCTCATCTAATACTTTTTCCTCCAGTTTATCACGCATTCTTTCAATGAGTTCATTACACTGAGGAACCCTTTCACTATCGGGATAAGTATTTATAAAGAGTTGTAACTCACTAATTGCCTGCAAAGAATTCGTTTGATCCAGCCTGAAATTAGGAGATAATTGGTAATTTGAGTAGGCGGACATAAAATCTGCCTCTTCTTTTAGGGGACTATTTCCGTAAGTCTGCGTAAAATTTTTGAAGTAGCTGGAGGCAGAAGTATAATTCCCCAAATAATAAAAAGTGAAAGAATATTTATAATAAATCTCTTCCGCTTCCTTTTTACCGCGGTAACTACTAATGATTAGCTCAAGCAGTGTTTGAGATTTTTGGTACTCCTCATCTTCATAATAATCCATCGCAGCAGTATACAAACGCTCTGCGTCCCCTGAGGTACGAATCTTTTCAAACTCGCCCTTACAGCCGGAGAAAATCAATGTGCTAAGCAGCACAGATAAACCTAAAAGAATTGTTCTTGTTTTCATAGATTTGCAAAAGTAGGTCTTTTTTATCAATTCTGTAGAAATATCGAAAAGTAATGCCTCAAGAGGATAAAAAATTTGAAGAATTGTTTCTTCCTTTCGTAGAATCTTTATTTTCCTTTGCTTATCATCTGACCAGGCAGGAGGAAGATGCACAAGATTTAGTTCAGGAAACGCTTTTAAAGGCATTCAAATCGATAGATACTTTTCAAAGAGATGCAAATCCTAAGGCATGGTTGTTTTCCATTTTAAAAAATAGCTATATTAATGCCTATCGAAAAAAGAAGCGACTCCCAAAGGAAGTTAATTTTGAAGATAAAATTGAGCTTCCTGACGCCACCGACTTAAGAGAAGAAATATTTGATTCTTTATTGGACGACGAGGTTACCCGAGCCATTTATCAGTTGAGCGACACTTACCGAATAACGCTTTTACTTAGTGATCTTGAGGATTTCAGTTATGAGGAGATAGCTGAAATTTTAAAATTACCGATGGGGACGATTCGTTCCAGATTATTTCGAGCACGAAAAATGTTAAGGGAAAATTTAAAAAAATATGCCTTAAGTAAAGGCATAAAAGATAAATCGACTTAATATTCCTTTTTAATTCCGCTTATCGTAAGAATTTGATAACTTCGTGTCATACCCAATCAACATGAAAAAATCAGTCTCGCCGGAGGAGGAAGCAAAATTAAGCAGAACGTTAACCCCCCTTATGCTTTGGGGATTGGGGGTAGGCTATGTTATTTCAGGTATGTATTTCGGGTGGAATCTGGGTCTGGAGAAAGGGGGAACCCTGGGATTGGCGATAGCTACTTTTTTCATTATTATTTTATATATCACCTTTACTTTTAGTTATGCCGAACTAGCTTCGGCTATTCCCAAAGCTGGAGGTGGATTCGATTATACAAGAAGAGCGTTTGGTGATACCTGGGGATTTGTTGCCGGGATGGCCCAAAACATAGAATTTATATTTGCCCCACCAGCGATTGCTTTTGCTATTGGCGCTTATTTTAATTTATTTTTCCCTTCCGTACCCATTATTGTCATATCGATCATTAGCTATATTCTTTTCACGGCGCTTAACATACGAGGCGTCAAAATTTCCGCTCTTTTTGAACTGGGTATCACTCTTTTTGCCGTTGGTGAATTGTTACTTTTTGCCGGTATTACCCTTCCCGACTTTTCTTCCGACGCCTTCTTCGAAAATTCGTTGCCTAATGGTATCTCCGGCATATTTGCAGCCCTTCCCTTTGCCATTTGGTTTTTTTTAGGCCTTGAAGGGGTTGCTAATGTTGCTGAGGAGACTATAAATCCTCAGCGAACCATAAAAGTAGGCTTTAGCTCTGCTTTAATTACTTTAATCGTCTTGTGTCTATTGGTTTTTGCTGGCGCAGTTGGTGTAGGTGGCTGGGAAAATATTGTATATAGAGCTGACGGTTCCACCTCTGATTCTCCCCTACCATTAGCCTTAATAAATATTGTAGGTGAAAATAATTTCCTATACCATTTGCTGATAACTGTAGGTTTATTTGGACTTATTGCTTCTTTCCACGGACTTATTCTTGCGGCGGGAAGGGCTAGCTATGAATTTGGTAAGGTGCGTTTTGCCCCACCTGTTTTTGGTAAAATACATCCGACATTTCACACACCTGCCAATGCCTTATTATTAAATATGGGCATCGGAATCTTAGCGTTATTAACGGGAAAAACAGCGGAAATAATAACTATTGCTGTCTTTGGTGCCCTGTTTTTGTATTTCTTTTCAATGATCTCCCTAATAAAATTGAGAATGATTGAACCGGAACTACCTCGACCATTTAAAGTTCCATTTTATCCTCTTTTTCCTTATACTGCGCTCATCATCACCCTGGTAGCATTGATTGCTATGATCGTTTTTAATCTCGTTTTGTTCCTGTTATTTTTCAGCATCATGCTAATTAGCGTATTTATATTTTTAAGGCTTAAAAAAAACATATTATAAATCATGGACATAGCCAGCATTTTAAAATACGTTGCCAATCATCCTGCCAAAAGGGTAAAAGTAGCCGTTGCCGATATCGACGGCATTTTAAGAGGCAAATATATTTCCTCGGAAAAATTTGTCTCCATCATTGAAAAAGGGATGGGATTTTGTGATGTTATCTTTGGTTGGGACATGGAAGATGCGCTCTATGATAAAGGTAAAATAAGTGGCTGGCATGCAGGTTTTCCCGATAGTCCCGCCGTGTTGGATGTACATACTTTCAGGAAAATTCCCTGGGAAAATGACCTTCCATTTTTCCTGGGTGAAATGGATCCCCTATCCAGTCATGCAGCAGCGGTCTGTCCAAGGCAATTACTTAAAAATACGCGCGTTGCCGCAAATAATATGGGTTTTACCCCCATTTTCGCCCAAGAATTTGAATGGTTTAATTTTTCGGAAACTCCTCATTCTGCCAACGATAAACAGTATAAAAATCTACGCCCTTTGACCCCGGGTATGTTTGGTTATTCTGTTTTACGAACCTCCTTACACCAGGATTATTTTAATGCCTTGTTTGATGGCCTGACTCAGTTCGGCATTCCCATTGAAGGCTTGCATACAGAAACAGGACCAGGTACTTATGAGGCCGCCATTGAATATTCGGGTATTTTGGAAGCCGCTGATCGGGCGGTTTTGTTTAAGACGGCAGTTAAGGAAATAGCGTACAGACATGGTATTATGGCCACTTTTATGGCTAAAATAGATGAAAATCTCCCGGGTTGCGGAGGACATGTTCACCAAAGTCTCTGGAATAATGAGGGTGGGAGAAATCTTTTTTATGATGAAAATGATCCACAAAAACTTAGTGACCTCGCCCGTTCTTATCTGGCTGGGCAACTCTATTGCCTTCCTCATATTTTACCTATGTTTGCCCCAACCATAAATAGCTATAAGCGCTTGGTGGAAGGTGCCTGGGCGCCAACTACTCTTACTTGGGGCATCGATAACCGGACCGTTGCTCTTCGTGTGTTGGCTGGCAGTGCCACTGCTACAAGAATTGAAACGAGGGTTATTGGCAGTGACGTGAATCCCTATTTAGCCATGGCAGCCTGTCTGGCTTCCGGACTATATAGAATTGAAACGAGGGTTATTGGCAGTGACGTGAATCCCTATTTAGCCATGGCAGCCTGTCTGGCTTCCGGACTATATGGCATCAAAAATCAACTGCATTTACATCAGCCCCAAACCGTTGGCAATGGCTACAAGGAAACGGGGAATGAAAATATTCCAGGTACATTGATTGAGGCAACCCGGAAAATGAAAGACTCTCCCGTGGCCCGGGAATTATTCGGAGATACCTTCGTTGACCATTTTACTATGACCAGAGAATGGGAATGGAAACAACATCTCAAAGCAGTCACTGACTGGGAATATAAACGTTATTTTGAAATTATATAAAGACATATCTGAAGTTAAATCTTATGGTGCAATTTAATTTTCCAACCATTATTCGATTCGGTGCAGGTGCCGTTACTGAACTTGCTGGCTATCTTAAAAGTAAAGATATTAAGCACCCTTTATTGGTAACTGATCCAATCATCGCTACCCTCGATTTTACCCATACATTGATTCGCGATGTTCAGCAAAAAGGAATTTCCATCGCCGTTTTTCATGATATCCATAAGAATCCCGTCAAATCTGATGTGCTCAAAGGTCGCGATGCCTTTGATTCAAATAAATGTGATGCCATCATTGGATTAGGCGGCGGTGCTGCCATTGATGTTGCCAGAGCCGTTGTTTTAAGTATAAATCATAGAGAAGATTTATTCAAATATGATGACCTTATTGGGGGTGACGTTTTTGTCACCAATGAAGTTCCTCCCTTTATAACTATTCCCACAACAGCTGGTACGGGAAGCGAAGTTGGCCGCAGTGCCATTATTGCCGACGACGAAACGCATCAGAAACGAATTCTTTTTTCCCCCAAGTTATTAGCAAATATTGT
>JAJTER010000093.1 GCA_021299835.1 Saprospiraceae bacterium | reverse complement strand
ATGAATATTATTGGCCATTTGATGTGAAACTTGACTGTTCGCCTGATGGTAAAGAAAAAGGTCAACTTGCTGTTCTGTATGCCTTGAATCAACATGAATTTCTAAAAGATACTGACCATTGGGTGCTATTTTTTTGTTTTTTTCGAACAGTGATTTTACTATATCTATCCGCTGTTCCAATCTCTTTAATTGACTCAAAGGGATTTTTTCACCGCCCCATACCGTTTCATCTCTATCGCAAAGTAATATTTCATCATCTCTGATACCGTCATCTCCATCCCGGGTAATCATGTAGGACATAGCTCCTTCCTGAATAAGTTTTCTGCAAAGTCTCAAGCCAACATCATAAGCATATTCGTCTTCACAAAGCGTGTGACTATTTTTTACCGCCTGAGCACCTGGGTCAGGACCGCCGTGGCCACTGATAATATAAAATATTTTACCTTTTAAAACATCAGAAAGGATCGGCGTTGATTCATATTTTCCAAAAATCGGAAAACCTTTTTCGGTTGAGGTAACTGGCAAATTACAAGGTGAAAAATGGTGCGGAATCCATAGCATTTTATCTACTTGAAATGGCTTTGATTTAATACCATCTGAAACAAGTTGTTCATTGTATTTTTCAATTTCCTTTGCTTTCTCAAACTCCGTGATCCCTAAGCTTGACCTTATTGATTTTCCGTCAAAGCTAACCTGTTTAATAGGCAAAAGGTAAGTTTTGTCAAGGATTAGATCAGCCTCGGGAGATAAATTATTCAGGGATAGAAATTTTTCCTCATTACATGAGTGGGTATCTAAATGGTAACGGACTAATAATTTTTTTATCCCATCTCCTTGTTTGGCCTTCACCATTAACCAGTCTTCATTGATATTTGCAGAAGATAGCAGCATAACTATGGCAAAGATTGATGATAGTAGTTTATATTTGTGTTCATGAATAAATCTAGGAGGAGTTTTCTTTTTTAAGAAATTGAATATGAAGGATTTACATTTCATTTTATTGTTGTTGCGAAAAGAGTTTTTGTTAGAGTTCAGAACTCGTTCTGCTATCAGCGGTATATTTTTGTATGTAATTTCCACTTTATTTGTTGTGTATGAAACTTTTGTCAAGATACAACCCAATGTATGGAATACCCTTTTCTGGATTATTCTATTGTTTGTTGCCGTCAATGCCATGGTCAAAAGTTTTGTTCAGGAAAAAGGAAACAGGGTGCTGTATTATTACAGTTTATTAAACCCATCTCATGTTTTAATAGCAAAGATAGTTTATAATACCTTGTTACTATTAGTATTAAGTTTATTAATATGGGGTTTATTTATATTTTTCGGAGATAATCCTGTAAAAGATATGGGTTTATTTCTACTTATTTTATTTTTAGGAAGTTTCGGATTTTCAGTTACTTTCACCTTTCTAGCCTCACTTGTGGCGGCCAGTAATCAAAGTTCTACGCTGCTCGCTGTGTTAAGTTTTCCATTAATAATACCAATTATATTGATGTTAGTAAAAATATCGGCGCACGCTTTAAGGCTCATACAAGACACAGCAGTTAGCGGTGACCTTGCGATATTAGTGGCCATAGATTTGTTATTATGTGGGGTTGCATTGTTGTTATTTCCATTCATCTGGAGAGATTAAATGAATTATCATGATTGAAAAGGGCAAAATTTGGAAATTTTCAGGGGTTATTTTAATCGTTTATGTTATCATAGCCGGTTTATTAATTCCCTTAAAATCAGGTATTGAATCTGTCGAACCTTCTTATGGAAATGCGGGGGAAACTTTAAAAATTCAAGTAACAGGTTACAATACGCATTTTAAAGAAGCTGGGAATTCCCTTCGAGCCTGGTTAAAATGGGACAACGGGAAGGCTATTGCTGCTTCGGAAATGGTCGCTTTGGATGAAAGAAGAATGAATCTGACGTTTTCCATTCCTAATAATTTACCTGAAGATACAGAAGTTCAGGCGGTAACCCTCTTAATTGATAGTGAGACTGACGGTACTTCCGTGTTGCCCTCAGCGATTTTTTTAACCCAGACAGAGAAAGTATTAGCTACGGAAGAAGTTCCCTGGGTTAAGCCAGAGGATTTTTCAAATAATGGACAGATTACTTTTCCGTTCAGGAATATTCTGGGCGAAACCATTCGGAACACATATTTTCATGTGCCGCTTTGGTTTGGTATGATGTTCCTTTTTTTATTTGCAGTTATTCACAGTATAAAATATTTGAGAAAGGGAGACGCTGAATCTGATTTAAAAGCAGAAGCTTATACCCAAACAGGTATATTTTATGGATTACTTGGTCTCATAACCGGGGCACTTTGGGCAAAAAATACCTGGGGTGCTTATTGGAGTTGGGATATAAAACAGAATATGACCGTGGTTGCCTTATTAATCTATGCTGCCTATTTTATTTTAAGGGCTTCTTTTGAAGATCCTGAGAAGAGAGCGAGAGTTTGTGCAGCTTATGGGATTTTTGCTTTTTCTACCCTCATTCCCCTGATATATGTCATTCCAAGACTTACCGATAGCCTTCATCCAGGTTCAGGGGGTAATCCAGCTTTTGGTTCCCAGGATTTAGACAATACGATGCGCATGGTTTTTTATCCGGCAGTTATCGGTTTCACTCTGTTTGGATTTTGGCTAAGTTCCCTCCAATTCAGGTATTTAAGACTCCAAAAATTAAGGGAAGATTTAGATTAGGTGATTTTTATCATTCTTTTTATGAAAATAATCAGTCATTTTACCCTCAGCATGAAACAATTTTGTCCTCAGTATTTTTTTAAAATATAACCTTTAACCTTAATTTCATGAGCCGATTTATTCTAATAGTTTTTATGTCATTCATTTCCATTTTTTCAGCTTCAGCAGCCAACGCTGATTTTATGAGAAGTATTGGGAAAATTTATGTTGTTGTCGGGGTTATGCTATTATTGTTTTTAGGAATAACCTTATATTTAATTTTAATTGACCGCCGCCTTACCAAATTTGAAAACCAAATAAAATCAGATGAGTAACCAGTTTAGTTTTTTTGACAGCGTAAATGTCTATTTTGACAGAGCAGCTGAGCATACAGGCTTGCCTCCAGGGCTTTTGCAACAAATTAAAGTATGTAATGCCGTATTCCAAATTAACTTCCCAGTTAAAATAAAGGGAGAAGTAAAAGTTATTGAAGCCTACAGAGTTCAACATAGTCATCATAGGACGCCAACAAAAGGAGGTATCCGTTATAGTAACCATGTTTCTCAGGACGAAGTGATGGCATTGGCTGCTTTAATGACCTATAAGTGCGCGATTGTCGATGTTCCTTATGGTGGCGCAAAGGGTGGCGTTAAAATCAGTCCCTGGGAATATACAGAGGACGAACTTGAAAGAATTACAAGGAGATATACCACCGAATTGATTAAGCGAAATCTTATAGGTCCAGCTATTGACGTTCCTGCACCAGATTACGGAACAGGTCCAAGAGAAATGGCTTGGATTTATGATACCTACAGAACTTTCAAAGGGGACGAATTGGATGCAGCAGGTTGTGTAACGGGAAAACCTGTAAATCAACAAGGGATCAGGGGAAGAACAGAGGCAACCGGTAGGGGTGTTTTCTATGGCATTCGCGAAGCTTGCTCTTTTGCTGAGGACATGGAAAAAATTGGGTTGACTCCCGGTGCCGCGGGTAAAACAATGATTATTCAGGGAATGGGTAATGTTGGCTCATATACTGGCATGATTTCTCAGGATGAAGGGCAAATAAAAATTATTGGCATTGGTGAGGCGGAAGGGGCTATCTATCATCCTGATGGTATCGATGTCCATGCTTTATTAGCTTATAGAAAGGCAAATGGTACTATTATTGGCTTTCCCGCATTGAAAACTTTCGAAAAAAAGGATAGAGAATTAATATTGGAACAACCTTGCGATATTTTAGTGCCCGCTGCTTTAGAAAGTGTAATCACTGCAGATAATGTTGATAATATAAAAGCTAAGATTATTGCCGAGGCTGCAAATGGTCCAATTACTGCCCCTGCCCAGGAAAAATTGCTAGCTAAAGGTACTATCATTATTCCCGATGTCTATTTAAATGCAGGAGGCGTTACCGTTTCTTACTTCGAATGGTTGAAAAATCTTTCTCACATGCGTTTTGGTAGAATGGAGAAAAGGTTTAATCAAAATCAATTAACTCAGGTGATTCATTTAGTGGAGGAATTAACGGGTAGGAATGTTAATGAAAGAGAATTTGCATTAATCGCCAGAGGGGCAGACGAAATTGATCTCGTTCGGTCTGGTTTAGAGGAAACTATGATCAATGCTTATCGCGAAATAAGAGAGGTAATGGTAAATAATCCAGCTATTCCAGATCTTAGAACCGCCGCTTTTGTAAACGCAATTAATAAAATAAGCAGTGATTATAATTCCTTAGGTATTTTTCCATAGTCTGCTTTTTATACCATACGCTAAAATTTAATTGGGAATTAACATTTAAATTTTAGCGTATTTGTAATATTATTTGTTCTTTTGCGTTTAATTCTAAAAAACAACTAATAACCCATGAATAATTTACCTGCACAAGAGTCTTTAGAAAAGTTAGATAAAACAGATTTAAAAATTTTACATATTCTTCAGGAAAATAGTAAAATAACTAATCTTGATTTATCTAAAAAAATTGGGTTATCGCCAGCCCCAACCCTGGAAAGGGTTAAAAAGTTGGAGAACACAGAAATCATTCAAAGTTATCACGCAAAAGTAAATCAGCAAGCCATTGGTTTGAATGTAAAGACTTTTGTTCAGGTTTCTTTAGCCTGGCAAAAAGATAATGCCCTAAATAATTTTATGGCAAAAGTGCAAGAGATCGACGAAATTGTAGAGTGTTATATTATTACCGGAGAAGCTGACTTTTTAATGAAAATTGTTTGTAAAGATATTCCAACTTACGAACAACTTCTTTTTAAAACCCTCTCTCAAATAGAGGAGATTGAAAGACTTAAAACGTTAATGACGCTTTCCACCATAAAGGATTCTTCCGTTCTACCTTTCAAATACGATTAATTCCCATCGTCCTCAAGGAGGACACGAGTCAGCATTAACAAAAATAGACGACGATTTAAAGGCAAAGTAAGGCAACAGCGTTACTTTGTCTATATATTTCATAATCACATATACTTCATAACGTCCCGGCCATGGAAGCGGTATAGCTCTATGGTCTATGGGAGTGTGCCAACTCCTGAATCCTTCCTTATGGATGGCATACCAGGTATATACCGTTCCAGCATTTTCCGGTATCCTGATGTTGGGTACCGTTGATATTTTAACCTGAGCCACGTTTTCCTGGCCAAAACCAGCACAAAATGATTTATTTTCAACTAGTTTGATTCTAACTACTTGTGCATCAAGGTTAATTGAGAAAAAAGATAAACATAAAATAGGAATAAATAATCTGTACATGACCTAATATATATAGACAAATATATACAAATTAAAATAAAATCACATATTAAAGTTTATTTTTATGTGTTTTCTTTTTTAATTGAAAAGGCTATATTGGGTCAAAATAATAATGGATTTATGAAAACGAATTTTCCTTTTCGGGTTAATCTGATAGTATCAGTCTTATTCCTGTTCATTGCCTCCTTTTTATCAGCACAGAATAATAAAAATCAAGCCCTTGATTTAAAAGCAATTATGTCTGGTGAAAAATATATAGGATATTCGCCGGAGGGCATTTTCTGGCACCCGAACAGTAAAGAAATTTTCTTTTCATGGAATCCTAATAATGATTCATTGAGAAGTACCTATCAGGTGAAGGCGCCATTTTCAACTGCACCAGTCAAATTAGCCGCCGATAAATGGCTGGCTTTTCCACCAGGAGGTGTAATATCTAAAAATAAAGGGCTAAGATTCATTTTAAGGGAGGGAGATATTTATAAACAATTTTTGCCCGATGGGCCGCTCACTCCCTTTATTATTTCTTCGGACAGGGAATCGAATATAGCTTTTGCAAAAGGGGATTCTATGTTGACTTTTCAACGAAATAATAATCTTTTCGCTATCCATTTATTTGACGGTTCAATGCGTCAACTTACTCATTTTACAGAAGTAAAACCTACTACTCCTGCTTTAAAAAACACGGCAGAGCAATGGCTTGAAAAGGAACAGCTCGATTTATTTGATGTGTTGGAGGACAGGAAAGCGATAGCAGATAAAAGAAAGAGGGAGGAACCTAAATCTAACCTTTTTTTACCTAAACCTTTTTTTCTGCAGAACAAAAGATTGGTGCAAATGTCCCATAGTCCTGACTTAAAATTTGTTGCTTGCAAATTGGTAACAGAAAATGCGGGTAAAGAAACTCAAGTGCCTGATTTTGTTACTAATTCAGGTTTTACAACCAATCTCCGCTCCAGGGAAAAAGTGGGCTTTCCTCAGCCTACTTACGAGATGGGCGTGTTCTTAACAGAAAAAGATTCGTTTTATACGCTGAATGTCAAGAAATTATCAGGGATTTATAAAAAACCGGAATATCTGAAATGGTATCAGGATCCAAAAAATCCTTTTGTGGATACCTTTCCTGAGCCAAAACCTGTCGTTATCAACGGCCCCGTTTGGAGTAGTAAAAATCAACCCCTTTTTGTAGTGCGTTCCTTAGATCATAAAGATAGATGGTTGGTTTTATTAGATCCTGCCAGTGGAAAATGGGAGGAAATCGATCATCAACACGACACTGCATGGATTGGTGGCCCTGGTATAGAAAGTTATGACCAGGCGGTGGGTAATATAGAATGGTTGCCCAATGGGGAGCAATTTTACTTTCAATCTGAAAAAACTGGCTTTTCTCATCTTTATCTGTACGATGTAAAATCTAAATCTGTTTCGCAGCTTACTTCAGGTTCTTTTGAAGTATTAAATACCCGCTTATCCATTGACGGGCAACATATTTATCTAACTGCCAATGCGGAAGGACCTCATCAGCAACATTTTTATAAACTCAATATTGCGAGTAAAAATCTGGTGAAATTGACCTCCGGGGTAGGAAATGCAGAGGTAACTATTTCACCGGACGAAAAATATTTAGCTATCAGATTTTCTACCTCCAATACACCCTGGGAACTTTTTGTTCAGGAAAATAAACCGAATGCCAAAACTATTCAAATTACGTATTCTACGTCGGATCATGAATGGTGGAGTACTTATTACCGAGAGTATATGTTTCATAATCTTTTAGTTGACAAAGGATATACCGTGCTTGATATTGATTATAGAGGGAGTGCAGGTTATGGAAGAGATTGGAGAACAGGTATTTATAGATATATGGGTGGTAAAGATTTGTCAGATCAGGTAGATGGTGCCAGATTCCTTATCGAAAAACATAATATAGACTCTTCAAGAATAGGTATCTACGGTGGTTCTTATGGCGGTTTTATAACCCTTATGGCTTTATTTAATGAAAATAATACCTTCAAAAGTGGAGCTGCTCTGAGATCAGTTACCGATTGGGCACATTATAATCATGGCTATACCTCCAATATATTGAATGTTCCTTCTCTAGATCCGTTGGCTTACAGGAGAAGTTCACCGATGTATTTCGCGGACGGATTAAAAGGGAATCTGCTCATGTTGCACGGTATGGTGGACGTAAATGTTCATTTTCAAGATATTGTGCGTCTGTCTCAAAGATTGATTGAGCTGGGTAAGGAAAATTGGGAGCTGGCCGTTTTTCCGATGGAGGATCACGGTTTTGTGGAAACAACCAGTTGGCTGGATGAATATAGACGGATATTACAACTATTTGATAAAACCATAGCAAAACCTGAAAGTGAGAAAAAGTAAAATATATAACCACTTTTCCATTAGAAAAAGTAATCTGTTACTTTCTTTGATATTCTTTACTTTAATGACTTCTTCAAGTGCTTTAGGTCAATCAGATACCTTTGAATTACCAGCCGTTCCGATTACCGCTTCAAGAATATCGGTCGAAAGCCGTCGTATAAATCAGGCGGTAACTACTTTAACTGAAGATATTTTGTTAAAGGGACAGGCAAGAACGTCTCTTCAGGATTATGCCGCTTATGTTCCAGGTGTTTTAGCTCAAAATGCTGAAAATTATGCACAGGATGTCCGTATATCTATTCGTGGATTTGGTTCTCGGTCTGCCTTTGGTATTCGCGGTGTTAGAATTTTAGTCGATGGTATTCCTGAAACTACCCCCGACGGTCAGGCTAATGTAGATAATATCGATCCAGCCTTCATTCAAACGATGGAGGTAATCAGGGGGGTGAGTACCGTTCTTTATGGTAATGCGGCTGGTGGCGTACTGGCCCTTTATACAAAAGATCCAACTTCTTCATTTTCAATGAATTCAGGTTACCTTTTAGGGAGTAATGGCATGAAGAAATTTGATATTTGGATGGGCGGTAAAAATACAAAAAGAGAATGGAGTGTTTTTGGAAGTAATTTTTCCCATACAGGATTCAGAGACTGGAGTCAGACAAAAACTAATTTATTTAATGGTAAATATGTTATTCATCTACCAAAGGGGAAGCTGAAATTTTTATTAAATTGGGCTTCGAGCCCGCTGGCTAACGATCCGGGGGCTTTAGTTTCTTCTGAGCTTAATTTATCGAGAAAGTCAGCATTTAGCAGAAATATTCAGTTTAAGGCAGGGGAGGAGTTAGTTCAATACAGAATAGGGAGTACCTGGGATCAGCAATTAAAAAATAATAAGCAAATTCAGGTGTATTCCTTTTATTCAAAACGTATTTTTGATAACAGACTTCCCTTTGAAGCCGGTGGTTATGTGTCATTTACCCGGCAATTTTGGGGTGGAGGTGCTTCATTGCAGCAGTTAAAACCTACTTTTCAATGGTTAATTGGCATGGAAGCATCCAGTCAGGTTGACGACAGACAGAGATTTGCTAATAAACTCGGGGTAAAAGGTAATCTGAATTTAGACCAGAAAGAGTTATTTCAAGGTGGAGGTATTTATGGCCAGTATCGTTATTTTTTCAGTAAAAAATGGGAAGGGGTATTAGGCGCCAGATTGGATAAAATCAATATGGGCGTAGAAGATCTTTTTTTAACAGACGGTAACAATAGTGGAAATATCGACTACCTTAGGTTGAATCCTTCCTTAGGTTTCGTATATAAAATGTCCACAACGTCCAGTATTTTTGGGGATTGGAGTAAACATTTTGAAACGCCGGCACTTACAGAGCTCAGCGCAAATCCTAGCAATCTGGGTGGTTTTAATCCTGATTTAAAACCCCAGACTTCCTCGCAATTCTCACTGGGCTATCGATATAAAAAAGTAAAATGGCTTACATCAGAGGTGTCGATTTATCAAATTGATTTAAAAGATGAATGGATAGCTTATGGATTAGAGGCTTTTCCCGGTCGAACTTTTTATAAAAATGCAGGGGTTTCCAGAAGAAATGGATTAGAAATATTTACTCATTTTTTTCCTGAAAGAAAAGTAAGTGCTATCATGTCGGTTACCTTGGCTGGTCACACCTTTAAAGAATACCTCTCAGGTTCACAAAATTATGCAGGCAACTGGGTGCCAGGTTTCTCTCCTTTTCAGTTGTTTACAGAAGTAAGAACCCAGTGGAATAAATCACTCTTCTTCTCCGCAAATATGAGGTCTATGGGTAAACAATTTGTCAATGACAGTAATACTATTGCTGTTCCCGGATATATTTTACTGGGGGCAAGATGCCAATATATTCTGCCAGTTAAATCATCGGGAATTGAAATTTTTGGTGGAGTAAATAACTTGCTGAATGTTGATTATTTTTCAAATATTAGAATCAATGCGGCAGCCAATAGATTCTTTGAACCAGCTTCAGGCAGAACTTTTTATCTTGGATTGAGATTAAATGTTAATCCGGCAAATAAAAATGGATAATCAACAAAGTACCATACTATCGGTCGGTTCGGTAAATATCAGCCGTTTTTTCAATAATGGCTCGCAGGAAACATTGGTTGATTCCGTCGTTGTGGAATCACCGGTTGAAATATATGTAAAATACGGGCCTATCGATGACAGGAAAATAAAGAAAATAGCTATGATCATGAGATCTCCCGGAGATGATCTGGCATTGGCTGTTGGCTTCCTTTTTACGGCGGGCATTATACATCGGAGAGACGATATTTTGCCTGGGCAGAAAACAACCTATTTTCAAAAAATACAATTAGTTGAGTTAGCTTATCATTTCAATCCTATTTTTCCAAAAGATGACAGAATATTCATAGTAAATGCTGCTTGTGGTGTTTGTGGTGCTCCCAATGCAGAGGCTTTACAAGGAAATATCCCTTATCCTTCCTGGGGGAAAACTATAAAAGTCAAAAGAGAAATAATCTTTGGATTAGTGAACAAGACGAAAGCATTGCAGCCACTTTTTAATAAAACGGGAGGGTCTCATGCTGTCTGCTGGTTTAATAATGCAGGGGAATTATTGCAGGTTGCGGAAGATATTGGCAGACACAATGCGCTAGATAAGGTCTTAGGGCATGCTTTGTTAAAAGATGAAAATATTCGCATGGAAGGATTTTTATTCTTTAGCGGTAGGGCAGGATTTGAAATGCTACAAAAAGCAGCCAGAGCAGGTATAAATCTTGTCGTAGCCATTGGTGCGCCAAGTAGTCTAGCCATAGAGATTGCAGAAGAAAATGATATTACGCTGGTTGGGTTTACTAATAATAATTCTTTCAATGTTTACACCCACGCGAATAGAATTCAATAAAACATCCTTTTTTTTTATTTTTTTGGCACCAATTTAGAACTACTTTTCATTTTGTTTATTTAATAGGTTTATAATCATTACATATCATTGATTTTATGTTGAAAAATTATCTAGCGCTTACCCTTGCTTTCATCTTTTTATTTCTTAGTCAGGTAAATGGACAAACAGGCATAATAAAGGGAAAAATTACGAATAAATTGACCAATGAAGCGATTGGTTTTGCTACGGTTGTTATTCCTGAAATAAATAAAGGGGTCACCTCTGATGAATCGGGTAATTATGAAATAACAGGACTTACTCCAGGTTTATATAATGTAACGGCTAGTTATTTAGGATTTAAAGACGGTTCTGCTTTTGAAATTCAGGTTACTAATGCAAGGCCTGCTCAAGTAGATTTTGAATTGGAAGAATCTATTGAGGAACTTACAGAGGTAGTGGTTCAGGCATCTCCATTTAAAAAAACGGAGGAAAGTCCTGTTTCCCTAAGAACGATAGGTATAGCTGAAATTCAAAGAAATCCGGGAGGAGCGAGAGATATATCCAGAGTTATTCAATCTTTACCAGGGGTAACTACTACGGCATCTTTCAGAAATGATTTAATCATCAGGGGAGGGGCGCCAAACGAAAATCGTTTTTTCCTGGATGATGTAGAAGTACCCAATATTAATCACTTTGCGACGCAAGGGGCATCGGGTGGACCGGTGGGTCTAATCAATGTAAATTTTATTAACGAAGTGGATTTTTTCTCGGGTGCCTTTCCTGCAAATAGAGGAAATGCTCTAAGCTCTGTGTTTAATTTTAAACAAAGAGAGGGTAGAAGTGATAGAATTGGGGGTAACTTTATGGTGGGTGCCTCTGATATTGGATTAACTTTAGAAGGTCCTATTGGTGATAAAGGCACTTTTTTAGTGTCGAGCCGCAGATCGTATTTGCAATTTTTATTTCAGGCTATCGGCCTTCCATTCCTTCCTACCTACAATGATTTTCAGGCAAAAATCAAATTTAAGCTGGACGAAAAAAATGAGTTGACCTTTATTGGACTGGGGGCAATTGATCAATTTGAACTCAATCTGGAGGCAAATGAAACTGAAGATCAACAGTTTCTATTGGATCAACTTCCAACTACGCCTCAATGGAATTATACGAATGGTCTGGTATGGAAGCACTTTACTCAAAAGGGCTATTGGACTTTCGTTTTATCAAGGAATATGCTTGATAATAAGGCAATTAAATATGCTGGAAATGATGATAGTAAACCTGAAAACAAAATATTAGATTACCAGTCACAAGAAATCGAAAATAAGTTACGTATTGAAAGAACACTGAGAACGGGTGATTTTAAATTAACTTATGGGGGCGGATATGAATTTGTCAAGTACAATAATAATACCTTCAATAGAATTTTTACGGGTTCGGGGGCTCAAACTATCAATTATAGTTCTGCCTTTAATATGGGTAAGTATAGTCTGTTTTCTCAGGCAAGTCAAAGCTTTAATAACGAGAAACTGGTTCTTTCGGCGGGTTTAAGAGTAGATGGAAATACCTATTCTAAAGATATGTCCAATCCTTTAAATCAACTCTCTCCGCGTATTTCTTTGGCTTACTCGCTAACAAAAAGATTGTCGGTGAATTTCAATACCGGTATTTTCTATCAATTACCGCCTTTTACTATTCTTGGTTATCAACAAAATGGTGAATTTGTAAATAAGACAAACAACATAAAGTATGTAGGTAATAAACAAGTGGTTCTGGGGTTAGAGTTTAATACTGATTTCAACGCTAAGATTACCATTGAATCATTTTATAAGTTTTATAACAATTATCCATTTTTACTCAGAGATAGTGTAACCTTAGCCAATTTGGGGGGAGATTTCGGTGTTATTGGCAACGAACCTGCCATTCCAAGGTCAAATGGTAGAAGCTACGGATTTGAGTTTCTTTATCAGCAAAGATTATACAAGGGGTTTTATGGAATTTTTGCCTATACTTTAGGCTGGAGTGCCTTTGAGGATAAAAATGGCGACCTCGTTTCTTCTTCCTGGGATGCAAGGCATATCATCAGCACAACCTTAGGGAAAAAGTTTAAGAAAAATTGGGAAATTGGCATGAACTGGCGCTTCCAGAGTGGTTTACCATTTACTCCTTTTTCTCCCGCTTCCTCTCTCGTCGCCAATTGGTCGGTGAATAACAGGGGCATCTTAGATTTTAACCAAATCAATACCTTGCGTCGGGAAGCATTTAATACCGTGGATATTCGCGTAGATAAAAAATGGTTTTTTACAAAATGGAGTCTTAATCTTTATTTAGATATTGAAAATATTACGGGAAATGCAATTCCAAGTAATCAATTGATTTTAGATAGGGCAAAAGATGCCGATGGAAGACCTGTGGGTGGACCGGTAATTATCAATCCGACAGCACCTTTAGCAGAGCAAAGATATTTGTTGAAAACAATAACTGATGCACAGGGTACCTTGCTCCCTACGATTGGTATTATGATTGAATGGTAATTAAAATAAGTGATAACATGGAACATACGAATCTTAATCTCTCTGAAGAACAATTATTTGCCTATAAATTTCCCGTTGGGAAGTTTATACAACCCGATACTATTTCCCAGGCGGACCAGCAAACATGGACGGCTTACCTGGAAGAATTTCCAGCCCTATTAAATAAGGTAGTGGCCGGTTGGACAGAAGAAAAATGGGATACTCCATACCGACCAGGCGGTTGGTCTGCCAGACAACTTGTTCACCATATTGCCGATAGTCATGCCCAGGCTATGTTTCGCATTAAACTGGCCTTAACTGAAAATGAACCTACTATAAAGCCTTATCATCAGGATGGTTGGGGTAATTTATCGGATAGTCTGAAAGCGCCGGCTCAGTGGTCCCTCAGTATGATTGAAGGGGTACATGGCAGATGGAGCTTTATGTTGTCTCAAATGTCAGCAGAGGAATGGCAGAAAACCTTTTTTCACCCTGACATGAAATACATTTTTACCATCGAACGGGCAACAGCACTTTATTTTTGGCATTCCAGGCACCATTTGGCGCATTTGTCCAAAATGAATGATAAATAAAATAGGTTAAATCTTATATTTGCCCTGTAAGAAAAAATTATGGGGCAAGAAGCATTCGAAACGATTATTGGCTTAGAAGTTCATGTGCAATTAAGTACGGAAAGTAAAGCCTTTTGCAGAGATAAAACTGAGTTTGGGGCAAGTCCTAATTCCCAGATAGGTGCCATTTCATTGGGCCATCCAGGCACTTTACCCTTTATGAATAAAAAGCAAGTCCAATATGCTACAAGGCTTGGACTTGCTTTAAATGGTGCTATCAATGAGCTGAACACCTTTGACAGGAAAAATTATTTTTACGCTGATCTTCCTAAGGGTTATCAGATTACTCAGGATAAAAAACCTATCAGTGTCGGCGGTTATCTTCCAATAAAAATAGGGGATGTCTGGAAAAATATTAGAATTCATCATATTCATATCGAGGAAGATGCGGGTAAATCTATCCATACCCTGCATGATTCAAAATCGTTTATAGATTTAAACAGAGCAGGTATTCCTCTCATTGAAATCGTTACTGAACCAGATCTGCGCTCAGGCGCTGAGGTAGATGCTTTTATGACCGGCATCAGACAACTCGTTCGTTATTTGGAGATATCCGATGGAAATATGGAGGAGGGTTCCCTTCGTTGTGATGTGAATATTTCCATAAGACCGAAAGGAACAGATGTTATGAATAACCGCTGCGAAGTTAAAAATGTGAATTCAATGAAATTTGCCAGACAGGCCATTGAATTTGAAGAATTAAGACAGCAAAAAATAGTAGAAGAAGGAGGGACTGTCGCTCAGCAAACACTTAATTTTGACCCAGCTACCGGAGTTACCTCTCCGTTAAGGTCTAAGGAAGATGCCCATGATTACAGGTATTTTCCCGAACCTGATTTACCACCCATCCAGTTAAGTGCAGATTTTCTGGATACCGAAAGAAAAAATATAACGGTTCTTCCCTGGGAAGCCTTTCATTTTTTACATAATGAGCTTGGATTGCCGGTTCAAGAGGCTTCGATTCTCTCGGAGTTGAAAGATACCTTTATTTACTATAAAAGTTTTTTGGAAAAGGTAGAAGATAAGAAATTACTCACCAATTTTATGGTGAACAAGTTGCTTCCTTCCCTTCACGAAAAAGGTCTTTCATTAGCCGAATCGTCGCTGCCTAAAGAGGGAATTTTACAATTTCTTTCATTAATATCGTCAGGCAAATTAAGTCATTCCATCGCTTATCAGAAATTATTTCCCCTTTGGATGGAAAATCCATCGCTCCATCCGTTAGATTTGGCTGAAAGTCAACAATGGTTACAAGAAAAAGAGGAGGGGAAAATAGAACTTATTTTCAAAGAAATTATCGCTGAATATCCTCAAAAATGGTCGGAATTTAACTCTGGAAAAAAGGGGCTTGCCGGATTTTTTATGGGGGAATTAATGAAAAAAACAAGCGGTAAGTCTAATCCTAAAGAAGCAATGGATATTTTAATCTCCTTGCAATTAAAAAAATGATATTTAAAAAAGTTAAAACATTTTAAAATGGCCGATATTTCAAATTTCACTCAACATATTCTGGATGGTTATACTTTTTCAGATGATTATATCACCCTCGGTGGTGCCATGCTCGATGGGCAGGCAGTAAAGGGTTTACACATTAAAGCGCCTTTAAGAATGTTTAACAGACATGGCCTTATTGCTGGTGCGACAGGAACTGGAAAAACTAAAACCTTGCAAGCGCTGGCTGAATCTTTAACATCTAACGGTGTTTCTTGTTTATTAATGGATATTAAGGGCGATTTAAGTGGCATTTCTCAAAAAGGTACGGAGAATCCTAAAATAAAAGAGCGTGCAGAAAAAACGGGTATTGATTGGTCTCCAACACAAATTACCACTGAGTTTCTAACGATAAGTAAGGAAAATGGGGTAAGACTTCGCGCAACTATTTCAGAATTTGGCCCAGTGCTCTTATCAAAAATATTAGACTTAAATGAAACCCAGGGAGGTCTCATTGCCCTTGTATTTAAGTTTTGTGATGACAAAAATTTACCTCTCTTAGATATCAAAGACTTTAGAAAAGCGTTGCAGTATGTCTCAAATGAAGCTAAGTCCGAAGTTGAAAATGCTTACGGTCTGGTTAGCTCCGCAACGGTGGGTACGGTTATGAGAAAATTACTTGAAATTGAAGAACAAGGCGCGGAGGTCTTCTTCGGTGAAAGGAGTTTCGATGTAGATGATCTGGTGGAATTGGACGAAAATGGACGAGGTAAGGTGTATGTCTTAAGATTGGCAGATATTCAAACCAAACCAAAATTGTTCTCTACTTTTATGCTTTGTCTTCTGGCTGAAATTTATGAGAAATTTCCTGAAAAGGGCGATAAGGAAAATCCTGAACTTGTCCTTTTTATTGATGAAGCTCACCTGATTTTTAATGAGGCTTCAGATGCCTTATTAGATCAGTTGGAGTCTATCATTAAACTGATTCGTTCCAAAGGGGTAGGCGTTTTCTTCTGTACACAGAATCCTACCGATGTTCCCGATGCTATATTAAGCCAGCTAGGTATGAAAATACAACACGCTTTGCGCGCTTTTACTCCTAAAGATAGAACAGGAATAAAGAAAACGGCCGAGAATTACCCGGAATCAATCTATTATAAAACAGATGAATTACTCACTCAGCTAGGTATTGGTGAAGCTATCATTACTGTGTTAAACGAAAAAGGTATTCCTACGCCGTTGGCACATTCTATGATGATTGCGCCAAGAACCCGAATGGATGTTATTACCAAAGAAGAACTGGATGCTAACGTTAAAGCGTCAAAACTGGCGCAAAAATATAATGAGGAGGTGGATAGAGAATCCGCTTTTGAAATGCTGTCGGCAAAAATAAAACAAACCGCTTCGGTTGAAACTGAAACGTCCAAGGTCGATCCCCCTAAAAAAGCGGAGAAATCTGATTTTGAAAAAATTTTAGAGAGTAAAACGACCCAGGTGATTTTAAAAGAAGTAACCCGAGGTCTTTTAGGCGTTTTAGGGGTAAAATCGACGAGAAGGAGATCTTCATCAGGTGGTCTCGGAAGTATTCTGGGCTTTTAATTTCAATCTTTTTATAGGCTGTTTTTTATTAAAATGTTGTGGTTATAGTATTTAGTTGTTATTTTCATTACTTTTATTAAAAAGCAACCTACTATGACTCTAAATTTAAAAATGTGGATAAGCACCATCGCTTGTTTCTTCACGCTTTCTTTGCACGCACAAACTGTTTCTACCAAGCCAAATTCAAAATTTGAGGGTATTCAGATTGGTGTAATTACGTACTCTTACCGGAGTATGCCGCACGATATAGATAAATTGATTAATTTTTGCCTGGCATCGGGCATCAGTGCCATTGAGTTGATGGGTGATGCAGTGGAAGAATATGCAGGGAAGCCAACGGCAGATTTTTCATGGAGGAGCGGTCCCCGTCAGCCTATGACCGATTTGCAGAAAGCGCAGGTAGCCACCTACAATAAGCAAGTAGCCGATTGGAGAGCAACCGTTTCGATGGATAAATTTATTGAGGTTAGGAAAAAATTTGATGCAGCAGGTATCAAAATTTATGCCTTTAAACCTAATGCCTTTAGTCCAAATAATACCGATGAGGAGGTTTCTTACGGTATGCGTGTGGCGAAGGTTTTGGGTGCAAAATCAGTTACCCTGGAATTACCAAATGATCCAATGCAATCAAAAAGATTAGGTGCACTGGGTGAAAAACACAAAATGTTGGTCGGTTATCATAATCATACCCAGGCTACAGATGTTTTATGGGATGTTGCCCTCAGCCAATCACCCAACAACTCTATCAATTTTGATGCAGGTCATTATTTAGCCGCCGGAGGTAAAAACACCATTCCAGCTCTTCTCGCTTTTATTGAAAAAAATCATAAGCGCATAAGTAGCATGCATTTAAAGGATAGAACGACGCCTGAACATGGTGCAGGAAATTTACCATGGGGAACGGGTGATACCCCAATGAAGGAAATTTTTCAGTTAATGAAAGATAAAAAAATGAAATTCCCTGTTTCAGTGGAACTGGAGTATGCAGTTCCTGAAGGTTCCGATGCTATTAAGGAAGTGGTAAAATGTGTTTCTCACGCAAAGAAAATGATTGTAAGTGAATAGGTTTTTCACGCTGATTACCAAAATATATATTCTGATTTTCCCTTTGTTGTGTGCCGTCTCATTGGGTTTTTCTCAATCAGATGGCATACAGCGGGGTAAACTTATTATTGTAGGTGGTGGAAGTATGGCCGATTCTCTTTATCATATCTTTGGCCAACTTGCCGGAGGGAAAGATAAGCAGATGGTCATTATTCCAACCGCGATGAGTGATGAGGATATTGCTAATTATAAATTTAAGGACAGATTTGAAAAACTTGGATTTTCTTCGATTAAAGTGGTTCATACCAGAGATAAATCAGAAGCAAATCTTCCTGAAAATGTGCTTAAAATTCAGCAGGCGTCCGCTATTTACTTTACGGGTGGAGACCAATCAAGAATAGCGGATGCTTTCTTAGGAACTAAAGTTCACGACGAATTAAAACGTTTACTTGAGAGAGGAGGAGTTATCATGGGATCTTCGGCTGGAGCAACCATCATGGGAACGCTTTTAATTGGTGGGGATGCCCGTTCCTTTCCAAATATAAATATGCCCTATCCGCCCGCTTTAGATTTGTTGCCGGGCACTGTTTTAGATCAGCATGTATTAAAGAGAAACAGGCAGTTCGATTTAATTCCCGTGTTGGATTCTTATCCCCATTTACTGGGTATTGCCATGGACGAGCAAACCGCCATTATTGTTTCAAATAATCAATTCAGCGTTTGGGGTCCGTCATACGTTTTAGTGTACGATCCATTGGACTGGGCACTGCAGGTGAAAAAATTTGGGAAAATATATAAACCATTTATTATGTTGTCCAAAGGACAAAAGTTTGATTTAATGGCCA
The DNA here is from genome assembly GCA_021299835.1 of Saprospiraceae bacterium. GTDB lineage: Bacteria > Bacteroidota > Bacteroidia > Chitinophagales > Saprospiraceae > BJGN01. Next base: position 298 of record JAJTER010000093.1, on the reverse strand, counting down.
GAAACATTGTTAAGTAATGCCTTTTTTACCCATTTTCATTTTATTATTAAGTTTTAATGTAATGTCACAAGGAACGTATCCAACAACAGGATCGATTGAGAGATTAGATCCCAAAATGAACAGTCTTATAGCACCCAATGCCGTTATCGAAGTGCTTTCAAATGGATTTATCTGGACAGAAGGACCTCTTTATATTGAAGACGGGGACTACTGGCTATTTTCAGATATACCCCAGAATAGTATTTTTAAATGGAATGAAAAAGAGGGGGTTCGCCTGTATTTAAAGCCATCTGGGTAC
>JAJTER010000015.1 GCA_021299835.1 Saprospiraceae bacterium | reverse complement strand
ATGACCAGCCAATTGAACGCCATTGGATAAAATAACATGATCTCCAATGATGCAATCATGAGCTACGTGAACGTAAGCCATAATAAGGCAATGACTTCCCACGGAGGTAGTACCAGTTTCCTGGGTGCCCCTATTGAGGGTAGCACCTTCACGTATAACAGTTTTGTCTCCAATAACCAAGGTACTATATTCACCTTTAAATTTCAGATCTTGGGGAACAGCACCTAATACAGCGCCGGGAAAAACCTCACAAAAACTGCCCAATCTGGTGCCTGATAAAATAGTTGCATTGGGACCAATTTTGCAATAATCACCAATGACAACATCTTTATCAACATAACTGAAAGGTAATATAATGGAACCAATCCCTATTTTGGCATCAGGATGAATAAATGACAAGGAAGATTGGTCTGTCATAATTAACTTTCTACTTTTCTTTTAATAATCTGAGCGGTTAACTCCGCTTCAGAAACAATTTTGTTATCAACATAAGCGATGCCCTGCATGTGACAAATACCTCTGCGAATTGGTGATAACAGTTCCATTTTGATAAGTAAAATATCACCAGGAGAAACTTTAGCTTTAAATTTAGCATTATCAATTTTCAGGAAATAAGTATCCCAATTCCAGGGATCTTCTACGGTAGATAGGGCAAGGATTCCGCCAGTTTGTGCCATAGCTTCTACTTGTAAAACACCTGGCATGACAGGATTACCGGGAAAATGGCCCTGAAAATACTGCTCATTTACCGTAATATTCTTTACTCCAACAACATAAGTATCTGTTAACTCTGTAATTTTATCTAGCAAAAGGAATGGAAAACGGTGGGGTAACCAGGATTCAAGTCTTACTGAATTGAAAACGGGAATTTTAGAAGGATCATATTTAGGCTTACCTCTTAGCTTTTTTTGCTCCTGAAGCTGTTTTTTAAGTACTCTCGCAAATAAATTATTAGAGGAATGACCGGGTTTATGAACAACAAAACGACCTTTAATGGGCGCACCAAGTAGCGCAATATCGCCTATAAAGTCTAATAGTTTATGTCTTGCAGGTTCATTTTCAAAGGTTTGGTTTGATTTGTTTATTACACCCAAAGTAGTAGGTAAAGGCAGTTTACTTTGAGTCATAGAACCCCACTTTTCCCATTCATTTGAGGAGGGTAAGCGATCAGCTATTACCAAAGCATTATCCAACGTTCCGCCTTTTATTAAGCCATTTGCCATTAAACTATCAATATCTTTAAGAAGAACAAATGATTTTGACGGAGAAATTTCACCTTCATACTTTTCAAGACCCGATAAAACGGCGAATTGTTGCCCGGGGTAAGGAGCGTCAAAATCAACCAGCACGGTAACTTCAAAACCATCATAAGGAGAAATCACATAATGAGCACCTGATTCTTCGTCCTTAAACTCTATGGTTTCTTCCACTTCAAAAAACAACTTATTTTCAGTTTGATCTAAAACACCTGCCTCATTTAAAAGTGAAGTGAAGGTTTTAGAGGAACCGTCCAAATAAGGAACTTCCGAACCATCTATTTCAATCTGTAAATTATCAATTTCTTTTGCATAAATGGCAGATAGTAAATGTTCTATGGTTGCCACTACAGCACCTTCGTATTCAATGACTGTTGATCTGGTGGTATTTGTGACCCTGTTGCAATCTGCGGGAACAAAAGGTTTACCAGGTAAATCAATTCGTTGAAACTTAATTCCATGATTATCTTCAGCTGGTTTTAAAGTGATGGTTGCAGAAGACCCGGTATGCAAACCGACGCCGGAAATAATTACCGCTTTAGAAATAGTTTTTTGCTTCATTATAAAAGTCATATAAATAAACAATAATGTTTGGTTTTTAATTATAGTTGGTCCAACTTTTTCTCTATTTTCTGAAGACGTAAAATGAGAGATGGGAGTTGCTTGAAAACGGAAAATGATTTCAAGAATGAAATATAAGGTATGGCTGGTGAACCCATAAAGGATTGACCGGAGGTTGTAATAGACGAAGAAATACCACTTTGTCCTTGAATTTTTGTACCATCTGCAATTTTAAGATGCCCGGAGAAACCCACCTGACCGCCTATCTGGCAATTTGAACCAATATGTGTTGAACCTGCAATACCTGTTTGAGCGGCTATCACTGTGTTTTCACCAACTTCCACATTGTGTCCAACTTGGACTAGATTATCAATTTTAACCCCCTTCTTAATTTTAGTTGCGCCCAAAGTAGCCCTATCAATAGTAGAATTTGCCCCTATTTCAACATAATCTTCTAATATAACATTACCTAACTGCGGTATTTTACGCAATAATGCACCTCCATCGGATACAAATCCAAATCCATCGCAGCCAATAACCACATTTGCATGTATAATACAATAATCGCCAATTTCACAATCGGCTAATATACGAACCCCAGGAAAAAGGACACAATTTTTACCTATCGATACATTTTTTCCAATAAAAACCTGAGGATAAATAATGGTATTTTCCCCAATGAACCCATTTTGTTCAATGACGGTATAGATACCAACGCTCACCTTTTTTCCAATAGATACACTGGGATGAATAACAGATTCGTCAGCAATACCTGTTGGATAAAGGACGGGTTCTGAAAATTTCTCTAAGGTAAGTGCCATAGCATTATAAACATTCTTTACCTTAAGTAAAGTAGGTTTAACGGCATAACGGGGTTCAAAATTTTCAGGAACTAAAACAGCTGACGCAGAAGTTGTATATAAATAAGCCTCATAACGAGGATTATGTAAAAAACTAATGGAACCTTCCCCACCCTCTTCAATTTTACTTGGTTTGGAAACAATTACATCCGGATTACCTACCAGTTTCCCGTCTAACAATTTTGAGAGTTCCTTCATTGAAAATTCCATAAGGCAAAGGTAATAAAAAGCCATCTTTCTTTACTACAACATATGAGGCAACCTTTGATAAAATCGAAAAATTACCTTTACAATCTTATATTTGCATAAAAAAGTGAATCCGAAATTACGAATTGGAACCAGAGGAAGTAAGCTGGCGATGTGGCAAGCGCACTTTACGCAAGAAAAATTATCAGCTATTGGTATCGAATCAGAGTTGATAATTATCAAAACTACTGGCGATCAAATACAACATTTAAGTTTTGATAAAATGGAGGGTAAGGGCTTCTTCACAAAAGAAATCGAGGATGCCCTATTAAGAGGAGAAATTGATTTAGCCGTTCACTCTATGAAAGATTTACCAACAAATGCACCTGAAGGATTAGTTATTTCGGCCGTATCCTATCGGGAAGACCCATCAGATATATTGTTAATAAATAAAAATATTGCGGATGAAGGTAAAGTTTTAAAATTACCTGAAAAAGCCAGCGTTGGAACATCCTCCTCCAGGAGGAAAGGACAGTTATTAGATATAAGGCCTGATCTTCAATTAGTTGATATTCGCGGAAATGTTCCAACGAGAATACAAAAATTAAAACAGGGTGATTTTGATGCTATCATACTGGCGTCGGCCGGACTGGCTCGCTTAGATATTGACACCACTTCCTTTCATGTTATCCGCTTTGATCCAACGGAGATTGTTCCCGCTCCTGCTCAAGGCGTTTTAGCCTGGCAAACAATGGCCAATGATATCCAAACCAGAAAAATACTGATGGGTATTCATCAAAGTGAGGTTTCTGATGTAACCAATGTTGAACGAAAGGTTTTAAATCTGATGAATGGCGGTTGTCAAATGCCTCTCGGGGTATATTGTTATAAAGATAAATTTGGTAATTATCATGTTCATGCCGCCTATTCCACCTCTTTTGATTTACCTATTACCAGAGTGTCTATTTCGTCGGCTACCCATTTTCAATTAGCAGAAAAAGTAGTTGAAAAATTAAGATCATAAAATAATATATGACGCGTGTTTTTATCAGCAGACACCTCCCTGAAAATTCCTCCTTCAGAGAAAAATTAGCCTCTTTTGGTTCTTTTAATATACAGGATGAACCATTAATAGACTTGATTCCCATTCCATTTTCAATCATTGAACCATGTGATTGGATTTTTTTCTCCAGTAAAAATGCTGTTTCATTTTTTTTTAAACAAATAAAATCTTTATCAATTAAAATTCCAACGTCTGTAAAATGGGGAGCTATAGGTTTGGCCACCGCTAAAGAACTACTAACTTATCAAATCACAGCAGATTTTTCTGGAAATGGTAATCCAGAAGAAGTTGGAATCAGTTTTTCAACGCTGGTTACTGGTAAAAAGGTCTTATTTCCTTCGGCAAAAAATTCAAGGGAAAGTATTCAGCGATTTATAAAAAATGAAGCGTTGGAAATAATCAATTTATCTATTTATGATAATCTACCTAAAAGTAACTTTGACATTATTCCTTCAGATATCTACGTATTTACCAGTCCGCTAAACGTGATTGCATACTCAAAAAAACATGACCTATCAGACAAAAATTGTATTGCCATTGGAGAAACTACAGCGAAACAACTTAAAAATTCAGGCGCTTTGAGTATAATGACAAGTCCATTTACAACGGAAGAAAGTATGGCTCAAACTATCATTGATTTTTTAGGCAACAAATAAGTTAGAATACCTAATAATTAAATTTTAACAATTTTGTTTGCACTACTTCTTCTCCGACAATAAAACGGAGGGAATAAAAACCTGAAACGGGAAATAAATCTTCCGGTAAGTTTTCAAAATGATAGCCCTCTAAATATTTATTTTTAAACTCTTTGATTAACTGTCCATTAGGACTAAACAATTGAACCGTAACGAGCGACTCTCTGTGAAGTTTAAAATTCACACTCGTACCGCCAGAAAAAGGGTTGGGAAAGGAAGGCAATAATTCTAGGTTATTAAGCTTCAAAACATTAGATAAATCTACCCTTAAAATGGACTCCAATTTGTAAAATTTAAATTCATTAGGTAATAAAACCCTGGTCTTTAAATATCCTGCATTAATATTACCCTCCAAGGTATCAAATCCAACCGATATCCAATCTGTCCCATTCCAGCCATTTAGCCTTAATTGATTTAAATCTAATACATTGGAATGTAAATTATTTTCACTTCCCCAACGCATTGAAAACTGAATGGGTCCATTATTTTCTATTTGCCATACTGGGTCATTCCTTCGGTTTTCATCTGAATAGTTACCAGATTCAATAAAACCTACTTTTGCATATTCATTCCCATTATTGGTCACAGATGCGATAGAAATGGGATGATAGCCTGAAAAAACGCTGCCAACAGGAAAAATAGCAGGATGTAAAGACAAATTTCTACCCACTAAACCTTTTCCATTGGTGACAAAATAATTAAATTCACTAAATTTAGACAGATTAGCAATGTCAATATCAGTATCATTTAGTGTTAAAAAGCTATAATTATTTACAAAATATAGGTTTGATACGACTAAAGAACCACCATGAAGGTAGGTATTAACGGAAGGGCTTTTAAGCAAGAATAAATGATTAATATTTCCGTTTAAAAGATTAATTTTTGTTGGTAAATCACCAAGAATTTGAAGATTATCTATTTGATCCTTAATGCCGTTACTTTCTACATTTCCAGAAACAGCCAAAATACCTTTACTGATAAGAGATGCATTTTTATCTATAAAAATAGGTGCATCTACCTTTAGATGGGTTGAGGAATCTATAAATAAAGAGGTACCATTTACGGCCAGTTGACACCATAAAGAGGTAGTAAACAAAACAAAGAAACCAAAGGGTATTACCGTTTTTAATGGATAATTAATCATGAGCTAATCTAAATCCTAAATTATTAAAACGGCTTGCCGGAGGATTGCCGTACCTGTAGGAAACTCTGCAATCATCGGAAATATCGTCAAAACTGCCACCTCTGTACAATTTACTGGAACCATTTACGGGGCCTGTTGGATTTATAAATGAGCCTGGCTTATAAAAATTAAACCAATCTTGCACCCATTCCCATACATTTCCGGACATATCATAAAGACCTAAAGAATTAGGTTTTTTAGATTTTACTGGTTGAGATTTTCGACCAGAATTTTCTCTAAACCAGGTAACTTCATTTATATCAGATGAACCAGCAAACAAAAAGTCTGTCGAATTTGCTCCACCTTTAGCTGCAAATTCCCATTCCGCTTCTGTTGGCAATCTAAAAACAAAAGTGGATTGTTTAGCATTTAATTTCTTTAAGAATTCCTGGACATCGAGCCAACTTACATTTTCCACCGGGCAGTTATCACAACCAGCGTTAAAAGATGGGTCGGACTCCATAATTTCCTCCCACAGACCTTGAGTTACCTCCGTTTCAGCTAAATAAAAAGGGTTTAGCGTGACCGTATGAATAGGTTTTTCTATATTATTCCCTAAATCACTACCCATACTAAACGTCCCCCCATTTACTTTGACAAACCGTCCATATCCACCATCGGAACTTGCTAGAGTTTTTACAATAATAGGATTTCCATACACCACCCCCTGATTATTAATACAATAGGAACGAATATAATAAGTTGTATTTCCAGTTAAGCCATTTATAACCGCCTGAAAAATGCCCAACCCCTTTCCATTAGTAGTTAGGTTATTAGTTAATATTGGATTAGGTGATTTCCCCCAAACGAAACCTCTGGCATTTACTCCAGACTCTCCTTCCTGGCGTACCTCACCGTTTAAAGTAAATGAATTATTGGAAATATTAGATGCTGGTAGTGTTACAACCAAAGCAGTAGAGCTACCCGCCGTAGTAAAATTCAAATTATTCCCATAAATAATTCTGCCATCAGAAAGCTTTGCAAAGGCTCTAAAGTGATAGGTAGTTTGTTTTAAAAGAGAGAGAACATTCAAATTAATGTTTCCAACCAGACTACCCGTTGATTTGACCACTGAAGATAATACCGTTGGATTGACCGTTGTACCAAAACAAACACCACTTTCAGTGATAAGGCTTAATGGGAAAACATTTACCGATATATTTACGGACAAAGAAGTGTCTGTTAACGCTGTTATTGTATTGGTTGTAATCTGTGTGATTTGATCTTGACAAGGTCCCCATTGAGGAATACCATTACAAAATGTCAGTGTCTGACCATTTAGTCCAGGAGGAATTAAAACCCAGGATTCACCATTCCAATATTTGAGTTCACCCGCCTGATTACCAGGAAGTTCAGTACGCCATTTAAGTCCGTCAAAATACCATAATCCTTTCGTTCCATCCAACTGAAATACAACCAAGCCTATTGCCGGAGATACAATAGCTTGCCTTTGAACGGCCGTCATTCTTGGAATCAAGATGCCTTTGTTCTCTGAAAAAATTTCTAAAATAGCTGTAGGATGAGCAGGAGTAGAACCCATATTTATGGTCACTGATTGAGCATTAATCAGTGAAATGTACCCCAAAAATGACAAACAAAAAAGTAATATCCCTTTCATTGTGTATAATTTCCCCAAAACGTATTCTGCAAAACTACAAAAGAAATAGGAAGGTTCAAAACCTTTGAGAATCAATTACATAGATAAGATCTATAATCAAATACATATAATATAATTAATATTCTTAAGTATTTGATTAACAATATGCTTATACAATCATTAATAAATTTTTGATATTAAAAAAGATTTTTGACCCGATGTAGAAAATAAATTCAAAAAATAGATGCCTATCGGGTAATTTCCTAAATCAATCTGAGAAGAGTAACCATTTTCAAGAGATTCATTGGACAAAATGGTAATCAACTTCTTTCCCGTCGCATCGACAAGAAACAGTTCCGTTTTATCCAATGTGGGACCATTGTAGGTAAAATCAAAAAATCTATGGGAAGGATTTGGAAAAATATCAATGATAAAATCAGGGGTTACATTTTCATTTATTGATGTTAGCATAGAGCCCTGGGTAGGATTAGGTAATTTAATAGAGGTAAATAATTGATATTCTCCAGGTTTTAAAATGGTTGTGAAATTATTTTGAGATATAAAAACACTATCACCGGTAAAAAACGAATGCCACCAACCTGTTTTAACTCCCTGCAGCATTAAAGTTGAATTTACCACATCGGTATTTGCCATAACGATGGCATCAAATTGAGCATTTTTATAATGCATATATTTCAAATAAGCGTTAAGATCATAATCAGCTGGCAACTCTTTAAAAACAGCATATTTCGATCTCAATGCATTAAGGGAACTCACCACATCACTTAATCTTTTCCGGGCCTGCTGATTCAGGTAAGACCAGGGCACGGGTTTAGGAGATAATCGGCAATTATTGTTAACACTTCCATTTTCACAAGTATTTATGGAATAATCATAACCCAGTTCACCAAATTGCCAAATCATTTTAGGCCCGGGACTTAGGGTAAAAACAGTAAAAGCCATTTCCATTCTTTGCAAAGCGGTCGTTAAATTTCGGGTATTGTATGTACCAGATTGTTTACCATACAAAACATTTCTAAACATAAGTCTTTCTTCATCATGACTTTCCATATATTGAATAAGGGCAGCATTGGGAAAATTTCTTTTTTTAAAATCCAATCCAGACAAATTTGAAGCATAACCCATGGTTGCTTCATTAAACTGCTGATTCATATTTCCCCAAAGCAACATACCTCTTTTCGCCAATTCAATTTCCTCTACTACATCGGCAAAATGTTCCAAGATAATATACACATCGGGATTTACTTTTCGAAGGTGGTCAGAATAATCTTGCCAGATAGCTACTCTGGAGGCATCATAATTACCCCAGGCACCTATATTTCCCAGGGTATTTTTTTGAGTAAAGCCCTTTGAAAGATCAAATCTAAATCCATCAATTTTATATTCATTTAACCAAAAAGAAAGCACCCTTTTTGAAAAATCTCTGGTAAATTTACTTTCATGATTAAAATCATAGCCTACATTAAAATCATGTTTTGCGACCTGATTAAACCAGGGGTTATCCGCTGAAGGTCTTGCATTCAGTTCATCCCAAAACATTCTGCATAAAGGACTTTGGCTAAAAGCATGATTTAAAACGATATCTACAATTACCGCGAGTCCTTTTTTATGACATTCATCGATAAAAGATTTAAAGAAAACAGGAGAACCATAATATTTATCTAAGGCCAGATGATAAGACGGATTATAACCCCAGGAGTTATTTCCTTCAAACTCATTAACGGGCATTAATTCAATAGCATTTACGCCTAATCTGACTAAATAATCTAATGTATCCTTTAATTTTTTATAATCGGGTGCCACTAAAAAGTCTCTAATATGTAGCTCGTAAATGATAAGATCGGAAGCTAAGGGTTTATTTTTCAATGTATTTTTCCATTCATACTTGTGCAAAGTTGAATCGATATGCGTTACTATACCTGACGTTTTACCCACTGGATAGGCAGGTAGTCCAGGAAAAGTAAGGGAAGAAATAAATTTATCATGATCAGGGTCCAAAACCAGCGGAGCGTAAGGATCGGCAAACCTTTGGGTATTATTCAAAGCCAATTGATATTGAAACGGTTTCTCCAGTGGAACACCATCCAATTCAATCCAGTGTAGGGTGCCATCTTCTGAAACATTAAATATAAAATCGGTATTTATTTTCCATTCATTAAAATCACCCAGTAAAAAAAGGTGCTTTTTGCCCGGAGCTTCTACAGAAATCCTAACTTTATTTGGAGAAAGTCTTTGAAAGCCCAGCGTATAATTATCGGGAGCGGATAATCTTTTAGGCTCTGGAACTACCCAGAAACTGGTTTGGAGTTTCAGGGAATCTCCATTAGATGTTCTCGCTAAAACAGTTATTTGATGATTAGGGCGGTTATTTGGAACCCAGGTAAAGGAAATTGAGGTACCGGTTTGATTATAAACCAAACTATCGTTATCAAATAAAGAAATATTCACTGTTTCTGAAAACAAAGCTTTTAAAGTAAACGGTTCCTTTGGAATAAGTAATTTCTCAGGGGTTGAAGGCTCCTGAATAGTACCTGTAAGCCCTGAGTTTTGAAATACGGGATAAAAAATATCCTTTGAACCTACCTCTTTTCCTTCCTTACTTCCATTTGCATTTCTGAAGACAAAAGCCAGGCTAACTATCTTTTCTCCGGCGGGTACTTTATAAAATGACCTGATAGATGGCGTTATTTCAAAGGTAAATACATTCGGTTTTCCAGGCACCGGTTTCATTTCCCATGTCGGATTGATTACCCCCCAAGCTGTTTGTACGTATTTCCAATCGGAATTTGACGTTGATTTATCCGTAATCACTCCAGTATGGATGTAAATGCTACATGCACAGTCTTTTAATCCTGCCGTACCTTTCGACGCATCAAAAAAAATAGTCACAGATTCATTCTCCTTCGGAAAATTTGGCGTAGAAACAAGGATCTGAGAATAAAGAAAATGGCTATGAAGAATGGTAAATATGAATAGGTAAACTTTATACATAATGCTTTTTATTAGGAATAACAAGTTATCTTGCGGCAAAATAACAAAAAATACTTACCTTTTTAGAAGTATAGGTGAGTTTAAAATAAAGAAAAAATGAAGAAAATTTTTCTAAAGCCAGGCAAAGAAACACCCGTTAAAAGATTTCATCCCTGGGTGTTTTCTGGCGCAATTGAACGATATGAAGCAGGAATTACCTCTGGTGATTGGGTTATGGTATGTGATTCCAGAGAAAATGCCTTAGCCTTTGGCCATTATCAGGAAGGAAGTATTAGAATCAGACTCCTACATTTTTCTACCAGTCCGCCTGATGCCAATTTTTATGTAAACAAATTTAAAAATGCTTTAAGATTAAGACAAGGAGTTAACCTAAATAAAAATGGACAAACCAATTGTTTCAGACTTATCAATGGAGAGGGTGATGGATTATCGGGTTTGATTATAGATATTTACGGTGAAACTGCTGTTGTGCAGTGCCATAGCACAGGTATTCATAAAGATAAACAACAAATAATCAAAGCATTTGAAGAATTAGATGGTTTAACCATACATAATATCTACGATAAGAGTGAAGAAACCTTATACAAAAACGAAGGTATTCAGGAAAAAAATGGCTACTGGAAGGGAGGCTTAAGTGGAACGGGGGATATTTTAGAGAATGGTCATATTTTTAATATTGATTGGGAAAAGGGTCAAAAAACAGGATTTTTTCTAGATCAGCGTGAAAATAGATTTCTTTTAGGGCAATTAGCCGCTGATAAAGAGGTATTGAACTGTTACTGTTATACAGGAGGATTTTCAATTTACGCCATTAAAGGTGGAGCTGCCAGTGTTGAAAGTGTTGATTCCTCGGCATTAGCCATTGAGCAGTATAAAGAAAATTTACAATCCAATGGTTTGGATGCTGAAAAACACGTCTCTTCCGTTTCTGATGTACCAACTTTTTTGAGGCAACAAACAAAATCGTATGACATTATTGTGGTAGATCCGCCGGCATTTGCTAAAAGCATGGATAAAAGGCACAACGCCATACAGGCTTATATAAGATTAAATGCTATGGCTATGAAGCAATTAAAACCAGGAGGAATATTATTCACTTTTTCTTGCTCTCAGGTCGTTGATAGGAATCTCTTTCAAAATGCATTGTTATCTGCATCGATTGAAGCGGGAAGGAAAACGAGCATATTACACCATTTGTCCCAAGGCCCTGACCATCCAAGCAGTATTTTTCATCCAGAAAGTGGTTATTTAAAAGGCCTGGTTCTCTATGTAGAATAAATAACACGGTCATGTTATTCGTAATATTCAGTGCTTTAATCTTTGGAATTCCCTTAATTATTCAAAGATACAAGTATAAAATCCCATTATCTGATTTTTTTAGTCCTATTGTATTATGCTATGCGACGGGAATTCTATTGAGTATCTTAAATAAAGAGAGAGATAACTTATTTTTCAATGTTGCCTCATGGATTAGCCAAATTTCAATATTAGTAGCTATCCCCTTGTTACTATATGGGAGCAGTTCAATCAAGCAATTAAGTGGATATAAGCGTTTGGGACTATCATTTTTCTTTGCTTCCGTAAGTTCGGCTATTTCCTGCTTTACGGTAGCATGTTGGTTTAAAAATGATACAACATCATTTGCACAGATAGGATCTATGTTAACGGGATTATATATAGGTGGAACACCAAACTTGCAAGCGATAGGTTTTGCATTAAAGGGAGACCCTAAACTAACCGTTCAATTAACCGCCGCCGACGCCCTGGTTGGGGGAAGTTATTTAGTTTTACTCACCAGTATTGTACCAGTTATAACGTCATATGTTCTTCCCCGCTTCAAAAAGCCAGTTATCAATAATGAAGTAATTTCTACTTCCACCCCTTTAAAAATGGTACGTAGGGATTATTTTATCCTTTTATTTTTTACACTGGCATGGTTGGCAATACTACTGGCATTACTTTATGCAGGCAATCTTTTAGAAAATACCGTCATTATTTTATTTTTTATCACAGGAATTAGTATCATTTTATCCTTTTTTAAATTTATTTCGAAAAGGTCTGCCATATCATTTTCTTTGGGAGAATACCTATTATTGGTTTTTGCGTTATCGCTTAGTATTCAAGGAAAATGGTCAGATATCACTCGTGGAAGCAATCTTCTATTTATCATTACAGCTGCGAGTATGTATGGTGGTATTAGCCTCCATTTACTACTCAGTAAAATCTTTGGAATTGACAGAGACACTTTCTTAATAAGCTCTACTGCGGCCATATACGGTCCCCCTTTTGTAACCCAGATAGCTACTGTCATCAAAAACAAGTATTTGTTGATGCCCGGAATATTGGCTGGACTCTTAGGGTATGCGATAGGAAATTACGTTGGGTTAGCCGTATATTATTTATTGGTTGCGTTTCAACCATAAAATAATATACGGCCAGTACCTTATTTTTTCAATTCGGCATAATATTTAAAATAATAAGGAATGGTTTCCATACCTTTCATGTAGTTAAATAAGCCATAATGTTCGTTGGGTGAGTGAATATCATCACTATCCAAACCAAACCCCATGAGCACAGATTTGATACCCAGCTCTTTTTCAAATAAGGCAACGATAGGAATACTACCTCCTCCTCTTTGGGGAATTGGATCTTTTCCAAAGGTATGCTTCATGGCTAATTGAGCGGCTTTATATTCTGGCGTATCGGTTGGAGTGACTACTGGATGACCGCCATGATGAGGCGTAACCGTAACCTTTACTGCGGGAGGAGCAATACTTTCAAAATAATTTTTAAAAAGGTCTGTGATTGTATCAGGATCTTGATTGGGAACGAGGCGCATACTAATTTTAGCGAAAGCCTTAGACGGTAAAACCGTTTTAGCACCTTCACCAATATACCCACCCCAAATACCATTTACATCGAGAGTAGGTCTTATAGAAGTTCTCTCTAACACCGTGTACCCAGCTTCACCGTGTACGGAATCAATTTTCAAGTCAGCTTGATATTCCTCTAATGAAAAAGGAGCTTCATTCATTTTTCGTCTGTCCTCCAAAGACACGGGCAGAACAGCCTCATAAAAACCGGGGATAGTCACATGATTATTATCGTCATGCATTGAGGCAATCATTTTGGTCAGAATATTAATTGGATTTCCAACAGCCCCGCCATAAACTCCAGAGTGAAGATCTCTATTTGGGCCAACCACAGCTACCTCAACATAACTTAAACCTCTAAGACCAACCGTTATACTTGGTATATCATTGGCAATTAATGAAGTATCAGAAATCAGGATGACATCTGCTGAAAGTTTTGATTTATTATTTTCCAAAAAAGAAGAGAGATTAGCAGAACCTACTTCCTCTTCCCCTTCGATCATAAATTTCACATTACAAGGTAATTCATTGCAAGCCATCATAGCTTCGAAAGCCTTAATGTGCATAAAAACCTGACCTTTATCATCGCAGGAACCCCTTGCAAAGACTGCTCCATCGGGATGAACCTCTGTTTTTCGAATAACAGGCTCAAAAGGAGGAGAATGCCATAAATCGAGAGGATCAGCAGGTTGAACATCATAATGACCATATACCATGATAGTAGGCAGGGAAGGATCCACCATTTTTTCACCAAAAACGACAGGATGACCTTTTGTTGGAATAACCTCTACATTATCAGCGCCTGCTGATTTTAATTTTTCTGCTACAAAAGCGGCAGCATGAGCTACATCAGCATCATTATCAGGATTGGCACTAACGGAAGGGATACGTAAAAAATCAAATAATTCAGAAACGAATCTTTCCTTATTATTCTGTAGGTATTCATGAACTGTTTTCATAATATCAATTTTCAACATTAAAAATAGTCATCAAATATGTTCTTGTAAAAAAATCAGAAGTTCCTCATTTGAAATATGGTATTTCATGATGCCTTGAAAACAGGTAGAAATAAAACCATTTTCTTCGGAAACGATAACCGCTGCGACGGCATAACGTTCAGATGCTCCTAAAGCAGCCCGGTGACGAAGCCCCACATCAGCGGGTAAATTTCCATTTTCAGATAGGGGTAAAATACAGGAAGCCGCTGCGGCCCTTCCTTTACTTATAATTAGAGCACCATCATGCAGAGGTGAAGTTTTGTTGAAAATACTCTCAACCAATCTGCGGGTGACCACGGCATCCAGTAAAGTACCTGTTCCAATAAGAGGTTCGGCACTCGTATCACCTGATAAAACCAATAAAGCACCTGTTTTATCGCGGCTCATTCTAAGTAAAGCACTACTAAGAGCCATAATTTGTCTTTCTCTGTCAGTTTTAACGCCCGGTTTAGCTAAAAGAATTCTCGATAAAAAATTAGACCTTTTTCTAAGCGTAGTATTTCCTAAAAACAACAAAAAACGTCGAATTTCAGGTTGAAAAATAATAACTATAATAATGACCCCCACATTAATAAATTGGTTCAGTAAACTGGACATTAGCTGCATATCCAATGCATTAACAGTCCACCAAATAACAAATAGAAGGAGAATGCCCAGGAACAGCCCATAACCAAAATTCCCTCTTAACAAGGTGTAAATCTGGTAAATAATAAAACTAAAAATAAAAAAATCAATGAGATCCAATAAACTTATCGTCATTGATCCTATGGAGAAGGAAGAAAAGATGTTAGAAATAAATGAAATATACATGGTTGCAAAATAGCAAAAAAAAGGGACTTTTTCCTATATTTGTATATCTTAATTTTTAAATAATCCTATCCCCGGATGAACAAAATAAATTTTCTTTCATTCTTCATATGCCTTTTTTTGCCGATAATCCTCTTCGGTCAGGAAATCAGGCAAAATGAAATTGGTGAGCGAATAATTGTTTTTCCTAATGGAACCTGGAGATACTTTCATAAAAGGCAACTGTCTGGTGATAATTATCCTGTTGTAAATAAAGAGGTAACACCGTTAGATAACCCTATTGAAATTACTCGGGAAGAAGTATATCAACTGGTAAATCGAAGAATTCAACAAGCGAAAGATGCCATGTATTATGCTGATATCAGAGCAAAAGCTATGGCAGAGCAAGAAAAAGAATTACAAAACAAAATAGCTGACGCTCAAAAAAATAGTTTAGTTCCCGCTGATGAATTAAATAAATTATTTAACCAATTAACGCTAACTAAACAGTTGGCAGCCAATTCTTTAGGTACAATAAAAGAAGCTCAATCTGACTTATTAATTACTCAGGACTTAAAAATGAAGGGGGATATTCTAAGGCTGTTTAAACCAGAAGCCTCCCCTGGAAAATTAGAACTTAATACTGTTTTTGCTTCCGAAGAAATGGTGAATCTCGATTTTTTTGCGAACGATTCTCCCCTCGCTTTTTATGAACAAAATATCGGCACAAGCCTGCCTGATTATCTTGTCAGTGCAAGTTCTATATGTCAATACACTTATGAAGGCCTAGATGCAAAGGGACTAGACTGGCGAAGAGATGGTGAAAAAGAATTGTTATTCACTTTCACTGACGAAAGATTAAAGCTATTTTTTCCCGATAAAGAATATCTACGTTGCGAAGCCTTTTTGTCATCAGTAGGAAAAAGAGAAAAACAATTGACCATAGAGTTTCGATTTTCTTATCCTAATGCCAGAGAAGCTTATGGGGTTATTGAAAAAAATAGTTTAATTACCCTTAAATTATTTGACGGACAAATCCTTGAATTAAAAGCAGGTGAATTGGATTTAGGCAAATATGAAACAGATAAAGACATTTTGACCTATAGAATGATATATAAAATCGATAATCAACAGATTAATCTATTGAGAAAACAAGAGTTGGAGGAAATTCGTATGTATTGGAGCGCAGGTTTTGAAGTTTATCCTGTCTATAATATAGACTTTTTCTCCCGTCAATTAAAATGTTTAGATTAAAATGATAAAAGCTGAGGAAATCGATAAAAAAGTTCCTTTTATAATGCTTGGTCTAAAGCTTCCCACAGATCCACGATGGGTAAATTTAGCTGAAATATCTTTGGAAGAAATACTAACAGATCACGCCTTTTGCGAGCAAAAAGCAGCGGTAAGCTGTATATCTTTGATTCAGGGTTTTCCCGATAAAAAAGAACTGGTTCGTGAACTTTCACCCATTGTAACAGAAGAATGGGGACACTTTCGTATGGTTTTAGCAGAAATTGAACGTCGTCAATTTAATTTAGGTACACAAAGGAAAGATTTATATGTCAATCAACTTCTTGCTTTTCAGCAAAAAGGAGGTTCCAGGGAAGATAGACTCCTGGACAAATTATTATTTTGCGGCTTGATTGAAGCCAGAAGCTGTGAAAGATTTAGATTGCTTCACGAATATCTGACAGATCCCTTTTTAAAGGAATTTTACTACAAATTTATGGTATCTGAGGCTGGACACTATGTCTTATTTTTAGACCTGGCAAGATTATATTTTCCAGAGGATAAGGTTAAATCGAGATGGGAATCTTATTTAAAGGAAGAAGCAGCAATCATGCAGAGATTAGAATTAAGTGGCAACCGCCTTCATTAAAATTATTTCTTTTGTTCCGATGGAGTGAACAACATAGCTTCAGAATTCATACAGTATCTCAATCCGGTAGGTTTTGGACCATCATCAAAAACGTGACCAATATGTCCGTCACAACGTGCACATCTAACTTCCGTTCTAACCATACCCAATTCAAAATCCTCTATTTCCTTAACATTTTTTTTACTGATAGGCTGCCAGAAACTAGGCCAACCTGTTCCTGAATTAAATTTTGTTTCAGAGGAAAAAAGGGGCAATTTACACCCACCACAAATATAAGTTCCTTTTGTTTTTATGTTATAAAGTTTACCTGTAAAAGCCCTTTCAGTTCCTGCTTTTCTAAGGATATAATAAGCCTGAGGAGATAAAGATTCCTTCCATTCTTTATCTGACTTACGAATAGGTTTAATAGTGTCTGTTTTTACCTCAGAACTATAAGCTGCGAAACTAACACCAAAGAAAAATAACAAGAAAGCATATTTTAGAAAACGCATAAAAAATTATTTTGTCGATTATAAATTTAACCTCTGGGCCTCATTTTAGGACTATTCCATTCTTCTTTTTCAGCAAAAGCAACTACTTTCTTGAGTATAGCCATTATAGTGAGAAAAACGAGGTATCCAAAGGTAACTACTACGTAAATCCACATATAAGAACCAGCATTTACAATGGGAATACCCGAGAAAGCCCAGGCCTGTAAGCCAGAAACGCCTGCCACTATCATGAAACTGTACATTGATATTCCCCAATAATGAGGAACACTTTTTGCTGTAATAGAATATATACTGTTTAAAACGGCAAAAAAAAGCATAAAAGAAGCTGCATTCAACCAGGGAAAGCGATGAGTTACATCAATCAAACCTGTTGCTATCACCATTAAGGATCCAATATTGACCACAAAAACTGAAGCAATAATGATAGCCGCCTGGACTAACGGTTTTTCGATATTAAACTGAAATTTAGTTAGCAATGCCATTTTTTTTCAAGGTAACAAAGAATAGCAAACAAAGTTTATAAAACATTAACCTACTTCAAAACACCAATCAGATCGTATTCAGAAGCATCGGTTATCGTCACTTCAGCAAAATCACCTAATCTTACATAATTTCCCTTTACAGGAATTAAAACCTCATTATCGACCTCCGGAGAATCACCTTCGGTTCTGCCAACAAAGTGACCATTTTCAATTTTATCAAATAAAACCTTGAATGATTTTCCAATTTTAGCTTTATTTTTTTCGTAAGAAATAGTGCTTTGAATTTCCATAATCCGATTGGCCCTTTCCATTTTCACTTCCTCAGGTACATCATCTACTAAGTCGTGAGCGCGGGTAGATTCTTCATGAGAATAAGTGAAAACGCCCACCCTATCAAGAGATGCTTCCACAATAAAATCACAAAGCGCTTCAAATTCAGCCTCTGTTTCACCAGGAAAACCTACTAAGAAAGTACTCCTCAGCGTAATTCCGGGCACTAAAGACCTTGCCTTTTCCAGCAATTCTCTGGTTTCCTCTACAGTAATTTGTCTTCTCATTCTTGCCAAAACGTCATTTTGAGCATGCTGGAGAGGCATATCTAAATAATTACATATTTTTGGCTGTGCGGCCATTACCTCAAAAATTTCAAGTGGAAATTTACTTGGGTAAGCATAATGGAGCCTTATCCACTCAATTCCTTCAATATTGGCTAATTCTGTCAATAATTCAGGAAGCATTCTTTTTTTGTAGGTATCTAATCCATAATAAGTTAACTCTTGAGAAATGAGCATCAATTCCTTAACCCCTCTTCTGGCCAAACTTTTAGCCTCGACAACAATATCTTCTATATTTCTTGACACATGGATTCCACGCATGAGTGGAATGGCACAAAAAGAACAGGTACGATTACAACCCTCTGCAATTTTAAGATATGCAAAATGACTTGGGGTGCTAATCCACCTTTCTCCCACCAGTTCGTGTTTAAAATCGGCGTTTAACTTTGCGAGCAAAGAAGGCATTTCCAAGGTACCAAAAAAGGCGTCAACCTCAGGAATTTCAACTTCTAAATCGTCTTTATATCTTTGCGAAAGACAACCGGTAACATATAATTTTTTGATTTCGCCTTCTTTCTTTTTTTCTGCGTAATCCAATATAGTTTGAATGGATTCCTCTTTTGCAAGATCAATAAAACCACAGGTATTAATTATAATGATATCAGATTTTTCGTTTGTCTCATGGGAAACGTCAAAATCATTACCTATTAATTGGGTAATTAAATTTTCGGAATCTACTTTATTTTTTGAGCAGCCTAAAGTAATTACATTAACTTTATCTTGCCTTAGTGATTTTGTTTTCATATTTAAGGGTAACATTCAGATTAGGGAACAAAGATAATATTTAACCTAAAAGGATACGACATTGAGAACATTTTCGTTTAAATGAGATAAAACGAACCCAATGATTTTTTTTAAAAAAATATTTTTAATCCTGCTATTATTTATTCCCTTCACGTCTAATGCGCAAATAGGAATTGCTGCAGGTGGCACGCTAAATAGGGCGAAAGGCTGGATTATAACAGACCTTAATAACAATATGAAATATGACTTACCAGGAAACTCCCTTTTTTTAAGTCTGAATTATGAATTTTCAATACAAAACTATAGAATAGCCTTTGTCCCTGAGATTGGCGGTGCTTTATTTGAAAATGATATTATAGATTTGGGCACTTTTATAAATAAAACGATTCGTTTTCAACTCAATACCCATATTTATTTACTTGATTTTAAGGGAGATTGCGATTGTCCAACTTTTTCAAAAAAAGGCAATCCTTTAAAGAAGGGTTTATTTTTAAATATTTCACCGGGAATAAGTTACTTTGCAAATACAGTAGAAACCCTTACTTCAAATATTACTGATAATTTAATCAAACCGAATATTGGGGCAGGTTTAGGCTACGATATAGGAGTGAACAAAAATATTACTTTAACCACCTTCGCCAATACCTATTTATTTTCAGGCTTAACCTGGCCGGGTTTAAGCAATTTACTTGCTATTCCTTCCACCGGAAACAAAACAGCTAATGGAGTGACCAACTTATCACAAATACAGGCAGGAATTACATTGAGATATCATTTCTAAATAAAATATTAATAATAGCTGTCAATTGTAAGAAAACATACTTTAAAATACTGATTTTCAATTAAATAATATATATATTAACCTTTTGCCATATCGTAAGTATCGTTAATTTAAGTTCCGGGTAAGGTTCATCAATGTTTATTTTTGGAAAGACAAAGTGACCACCTATTATTAGTGCTCGTCAAAAAGCAAAATATTTTTACATGGAATCTATTATTTGGAATAAGTATAGTAAAACGATTACACAAGATGTAAGTCAACCTGCAGCACAAGCCATGCTTTATGCCATTGGCATGACTGAGGCAGACATGAAAAAGGCACAGGTAGGTATTGTGAGTATGGGATGGGAAGGTAATCCCTGCAATATGCACTTAAATGATTTAGCTAAAGTTATTAAACAAGGGGTTCAAGATCAACCTGAATTATACGGTCTTATTTTTAATACTATAGGCGTAAGTGATGGCATATCAATGGGAACTTCAGGTATGCGATATTCACTTCCCAGCAGAGATTTAATTGCCGATTCCATTGAAACGGTCGCAGGAGCTCAATGGTATGACGCCATTGTTGCAGTTACAGGTTGCGATAAAAATATGCCTGGAGCTATGATGGCCATGGCCAGATTAAATCGCCCCTCCATCCTTGTGTACGGTGGTACCATAGCACCAGGTTGCCATGCAAGCAAGAAATTAGACGTAGTTTCAGCCTTTGAAGCACTAGGTCAAAAAATAGCGGGAACCATTACCGATGCAGATTTTAAACAGATCGTTCAGAAAGCCTGCCCGGGACCGGGTGCTTGCGGTGGTATGTACACTGCCAATACCATGGCTTCAGCCATTGAAGCCATGGGGATGAGTTTACCAGGTAATTCCTCCCTTCCAGCTGACCATCCAGATAAGAAACAAGATAGTTTAAATGTTGGCGCAGCTATTGCCGAACTTATACGCTTAGATTTAACACCTTCTAAAATAATGACCGCTAAGGCTTTTGAAAATGCCATGCGCGTAATTACTGTACTGGGAGGGTCAACCAATGCCGTCATGCATTTAATAGCTATCTCTAAGGCTATGGGAGTACCTTTAACTTTAGATGATTTTCAAAAAATAAGTGATACCACCCCATTTTTAGC
Source organism: Saprospiraceae bacterium (assembly GCA_021299835.1). Taxonomy (GTDB): domain Bacteria; phylum Bacteroidota; class Bacteroidia; order Chitinophagales; family Saprospiraceae; genus BJGN01. The sequence continues at coordinate 26,097 of JAJTER010000015.1, read as the reverse complement.
TGACTTAAAACCAAGTGGCAAATATGTTATGGAAGATTTGTTTCAAGTTGGCGGTGTTCCTGGTGTTATGAAATGGATGTTAGCAGAAGGCATGCTTCACGGTGATTGCCTGACGGTTACGGGTAAGACTATGGCCGAAAATTTAGAAAATGCACGTCCTTTGGATGAGGGGCAAAAAGTAATTCATCCTATTAATGAAGCTATAAAACCTTCCGGGCATATTCAAATACTCTATGGAAATTTAGCAACACAAGGATCGGTAGCCAAGATAACAGGAAAAGAAGGAGAATACTTCCAGGGTCCTGCACAAGTATTTGACGGAGAAGAAGCGATAAATCTTGCTATTGCCAATAAAGAAATAAAAGAAGGATCTGTTATTGTCATTCGCTATTGTGGTCCCAAAGGCGGTCCCGGCATGCCGGAAATGCTGAAGCCTACTTCTGCTCTTATGGGAGAAGGTTTGGGCGATAAAGTAGCCTTAATAACAGATGGAAGATTTTCTGGTGGAACCCATGGCTTTGTAGTAGGTCATATTACCCCTGAAGCTCAAATTGGTGGAAATATTGCGCTGGTTCAGAATGGCGATATCATTACCATTGATGCCATAAACAATGTGCTTGAAGCCAATGTAGATGAAAAGGAATTTGAAAGAAGAAGAGCTATCTGGACACCCAGGCCTTCTAATGCAACCACGGGATATCTTAAAAAATATGCTCAGTTGGTCTCCTCTGCATCAGAAGGATGTGTAACCGACGAAATAAACCTCTAAATAATGGAAAAAGTAGTAAATAAACTAAGTGAAACCCAGCCGAATCATTCCAAAGAGGAAAAGGTGAATATATCCGGAGCCGAGGCGGTACTGAAATGTTTGATTGCTGAATCAGTAAACACCATTTTCGGGTATCCCGGAGGTGCCATCATGCCTGTGTATGATGCCTTATATCATTACACAGACCGTATTAATCATATATTACCCAGACATGAGCAAGGGGCCATCCATGCGGCTGAAGGATATGCCCGTGTTACCAGAAAAACTGGGGTGGCTATGGCAACATCAGGACCTGGCGCGATGAATTTAATGACAGGACTTGCTGACGCGATGCTTGATTCCACTCCTTTGGTTTGTATAACGGGTCAGGTTGCTTCTACATTACTTGGTTCTGATGCATTTCAGGAAACAGATGTAATCAATTGTACCATGCCAGTAACTAAATGGAACCATCAGATTACTCATGCTGCTGAAATTCCATCCGTTTTTGCCAGGGCTTTTTACATTGCCAATTCAGGCAGACCGGGACCTGTGGTTATTGACATTACCAAAGATGCTCAAAATGAATTTTTTGATTTCGAATATTTGCCCTGTACGCACATTAGAAGTTACCATCCGTTACCCAAACTAAATGAAGATGAAATAACTTCCGCTGCCCAAATGATTAATAAGGCAAAAAAGCCACTCATTCTTGCAGGGCACGGAATACAAATAGCTAATGCCCAAAACCAGTTTAAATGGTTTGTGGAGAAATCAGGCATTCCTGTAGCCTGCACGCTACATGGGTTATCATCTCTTCCTGATGACCATCCTCAGCATGTTGGAATGCTTGGCATGCATGGTAATTATGGAGCGAATATAAAACAAAACGAATGTGATGTACTCATTGCTATTGGTATGCGATTTGATGATAGGGTAACTGGAAATTTAACAAAATACGCTAAACAAGCCAAAGTTATTCATATTGAAATTGACCCTTCTGAAATTAATAAAAACGTAAAGGCAACCATTCCAGTTCTTGGAGATGCCAAGATGGTCCTTGAGGCACTTTTACCATTAATTGAAGAAAAAACTTACCCTGAATGGCTTCAGGAATTTAACGATTGTAAGAAAATTGAATTTGAAAAGGTCATTAAAAGAGACCTATCGCCAACCCCTGAGGGAAAAATGAGGATGGGAATGGTTGTGAAGGAAATTTCTGACCAAACAAACGGCATGGCTATCGTAGCTACTGATGTGGGACAACATCAAATGGCGGCCGCAAGATATTATACTTATCGATCTACAAATCAATGGGTTTCATCTGGTGGGGCAGGAACTATGGGCTTTGGACTCCCTGCCGCTTTTGGTGCCCAATACGCTCAGCCTGATAAAACTGTTGTTGCTTTTATTGGAGACGGTGGATTTCAAATGACTATCCAGGAATTAGGCATGATAAATCAATGGAAAATGCCTGTAAAAATTGTCATTTTAGATAACAACTTTCTGGGTATGGTTCGTCAATGGCAACAATTATTCTACGATAAAAGATACTCTTCTGTAGAGCTTCAGAATCCTGATTTCCTGAAAATCGCCGAAGGATTCGGGATTACAGGAAAAAAGATTGAAGAAGTTTCCTCTTTAAAAAAGGCGGTGGCGGAAATGCTGGCCTATCCTGGTCCATACCTTTTACATGTAATGGTAGAAAAAGAAGACAATGTTTTTCCAATGGTTCAAAGTGGCGCTGGCGTGGGCGAAATCCTTCTTGAACCAAATATTAAATAATACTTATGGAAAAAAAAGAATTTACCCTGTCGGTTTTTTCGGAAAATCAAACAGGAATGGTCTCCAGAGTTGTTGCCATTTTCACCAGAAGGCATATCAATATAGAAAGTTTAAATACCTCTAAATCATCTCTACCTGGTATTCACCGATTTACTATTGTTGTTTTCACTACGGAAGAAATGATAAAAAAACTGGTTGCTCAACTTGATAAGCAAATAGATATTTTAAAAGCGTTTTACTACGAAAAGCACGAAATAATTTATCAGGAAATAGCCCTTTATAAAATACCATCTTCTATTTTTGGCCCAACATTAAAAGTTGAAAAGTTTGTAAGAGAATACAATGTTCGCATCTTAGAGATTGAGCCAGAATTCATCGTATTTGAAAAAACGGGAACAGCCATTGAAACTGAAGCATTGTTGGAAGAATTCAAAAAATATGGTATATTTGAGTTCGTTCGTTCGGGGAGAGTGGCCATAACACGCCCAATGGAAAGTTTGAAGAATTATATGAAACGAATGGAATTAAACGATAATTTTTAGAGCACCTATAAAAACCCGGTATATTTTCTTTTTATTTTCTTAAGAATTTTGCCAAAGTAAAACGGATTTTTTTCCTACCTGTTAAATTAATATTTAATGGGTTTTACTTATTTATTAACCCATATACTCATCAGAATGAAAATTACATTACTGAAAGCATTCGTTTTTCTGCTGTTTGTCTTCCTTCACCAGAATGGACTGGCAGCTCAAAACCGAACATTAAAAGGAACCATTACAGATGCCGATGACAATAGTCCTATGATTGGCGTGACTGTTTTGGTCGTTGGGACTGGCATTGGAACAGTAACTGATTTAGATGGCACTTATGCTATTCAGGTGGCCACAGGTCAAACATTACGTTATTCTTACACGGGCTATAAACCCAAAGAAATTAAAATCACTAATGAAACTTTACTCGATGTACAGCTCATTGCTGAAGCTACAGCACTGGGTGAAATAGTGGTAACTGCCCTGGGAATAAAGGAAGAAAAGAAAAAACTGGCTTATTCAATTCAAGAAGTTAAGGGAGAGGCCCTACAAAATACTGGAAGAGATAACTTTATTGTTTCTCTTCAAGGTAGAGTGGCTGGTCTGAATATGACGCCTACCAGTGGACAAGCGGGTTCTTCCGTTGCCGTGCAATTGCGTGGACCGAGTTCCATAGACGGAAATAACCAGCCTTTATTTGTAGTGGATGGTTTACCTATTGATAATCGAACATTCAATCAGGGAGCTCTTGTATCTGATCAGGCAAACAGAGCCAACGATTATCAAAATAGAGCGGGTGATATTAATCCAGCTGATATTGAATCAGTAACTGTGCTAAAAGGCCCAGAAGCTGCCGCCTTATATGGTATTGATGCCTCTTCTGGTGCCATTATCATTACTACAAAAAAGGGAAGTTCAGGAAAAGGAAAAATTAGTTATGATAACCTTTTCAGGAATGAACATCTTTATAGATTTCCAGAGTACAACAGTGACTATGCCAGAGGATTTAATGGTTCAGCTGATCCAACCACTTCTTTCTTCTTTGGTCCAAAACTTCCTGCATCTACTCCAAAATATGATAATATCGATGCTTTTTTCAGAGATGGATTCACTCAAACACATAATTTAGGATTTGAAGGGGGTACCACCGGCCTAAGCTATCGCCTCTCTACCGCTTATACCGACCAAAAAGGGGTAGTACCAACCAATGATTTCAATAGAATTTCTGTGCGCTTGAGTACGACAGCTAAAATTTCTGATAAGCTAAGTACCAGCAGTTCATTGAATTTTGTCAATTCAAATACCACAGCACCGCAGAGAGGAGCCAATGGATATTTAATAAGCTTACTTTCCTGGCCTTTTTATGACGATGCCAGTGTGTTTTTAAATCCTGACGGAACAAGAAGACAGTTGATTCAAAGTACGACGGAGCAAGACAATCCCTTGTTTAACGTGTATGCAAATAAAAATCAAACCAGAAATAAGAGAACGATAGGAAATTTCAGTGTCCTTTACGACCCATATAAATGGTTAAATATTACAGGAAGATTTGGTATTGACGCTTACTCCACCATTGGAAATACGTTATTGAACCCTGCATCTATCTATGGTATCACAGGAAAGGGAGTCATTGAGTCCTACAATGAAAATTCCATTTTAATGAATAGTAATATTTTAGCCACAGCTAAAAAGTCCTTTGGTGACTTCAAAGCCTCGCTAACTTTTGGTGGATCTCTTGACGATAGAAATTATGAAGTAACCTCTATAAGAGGTGAAAAAATGTATATTCCTGACTATAACAGTATCAATAATACAGATCCAACTACTCAGAGAAGTAAGTTAACCATAACAAGACAAAGATTACTTAGTTTATTGGGAACTTTTGATTTAGGATATAAGGATATTCTATTTTTCAATGTAAGAGGAAGAAATGACTGGTCTTCTACCCTACCGTCGGCTAATCGCTCTTTCTTTTATCCTTCGACAGGTTTAAGTTTTATTTTCAGCGAATTACCCATTTTTAACAATTCAAAAGTGTTAAGTTATGGTAAATTAAGAGCTACTTTGTCTCAAACGGGTAAAGATGCTCCTCCATATAAAATTTTACCCGCTTTAGCTCCACAAACAACCACGGGTGGAGGCTTCGCTTTTGGATTCTTTGGTGGAAATCCCGATCTGAAACCTGAACGAACACAAGGTTATGAATTTGGTACTGAACTTAAGTTATTTAAAAATAAAATAGGTATAGACTTTGCTTATTTTAAAAATTCTCGTTTCGACCAGATAGTATCTCAACGTTTAAGTTACGGAACGGGATTTATTTTTGGTCTCGTTAATGGTGGTACCTTTTCAAATCAAGGATTTGAAGTACAACTTTCTCTAACGCCAATTAAGAAAGAGAAGGTACAGTGGGATATCTTAATGAATTTCACCACTTTCACCACCACTGTTGATAATCTACCAGCAGATCAGGCAGAATTCTACAATTCAGATACCTGGTTATTTGGAAATGCCCGTGCCAGTGCGTTTGTATCAGATTTAGCCAGATTTTACCCTGGTGTAAATCTTGACTACAATCAAAGAGGATTAGGAAGTGCCACTGCTATTGGTGGCTATAGCTATCTTAGAAATGCTAAAGGAGACATACTCATAAATCCATCTAATGGATTACCTGTTGTAAACACCAATTTCCTTCCAATTGGAGACCGTAATCCTGATTTTACCATTGGTTTAACCAATGAATTCAGGATAGGAGAATTTACCCTTTCATTTCTTTTGGATATCCGTAAAGGGGGTGACGTTTTTAACGGAACCGAACGATTTTTATACCAAAGAGGTTTGAGTACTCACCTTTTAGACAGAACGCAACCCTATATTTTCAATGGCGTACTAAGAGATGGAAGAGAAAATACAGAGAGTCCTACAAAAAATACAATTCAAGTTACCCCGTTAACCCGCAGTGATTTCTTTAGTGCCGCACCTGAGTCAGATTTTGTAGAAGAGGATATAAATTGGATTCGTTTAAGAGATGTATCCATTAATTACAATATCCCCAGCTCCGTTTTAAAAGGAAGTAAACTATTCAAAAGTGCTAAAGTATTTGTCAGCGGTACTGACTTATGGTTACTCACTAACTATAGTGGAGCTGACCCAAATGTCAATGGTAATTCAGCTACAACAAGAGGCGTAGGCGCATTTGGTTTCGATTTTGGTACTATTTCTTTACCCAGAACTATTTCTGGAGGTATTAGAATAACCCTTTAAAATTTACAACAATGAAAAAAATATTATATCCATTCGCTTTTTTACTCTTCCTGGGTAGCAGCTGCGAATCTTATTTTGATATTAATCAAGATCCAAGTAATCCGCAGGTAGCGGAAGGATTTGCCCTACTCCCTCCTATTTTTGCCCAAATGGTTAGAGGTGACGCCTGGGATGCCCGATATATCGGTCAATATGTTCAATATTGGGGTTGGGTTTCAGCTGGAAATGCCTGGGATAGACAAGGATTTGCACCAGGTTCTGATGCTTGCGGTGAAAAATGGCGTTCTCATTACTGGTCTATTGGTACCAATATTGATTTAATCATTTCAGATGGTGTAAAAAATAATAAATGGGATTATGTAGGTGCTGCCAAAGCCGTTCGTGCCTGGAGCTGGCAATCTACAACAGACCTACACGGAGAAATGATTTTAAAACAAGCCTGGGAGCCAAATCGATATGTATTCGATTACGATCCACAACAAGATGTTTACGCTGAAGTAGTTAGATTAAGTACTGAAGCACTGGCTGATTTAGATAAAACGGGCTATTCCGCCTCTTTATCCAGAGGAGATATTGTATATAAAGGAGATGTTAGCAAGTGGAAAAAATTCATTTATGCAAATCTTGCCAGAAATGCCATCCACTTATCTAACAAATCAGGGTTCAGTGCGGACAAAGTAATAGAATATGTTGATAAAGCATTTCAAAATAATACTGATAACTTTTTGGTTCCCCATGCCGGATCCAATTCAGGCGATGGCAATTTCTATGGACCATTAAGGAATAACATGGGAAGTTTTGTTCAATCATCTTATATTATTTCCTTACTTGACGGAACAACATTTACTGGCGTTAAAGACCCACGACTCCCTATCATGTTTACGGCTAGTCCTGACGGTGTATTCAGAGGTGTTGCCCCTGCTTCAGGCGATCCGAATAATATAGCAGGCCGTACCAATAGAATCCCCAATTTATGGGGTGGCCTGGGTGTTATTCCAGCCACAGGAAAATGGATATTTAATGATAATGCCCCACATGCTATCCTGATTTATCCGGAATTGCAATTTATCAAAGCGGAGGCTGCTTTCAAAAAAGGGGATAAAACGTTAGCCTACACGGCCTTTAGACTAGGAGTTAGTTCTGCCTTGGACTTTGTTGGTGTTTCAGCAGCCAATCGCGACGCTTATCTTGCCAGTACAGCCATACCTAAATCTGGTAACGATTTGACCCTAAGTGATATCATGCTTCAAAAATATATCGCTTTGTATGGTCAGGGTGCCCTTGAAACCTGGGTTGATATGAGAAGATATAATTATAGCAACGAAATATATAAGGGTATTTCTTTCCCAACCAGCCTTTATCCGGACAATAGCGGCAAATTTGTTCAAAGAGTTCGTCCAAGATTTAACTCAGAATATGTTTGGAATTTAGCTACGTTAAGAGGAATTGGTGCCGATTTACCTGATTATCATACAAAACCACTTTGGTTTGTTCAACCTTAAAATCTAATAATATGAAATTAACATATATATGGAATGCCCTTTTATTCATTAGCGCATTTTCTTTAGTTTCCTGCGGTGAGGAATTTGATTTCCTTCGGAATGCTACCCCAGCTACAAATGGTGCAAGAATTAAAGTGTTTCATGCAGCTCCTGACGTTCCAGGTGTGGTTGCCTCTATCAACGATAAAGTTGTTTCGGGTGTATTAACTACCGTTGGCGTTCCTGGATTGGTAACTTACGGCAGCTTATTTCCCATCATTGATTATGCAGTTATCCCTTCAGGAACTGCAAAACTTAAAGTTACTGTACCGGCAACGGCTACCACCGGAGAAGTAAATTTGACAACAGATCTCAATTTAGCTGACAACACTTATTACACGGTACATGCATTTGGCATAGCAGGTAAATATGACTTTTTTGTTTCACAAGACGATCTTTCTATTCCTGATCCAGAGAAAACCTATATCAGGTTTTTAAGTGCCTTAACTGACAGCCCTGCAACGGGTATTGAGTTTTTAGTTAATAACGTTGTCAATACTGAATTTACAGGTAGAAGTACAGGAAAAGAAAATTTTCAGGCATTTGATCAGCCTGGTTCAACTCGTTTTACCATTGTTATTCGCGAAAAAGGAAAAACGGCCGCATTAAGTACGTTGAGTAATCTTAACTTAGTACGGGGTAAAAAATACACGATTATTGCCAGAGGCAGCAATGCAGCAACATTGGCAGCACAAAAACCAATTATTGGGTTGGTATCTAATAATTAAAACAAATTAAATAAGGAAAGTGCCATTTCTTCATTGATTGGCACTTTTCTTTTTTACTGAATAACCCATTTCATAAGTTGTTTTTTTCCATCTTCTCCTCTTATATCCAACAAATAAATGCCTTTAGGTAAATCAAAAAGTTTAATATAAATTTCATTTTCAAACTGACTTTTTATCCATTCCCCCTTTTTAATTCCCAGGAAATCCCACAAAATAATACTCGCTTGCCCTTCATTTAAAAAGGTTAATTTACCCATGTTTTCTGCTGCAGGATTTGGTGAAATATAGGCTAATAACTCATTTTTACGGATATTTGAAGAAGAAGTAACCTCTCCCAAATAACAGCTTTTAAAGCCCCAACTTCCAATGCTTCCCGTCTGATTAACGCCTTCAAATACCAATTGCCACAATCCATCTAATTTCTCCCCTTTCAATAAATTAAATAAATTACCCACATTTATATTTAAAGAATCGCCACCAATGCAAGAATCTGTTAAAATAGCTTCTTTTGAAAAAGAAATTTTAAGCCATTGAAGTGATTTAAAACAATTTTTGGGTAAAGGAAGAGATAGACTCAAACCGGAGGGTGTTTTTAAAAATAACTTTACTTTTTCTATGTCTGATAACTTAATTTTCATCCACATTTCAGGAAAATCAGTGATAACTCCTTTTTGATTAATAATCAGGTTGGATTGCCTGAAGGGAATTTGATTGAGAACGAGCGTATCCACTTTCTTCCATTCGTCACAAATAGCTGGTTTTATATAAAAGGAAAAAACTTCTGAAACATTACTTCCACATAAAATAGTATGATATTTTATTCGCCAGAAATACTGTTTTCCAGCTATCAAGGATTTGGTTGGATAAACAGGAGAACCAACTGTCACAAGAGAATCGATAATGTACTCAAAAGTCTTACTTTCTGACAGCTCTATTTGGTACCAATCGGCTTTGTCATTTGCTTTCCAAGAAAATATAGGGCGTACATCACTAATTTCAGATTTATTCAGCGGATAAACAACTTCGAAATTCAGCGGCTTTTTTGTCTGATAATGCCATTCTATGGGAAGGCTAAACTTTTTATTTGCCGTTGTCACCTGAAGGGTTGCTTGATTAAAAACAGGAACTGATTCACCAACCGGAGCAGACAAACGCCATTCCAGCAACCCTGGTTTCAGCATTATCATTTCACGCCATCCAGGATTCCATTGAGTTACATTTTCTATTTTAAAGGTTAAGGGAAAAATAGAATCCGCAAAAGTTGATAAATCCCAACGGAAAAGAATTTCTCCTTCACAGGTAAAATGAGAAACATCAAAAGGAAGCCCATTGAAAAAACCCGCTTTATTTTGAACAACCATTTTCCCGGGACTTATATTGAAAAATAATTTATTTGTCCCCTTTACCCCTAATTTGTAAGTAGCATTTTTAATATTTTCATTTATAAACAAAGAATATTTACCAAGATTTGGGACATTCCTTTTCAAAAAAATCAGAGAATCTGGATTAGCTACATCCACTAAAAAAATATCTACTTTGTCGGCAAATAATGGTGGAAGAAAAGTATTTGCTGGCATCCATTCAACCTGTATTGGTTCATCTGCTAAGTAAATTACATCCTCTTTTGGTTTTACTAAAGTAAAAGGCCCCATATTAGCTTTTACCGAAAGATTAAAAGGTTGCCAAACCAGATTTGATTCAAATCTTTTTACAAGCCTTAAACTCATATCTCTTTCATAATCAGCTAATATCACGCCAGGCTCTTTAACCAGTTTAACCAATGAATCCATGCCTGGAAAAGATCTGAAGGTATTTGACTTAAGTTCAGTCATTTTAATATTGGGACTATTTCCCGAAATACTATTTAATGACATTGGTTCCCCTAAATCAGAAGACTCATAAGAAAACCAGGAAGTACTATCTAAGGCTAATGGATGGAGTAAAAAGGGCGTATTCCTTGGAAGATAGGTGTTTTCAATATTAAGGGATGAAACCGTCCTATTTGACCGTGGTACTTTTACACCACAAAATTGATAGGCTTTGGACGTTAAAAGGTTAGAAATTTCTTCTACACTACCACTATGAAAACGCGGCAAAACGTGAAGGCCTAAATCATCTGATTTACATAAACCCGGATAACCAAGGATACTCATACCCGATCCAGGTTCCCAGGCGGTAAGGGGATTTCGCTGAGCATTGCAAATTACGCTGTTGAAAGTATGGTTGCCCCCCAGTTGATGGGCAAGTTCATGGCTAAAATAGTCAAAAGTAAAATAGATACCGTCTGGAACAAGCGCAGTAGAAACGCCCCTACCCTTTTCCCCATTTTGACAAACACTGCCAATTTTGCCAATACTTACCGTTTGCAATCCACCTAAAACATGTCCAATATCATAATTAACGTCACCAATGATGCGATCTAAAAATTGTTGATTTTCACTACTTTCATTACCCTTGGTAAATGGATCGGCGTTAGAAAATTGAAAAATCAGGTCATCTGATCTATCTATAAGAACAAAACGAACCCCCAAATCTCTTTCAAATACTGCATTTACCAAATTAACCATATTGAGCATAACGGATAAAACTTTTGATATTTCACCGCCATGAAAGTCTGTAAATTCTCCTGTTGCACTAAGCGCTAAGCGAAAAATACTCAATGAATCATTTGATGAAATGGTAAGAGATTTATCAAGCTGTTGAATTTTATTTGAAGTTGAGGTAAAGCAGTTTACGCTTTCATTAAAATCGTCATCTACCTCTACATCCCAGACACCTTCTTTTTTACTAATAAATTTTGTAATAGAATCTCCTTTAATAGCATAAATTTCCCATTCATTATTCATTTTTAAAATTCTAAAATCCACCTTGGGAAAAAGCTTATGGTTTGATTTCCAAACTTTAATCATAGGAAATCGCTGCTGTAAAGAAGGTGGCATAACCTCAGCGGCATGCAACTTAAGAAAAGCAGACAATCCATTAGGAAAAGAGACCAACACAGAATCCTGGGCAGATCCATGCACTATTCCAGCAGCGCAAAAAAATAGGTAAAGGAAAAATTTTTTAAAAATTTTCATTTTATTATTTAGTGAATAACGCAAATATCATGCTTTTATGCATTTTAAATGCATTGAATATATATTTGATACATTAAAAAGTTGAATTATGGTTTAAATTTGCCCACCAAAAAAAATACCAAATGGAAGATTACAGCAAATTAATAGCCTCCACTTTACAAATTCCACTACAAAGTGTTAAAAATACTTTGGCATTGTTAAATGAAGGATCCACCATTCCATTTATTGCCCGATATAGAAAAGAATCTACCGGTTCATTGGACGAAGTAGAAATTGCTGATATTCAAAAAGAAAGTAAACGACTTGAAGAACTGGATAAGCGCAAAGAGGCTATCCTTAAATCTATTGAAGAGCAAGGGAAATTAACGGAAGAATTAAGGTTAAAAATTAACGCTACCCTGCAATTAAACGATCTTGAAGATTTGTATCTTCCTTTCAAAAGGAAGAAAAAAACAAAAGCGGGGGTCGCAAGAGAAAACGGCTTAGAGCCCCTCGCATTGAGTATTTATAGTCAGGAAAATGGCATTTCTCCTCAGGAAATAGCCCAAAAGTTCCTAAACGAAAACGTTACCGATATAAATGCTGCCTTACAAGGTGCAAGAGATATTATCGCAGAAATGGTTAGTGAGGATATAAACTCCAGAAATCTGATGCGAAAAATTTATGCCGAAACTGCAGTTGTACAAGCAAAAGTGGCTAAAGGGAAGGAGGAAGAAGGAATAAAATACAAAGATTATTATGAATTTTCAGAGCCATTAAGTAAATGTCCCTCCCATAGAATCTTAGCTATTCGCAGGGCTGAAGAGGAAGGCATTTTAAGAGTTATGATTGTTCCAACCGATGAGGAAATGGCTATTTTTGAACTTGAAAGGGTTCACATCAAAAAAAATAATCAGGCGGCAAATGAGGTAAAGGTTGCCATTAAAGATAGTTATGAAAGGTTATTGAGCCCATCTATAGAAACTGAATTCAGACAACTATCTAAAGAAAAAGCTGATATTGCCGCTATAGATGTATTTTCTGACAACCTCAGACAATTACTTTTATCCGCTCCTTTGGGACAAAAAGTTGTCTTAGGTATTGATCCAGGATTTAGAACGGGTTGTAAGATAGTTGTCCTGGACGCTAGTGGCGAATTATTGGAAAACACCACCATTTATCCGCATCCCCCTCAAAATGACACAACTGGGGCAACGAAGACATTAACCCATCTTATACAAAAACATAATATAGATGCGATTGCCATTGGAAATGGAACAGCTGGAAGAGAAAGTGTTGATTTTTGCCGGACCCTTCCACAACCTCACCCTATTTCTATATTTAGCGTTAATGAAGCTGGCGCCTCTATTTATTCTGCCTCCGAAGCCGCAAGAGAAGAGTTTCCCGACCAGGATTTAACAGTTCGAGGTGCCATCTCTATCGGTAGAAGGCTAATGGATCCTTTGGCCGAATTAGTCAAAATTGATCCGAAATCTATTGGCGTTGGACAATATCAACACGATGTAAATCAGCCTAAACTTAAAGAAAGCCTGGACAGTGTGGTTGCTAGTTGCGTAAATAGTGTTGGCGTTAATTTGAATACGGCATCGAAGCATTTATTATCCTATATTTCAGGCCTTGGCCCAACATTAGCACAAAATATTGTAAAATACAGGACAGAAAATGGACCATTTAAAGCGAGGAAGGAACTAAAAAAAGTACCCAGAATGGGAGAAAAGGCTTTTGAACAATCCGCAGGATTTTTACGCATCAGACAAGGGGAACATCCTTTAGATAACACGGCTGTTCATCCAGAATCTTACCCTATTGTTGAAAAAATGGCTAAAGATTTAGGTTGTTCGATGGACGAGTTGATAAAACAATCAACTATCAGAAAACAGATTAAAGTTAATCAATATGTCACTGAAAAGGTAGGTATTCCAACCTTAAATGACATCATTAAAGAGCTCAATAAACCAGGTTTGGATCCACGTGGAGAGGCAAAAGCTTTTTCATTTGCCGATGGTATTCACTCAATCAATGATTTAAAAACAGACATGGTTTTACAAGGGATTGTAAATAATATTACCAATTTTGGCGCTTTCGTTGATATAGGAATTAAAGAAAGTGGCTTGGTACATGTGAGTCAAATGGCCAATCGCTTTATTAAAAATCCTGCAGAGGTGGTTAAACTCAATCAAGAGGTAACCGTTAGAATCGTCGAAATTGACTATGCCAGAAAGCGTGTCCAATTAAGTATGAAAGATGTAAATTAAATTTGCTTATAAATAATGCCTTAAAAATTATTTTCTACATACGTAGATAAACGCTGGCGGTATGTTTAATGGCGTAAACTTCCTTTCAACCGATGAAAACTTCTTTTTGAGAAGTTTATAATCTATCAGTGAATATTGAAACTGAATAAACAATCCAGAGGGCTTAAGAGCATCATAGCACTGTTGTAAAATATCCCTTTTCAAGGCAAACGGAAAGTTGGCAAGGGGTAAACTTGAAATAACGACATCAACAGATTCTTTTTTTACATAGGTCAACAAATTCAACGCATCGCCATTAATAATCTCCACATTTTCTTTTTCCAACAAAGAGAGTTCTTCCAAAAAATGATCATTTAATTCAAAAGCAAGTAAATGGGTATTTTTTACCAGGGAATCTGCCAAAGCTTTTGTAATACAACCCTGCCCTGCCCCGAGTTCAACTATTAATTCCACCTTATCAAAAACGATGGGTTGCAACATCTTCTTGATTAACTCAGGAGAACTTCTTACAATAGAACCTGTCGAACGCCAGTCTTTAATAGCTTCTTTTAAAAAAGAGATATGTTTACTCATTAAAATATGTCAAGTGTTACTATACACACAAAAAAGGGTGCGGGGTACAAATATAGTACACCACACCCGATAAATATCAACAATCTGAATTTATTATATAAACTCCGTTTTATTTTCCTTTACCACAATGATATCATCAGAGGGTTTATCTGCTCCAAACAGTTTATTAGTCCATTTTCTTGCTTTTTCCATAAGGAAATAAATGACTGGAACGACGAGTAAGGTAAGCAACATGGAGCTGGTCAAACCACCTATCAGTGCCCAAGCAAGACCATTTTTCCATTCTGCCCCGGGACCTTTTGCCAGGGCGATAGGTAACATTCCGAACACCATGGCTACTGTGGTCATAATTATGGGACGAAGACGTAAAGAGCCCGCTTCAAGAATAGCTCTGATCGTTCTGTTCCCCTCCTCTTTTCGCTGATTTGCAAAATCAACTAATAAGATTGCGTTTTTACCTACGAGACCTACCAACATAATGATTCCGAGAATAGCAAAAATATCCATGGTACTCATAGAAAGAGCTAAGGCTAAAAAGGCGCCCACCATTGCTACTGGAATGGAGAATAAAACGACAAAGGGACTGACCCAGGAATTGTATAGAGCCACCATAATGAGGTACACAAAAAGAATGGAAGCACCAAAGGCAAGACCGAGACTTCCAAAACTCTCTGCCTGTGCTTTTAAATCGCCTTCGTAGGCAATAAAAACGCCCACAGGTGGAGGATTTTCAGCTATTTTATTTTGTATATCCACACCAATATCACCAGATTGACGTCCTAAAATTTTGGACGATACAACCAACGAAGGAATACTATCCTTTCGTGCGAGGAGACTAGGTCCAGTAGAACTGGATACCAAAGCAAACGGAGACAACTTAATTTGCTCACCTTTGGGATTTACGAACAATAAATTTTTAACATCCTCCTCATTATTTCTATCAAAGGCATCAAATCTAATATTTATGTCATACTCAGAGTTTCCATCTCTAAATTTGGTATCGGTATTTCCCGCAAAAGCAGTTTGCATAGTAGCACCTACAACCTGTAGATTTAAACCAAGTTCCGACATTTTTAGTCTATCTACCTCAATTTTAATTTCGGGGTTACCTTCTTTGTAACTCATATCAGCTTCCATAGCACCTGGCGTATTTCTAACCCAATCGAGCACTTTATCACCATAATCTTTAACCTTTTTCAGATCAGCCCCGCTGACAATTACCTGAATAGGCGCCTGGTCTGCTCCACCAAAGAAAGAAACCTGACTTGAATTAACTTTTACGCCAACCAGTTCCTTTTCCAGTTCCATTTTAATATTTCTGGCGAAGAAGTCGGTAGACTCCTTCCTTTCGGACGCTGGAGTTATTTTTACCTGTATTTCAGCCAGATTGGATAGGGTTGAACTTCCTATAAAATCGGAGCTTCTTCCTACCGTTGTGAAAATATTTATAATTTCCTTTTTGCTTACTAAATATTTTTCAGCGGCGAGTGCCACCTGATTTGTTTGCTCTAAAGTAGCTTCTTTAGGTAGCTCAAGTTTTATAATAAACTCACCTCTATCACTATTAGATATAAACGCTGTCCCAATGAATCCACCGGTAATTAATTGGAAGGATGATAGAAAAACAATAGTTGTCAAACCTAAAACAGCCCACCATTTTCTAATGGCCCACTTTAATAATTTCACATAAGTCTCCGTAAGATTTGAAATTCCTTTTTCAAAAGCAATTAAAATAAATCCTCCGATGGTTTTCTTATTAAAATGCTCCAATCTTGAAAAACGAGAGGCTAACATAGGGGTTAATGTAAATGAAACAAGGAGAGACACCAGGGTAGAAATAACTACGACCAATGCAAACTGTTTCATAATATTCCCGATAATACCGCCAGTTAAAGCGATGGGAAAGAACACAACGACATCGACTAAAGTAATCGCCAAAGCGGTAAATCCAATTTCATTCCTGCCATCGAAAGCTGCTTGCCTTCTATTTTTTCCCATTTCCAAATGCCTGAAGATATTTTCAAGTACTACGATGGAATCATCGACTAGAATACCGATAACAAGAGACATGGCTAGCAAGGTCATCAGGTTAAAAGTAAAATTAAAGGCATACATAAAAATAAGGGTGGTTATTAAGGAAGCTGGAATGGCCACCATAACAATCAGCGCATTGCGAAAACTGTGCAAGAAAAGAAGCATAATAACCGCCACTAAAATAACTGCAAGACCAATATCATCAATAACGGCATTGACAGCTTCTAGAGTAAAATCAGAAGAATTATTTGCAATACCAAAAGTGAGCTCATCCGCTTTATAGAGTTCCTCTAACTCTTCGATTTCCTTAATCACACTCTCACTTACCGCTACTGCATTAGCATCTGATTGTTTTTGAACAAGAAAGGCCAAACCTGACACACCATTTAAGCGGCTTAAATCAGATGGTTCTTTTGTAGCATCTTCAATTTCAGCTACCTCATCGAGTCTTACGGGGCTATTAGTTAAAGGATTGTTACTAACAATAATAGCTCTCAATTGATTTAATGCGTCTAACTTTCCAGCAAGACGTATGGTAATTTGCTCATCCTGATTTTTAATTTTCCCTGTTGGAAAGTCAAGATTTGCCGATTGAATAGCGTTTTGAACCTGAAGAAGACTTAATTTACGTTGTTCAAGTTCCTTTCTATTAATATTAATTCTTATTTCCCTTTCCTGGCCACCCACAATGGTAATCCTCGCCACACCCTCGATACTACTTAGGAGAGGAACAATCCTATTTTTTGCTAAATCAAACATTTGACCAGCATCCAATTTACTCTTAGCTCCAATATTCATGATAGGAAATTCATCACTGGAAAATTTTCCGAGAACAGGCACTTTAGCATCTCTTGGAAAAGTAGGTTGAATTTCATTTAATTTTCTTTGCGCTTCTTGCAGACTTTGTTGAATATTTGCATTTTGCTCCAACTCGATAATAACCGACGAAATATTTTCTCTTGAGGTAGAGCGTATACTATTTACTCCTGCCAAGCCGGAAAGAGCATCTTCAATTTTTTTAGTGACACTTTGTTCGACCTCCATTGGACCGGCGCCTGGATATACTGTGGTAGCTGTTAGAATAGGTGCTTCAAACTTAGGAATAAGTTCATAGCTCAATTGGGTATAACTAAAAAGACCTAAAACGGTTAGCACAACAAACAGCACTATAATCAGGGAAGGCCTTTTAATAGCAATTTCAGTTAATGACATGAATTTTCTTTTGAAAAGGTTAAATGATTATTCCTTATTTGTTTTTTACAATTACGGGTGCACCATCCACCAGATTTATCTGACCTGTGAGGACAATTTCATCTGACTTTTGCAAGCCACCAAGTACAGAAAGCAAACTTCCTGTGCCAACCCCAATTTGGATATTTCTTAGAACAGCTTTTCCATTTTCAATCACATAAACAGAAGCATTTCTGGAACTACCTACCAAACAAATACGAGGAATGGCCAAAATTTCAGAAGAAGCAATGTCATTGAATGAAACCTGGCCGGTCATACCCGGTCTTAATCTCCCTGGATTAGTTATCAAAAGCTCCACCAGGTATCTTCTTGAAGGATCAGATTTTACATCGATGAGCGTAACAACGCCCCTAAGTTTTTGATCTGGCATTGCGTCAGTTACAATTTCTGCGATGAATCCCAATTTAATAAGAGAAATCTGCTCGGCCGTGAGGTAAGTCTGAAAATACAATTTATTCGTTTGTACTATATCTCCTAACTTCATAGGCGGAGTGATAAAAGAACCCTTCTCCACCATTTTATTTGAAATGATACCCGTTAAAGGTGCTTTAACCTTACTAAAAGAAAGTTGTTTTTCAAGGCTAACCTGCTGGAATTTTAGATTTTCAAGGCCATTGACTGCATCATCTAATTGTTGTTGAGAAACGCCGCCCACCGGAAGTAAATTAGTGAGACGTTGAACGTCTTTTTTAATTTTCTCCTGATTAAATTTAACTTGAGCGATTTGATTAAGCAATAAGTCAGCATCTAAAGTCACCAGGACATTACCTTCCTGTACTTGCTTTCCATTTTCAAAATTCACCTGAGTCACTCTACCAGCTGCTTCAGAAATGATAGCCACCTCCTTAAACGCTCTGAATGAACCATTTGCATTGAAATCTTTCTTCATCAAGGTAATTTCCGGATAGGTAGAAGAAACCATTACCGTAGTATTTCTTACCTGAGCTTTCGCTGCAGAGCTATCTATCTTCTTTTTATTATCTGTTAATTTCCATCCAATTACGGCGAATACACCGATGGTAACAGATAGGATGGTCAGAATTCTAAGTCCTTTTTTCATGTTGTTCTAATATAAAGTTTGGGTTATTTACTGTAAAAATTTAATCAATTGCCCATTAGCATGAAGCAAATCGAGTTCGGCTATTCTGACCTGAAACAAAGCTGAGAGCACATTATTTTTTGATTCTCTGAGGGATGTTTCTGCATTTAATATTTCCGTTAATGGAGCAAGTCCCTGCTGATATCTTGCCTGACTTTGGGCGTAAATTTCTTCGGCGAGGCTTCTGGCCCTTTTAAGCGGCGTTAAATTATTCAGATTAAGTGTCAATGTTTTCTTTGCGTTTTCAAATTGAGCTTCATATAGCGAAAGAAGTTGCTTTCTGTCTTCCTCTCCCTTTTTAATATCTATCTGAACCGATTCAACCTGCGTTCTTCTTAAACCACCGTCATAAATGGGCACGCGCAATCTTAATCCCACAGAACTAAAACTTGCCCATGAGTTAGAGCTAACAAAATCGGCAAAAGTTCTTGGCTGCGCCTGTGCTGCAATATTTGCAAATAAATTGGCTGTAGGCCAGTAACTCGCTTTATACCGGTTTAAATTAATTACATTTAAAGCTTGATTTTGCTCTATGAGTGATAATCCAATACGCTGATTATAATTGGCTTGTAAGGCCACGACCTCGGGTAAAGTATAACTTGATTCACTTAGGGTATCCGTAAGAATGATGTCGGTTACCAATGGCATTTGAAGTGAAAGCTTAAACATAACCATCTGCTGTTGAATCTGCAATTCTAAATTATTCAACTGGTTTTCCAAGATAAGTTCTGTAAGTTCAAGTTGCTTAACATCTTGCAATCTTGAATATTTGCCTTTTGAGATTTTACCGCCTGTATAGCATAATATCCTTTAGAAACCTGTAAAACCAATTCTTCTTTGGTAGCCTCTGCCCTGGATCTGTACAATTCAGTCGCCTTTTTTGCAGCGTTCAGACCCACCCTGAATTCAGGACTAAATACCAATTGGGTCACCTCAATAGAGGCATTGGTTCCCCAATGAGTACCAATGGTGACCGGTCTGATATCGTCAGGTTTTCCGTTCAAAAAATCTGGGAAAAAGATAACCTGTAACAATGGGTTATAGACAAATTGAGCATTTCCATTAATTTGTGGGTAACCAGAGGAAAGCAGCTGTTCCACATTAATTAATCCCTTTGCTTCGTCGAGTTTACCCTGAATTACGCTGCTATTGTTATCGACAGCATACGGCATCGCCGCCTTAAGATTCAACGGCATTTGGCCATTCACCTGATAATAGGAACACAGTAAAAACAAACTAAAACTTGGAAATAATACATGTGATTTTAAAAAAATCTTCATTTTATTCATCGTGTTATTTGTTGGTAGATTTTAAGAAATAATAGTAGCCTTAGCGCTCATTAAATTGATTAACCGTTCTATCCCTAATGGCGTACAAATGCTTCGCAGAAATAATTCATCTCTTATAGTAATTGCTTCAATAAGCTCCAGGGATTCAGGTTCGAAAATTCTTGGTCTTAACATACCTTCAGACTGCAGTAAAAATAATTTAGCCACCTTGGAGGGGTTAATTTCAGCTCTGTAAAAACCTTGTTCAATACCTGATTGAAAGTTGAAAACAAGCATATTATGCTGCCATTCAAAATCATGATTAACAAATTTTTTCCATATTTCAGGATGGTTTTTCTGTAAATCGAAAATGACAAAAGGTGAAACCTCCTTTAACGATTCCAGCGCCCTTTTCGATAAACTATAAAACGCATCCACGGGATCTGTCGCCTTCTTCCGTATCTGCTGAACTTTATCGGCCTCTTTTTCCATATACCACATAATACAGGATTCCACAAGGGCGTCTTTAGTCTGGAAATATTGGTATAATGTTTTTTTACTTATCCCCATTTCTTTACACAAATCGTCCATGGTTACGTTTCTGAAACCATATTTCATGAAAAATGCCTCCGCCTGGATGAGAATATTATCTTTTGTAGAATTCATGTCTTTATAAACGATGGAAACTAAAAAGGTTCAATTAGTTTCCAAGTTTTTTAAAATTATTTTTGAAAATTTTGATAACTTTGTGTCTCTAAAAATAATATATGAAATTATTACAAGATAAAGTTGCCTTAATTACCGGCGGATCGAGAGGCATTGGCGCTGCATTGGTTGCCCGTTTTGTGGAACATGGTGCTCATGTTGCTTTCACTTATAGATCAAGTGCTGCAGAAGCAGAAAAAGTAATTGCTGACAACGCCGTTTCGGGTATTACCATAAAGGCTTATCAATCAGATGCGTCTAATTTTCAATCTGCCGAAACCTTAGTAAATCAGGTCATAGAAGATTTTGGTAAATTAGATATTTTAGTAAATAACGCAGGAATAACGCAAGATACCTTGTTATTGAGAATGACTGAGGAACAATGGGATAAAGTGATTGAGACAAATTTAAAATCTGTCTTTAATCTTTGCAAGCAGGTTTTAAAACCCATGATGAAAGCTAAAAATGGTGCTATCATTAATATGGGTTCAATTGTTGGTGTTACTGGAAATGCGGGACAAGCGAATTATGCCGCATCAAAAGCTGGCATTATTGGCTTTACAAAGTCTTTAGCAAAAGAGATGGGTACGAGAAATATTCGTTGTAATACCGTTGCACCAGGATTTATTGAAACGGATATGACAGATGAGTTGGACGACAAAACACGAGAGGCATATTTAGCGAATATTCCATTAAAAAGATTCGGAAAATCTTCTGAAGTAGCTGATGTTTGTGTTTTTCTGGCTTCCGATATGGGCGCTTATATCAGCGGACAGACTATCAGCGTGTGCGGTGCATTAACAACCTAAGGTTAAAAATGGATACAGGTCTAAAATTTCGGAGTAAACTGTCAAACCACTTCAGCAGGAAATCTCATTCTGAAGATTTAAATAGTTGGATATTTTAATATAAATTTATCTAATAAGTACCCAATGAACAATTCTTATAGGTGTATTAGATATTAATATATTTGATAGGAGGCTAGTTGTATATTTATTTTTAATGGGTCCGTCTATCAAATTTTCTATTTTTTTTAATAAAAGAGCCAAAGTTGGAAGCGCCAATGGTCCTAAGCCTTTTATTAGTCGAAGGCTTATTCGCCAGCCAGCTTTAAAATAAGTAATTCTAACTGTTCAGTAATTCTGAAATTAGTAGATTTTATTTTAGATAGTATAGGTTTTATTGATGGAATTATTCCAGCAAGTTTAGCGTCTACTATAACTCCTATAGTACCAATTATTGTTAAGCCAAGTTGATTTGCAAATTTTCTTCCTTTGAGATCATCAATGATCAGAAGGCAATTATCTAACTCAATAGCCAAGGCAATAGCACTTGCTTCACCTTTATCTAATGAAGCTTCAATTATTGATTGATAATTCTTATTACTAGGTTCTTTAATTTCAATCCAGGGAGGAAGTAGTCTACCAAATTCTCCAGCTACTTCCGAAGTCGTTGTTATATTTCCGAATAATTTATTTAGGATTGAAAGTTCACCAATGTTGTCTAATAGAATAAGGCAACTAGTGTCAGAGATGATAGTTCTGCGCATTCTTGATGTCTTTTTCTAGTTCCATTTCAGGATATTCAAAAATCGAAACTCCATAGTTTCCTAAAAGTTCCATGAATGTCCGCTTAGAGTAACCAGCAAGCTCAGCAGCTTGACCTAAAGACAATGATCCCTTTTCATAAAGCTTAGCTGCAAAAAGAGTTTTAGCTTCCCTTTCATCGAGATTATCAGGTATTTCGAGTGTCATTGTTTTCATATTTCAAATGTAAGAAAAATTGCTAAGAGTTTCAAATAAAAGGAGTTTCAGTGAACTTACAACAAAATTCGTAACTGCAAGAAACGGCTGTTGTAGTAGTAATTTCAGTTCTTTTTTTTCAAATTATACAACAGAAAGTTGATTATATCTATTGGATTATTAGTAAAAATCTGAGGTCTTTCTAAAATGGTGCAAAGCGGTTTTCATTAATCCATTTTATTCATTAGTTATAGCGTCAGCTTCAACCTCTACAAGGTATTCTTCCCCTATTAATTTAGCTACAACCAGGGTATTTGTTGGATTAATGCCTTCAAACCTTTTACCATGAACCCGTGCAATGGCTTCCCAATGCTGTATATCAGAGACAAAAATCCTTGTTCTGACCACATCCCTCATAGTGGCATTCATTGATTTTAGAGCACCTTCTATTTTATCCAACACAAAATGCATTTGAGAATCAGGGCTATTGCCACCTATAACCAATGAACCCTGCGTTGCGGTGGTACCTGAAACAAACACATGATTTCCCTTTTTTACCGCCCGGGAATACCCTGCAAAAGACTCCCAAATAGTACCACTGGAAGCACTATATTTACTATTTCCCTCGTCTTTTACTTGAAAAGCGGGTGGAAATGAAGCAATATGATGGCTTAAATCGCCTGAAGCGGTCAGAAAAGGCGGATATCTATATTCATCTCCACAATCGCCGTTTACAGAATTAAACTGTTTTAAACAATGGGCAATTTCCAATTTAGACTCCTCATCTAATCCCATATTACTTACCTGTTTATTCTCAGCAATATGTTCTAACTCTCCTAACCTTGCGCCAATAATGACTGAATTACAATGAAACTCCTCTTTAATATATAGGGAAGCCAGTTGGGCTATGGATAAATCTAATTTTTTTGAAATACCATCTAATTGTTCAAGTAAGTCTTGAAATTGTTTCCAATCACAAACCTCCTCTTGAAATCTTTTATACTTCATTAAAGACCAAGTTGATAAATCTTCAATGGAAGGCTCTACTTTTCCCAACCATTTATTTGAAAAGAAACCACCTGCCACGGTGCCATAACAAAGAACCCGTATCTTATTTTCCAAACAATACGGAATCATTTTATTAACGGCTCTTTGATCAAAAAGAGAATGAGAAATTTGATTAGAGACAATAGGTATGTTGGAATCAATAGCCATTTTCAAATGAACTGTATCCATATTGGTTACCCCTAACGCTTTAATATAGCCTTCCTTTCTCAGTTCATCCAGATAAAACATGGTTTCAATCCAGGATGGATCTGTGTAATCCCAGGCATGAAATTGAAGTAAATCGAGTTGATTTACTTGTAACCTGTTTAAAGCCAATGTAACTGCATCTTTAACAATATCTTTTGAATTATGGCCAGGTTTAGGCACCCATTTGGTAGCCAGAACAGGCAATGATTTACCTTCCTCTTTTCTTTTTTTGTATAATAAACCGGCAATAATTTCTGCAGATCCATAATGGTCAGCCATATCAAAAAAATTCAAGCCTGCATCCAGATAAGCCTCCATATTTTCAACTACAGAGGCAGGATTGAAGTTTGCATTTTTCCGCTCTATGTCGGCAATTTGCCATAATCCAATGATAACCGGGGGAATATTTATGTTCATAAACAAATTATTTTTTCCTTTAAATGTTTTACTCTTTTCAGATTTAAACAATTAACAATCAATCATTAATATAAATAAATTACTTGAAAAATCCCTAAAACTTTCCTTTTTTAATACTTTCAGACATTTTAAATACTACATTTTCTTTAAAATATTCAAAAGAATAATTAAATTCTTGATAGTGTTACTCTCGGTGTCATCCCTCGGGAAGTTCCTCAAAATGGGATTTCCCATTTTTATTTTTAAGCCAGAATAGGAAAAACCAAACACTTCCCAGAGTCATAACAATTAACCAATCCCAGGTTGCTTTAAAATACCAATGACTAAGAGAACTATTTAAATCCTTTATGGTATGAAAGATAAGTAAGATGGACAATAAAAAGACACCTAACCACGAAATAAGAATAAAGTTTATCAGCATGGAAGTAACCATAATATCTATACCGAGAAAAATATCCCCGGCAAAATGGCACCCTAAAATACCCAGGGCAGAAATGAAGGAACTGAATAGAATGGCACTTTGCGGTGTCTTGGTCTTTGGATTTACCTTGGCAAAAACAGGATTTATTATACCATCTTTTGCCCAGGCGAATACTAATCTTGAAACAGATAAAATCATTCCAGGCAAATCGTTCAATAATGCAATGGCCGCCCCTGCTAAAATAATCGCTGACCAAAATGGATGCAATAAAAAAGAAAATAAACCCGGTGCTGTCAAATCCTTTTGTTTTGCCTCCTCCGCAATATACCACCAGGGAATAGAATGATAAACTGCTGCTGAAAAAACGAAGTAATATAATCCTACCAATAAAACGGCCAATATAATAGCCTTTGGTAAATTCTTATATGGATTTTTAGCCTCACCGCCTGCCTGAGCTATGGAATCAAAACCTATAAAACTGGCAAATAATATGGAAGCACCTGTAAAAAGAGTTTGCCAGGAAAATACCAATAACGGTTTTTCTAATAACGGCTGCCCTGTTTTTTCCAATAATGCCTTTGCAAAATCTGTTTTATCATAATAAAACCCAAAAAAAATCACAATACCGCCTAAAATGAACATTAAGAACATTAGCGGAATTAAGGTATTTGTATAAAACGAACCTCCCTTAATATTTGTAAAAGTAAAAAAGCCCAGAATGGCCATAGCTAAGAATAATCTGACAGAAGGAATAGCAAAAAAGGCACCTATTTCTACAAAGCCAATGGCATTGAAAAAATCCCTGAAAAAGGGAATGGTTACAAAAGCTACCACACCAATAACCAAACTAAGACCAAACCATTGGGAAAAACTCGCTACAAATCCAATGTATGGATGCAGGCTTCTGCTTGCATAAATATAACTACCTCCAGCCCTTGGCATGGCCGATGCCAAAGCGGCGTAAGAAAGGGCAGCAAATAAAGCGGGTACTGCAGCTATTAAGAAAGCAACTAATACATACGGTCCTATACCAGGAACATTCTTTTGAATCATTATTGGAACCACATAAATGGAGGCACCAACCATGGAGCAAATACCCGTAGCCGTTAATGTTAAAAGATTTAAATGTCTGTCCAATCCATTGGACTCCTCTTTTTTCATTTAATTTTACTTTCTTGCAAAATAATATGAATCCTTCTTTTAATTAAATTTAAAGCCTTCTAATTATTTTTTTTGTATGATTCCACCGACAGAAACCATTATTATCGGAGAACAGGAATGGATGAGTACCAATCTGGACGTAAACTCGTTTAGAAATGGAAGTCCCATTCACCATGCTGCCAATGAAGAAGAATGGGAATATGCTGCAAAGAACCATTTACCCGCTTATTGCCTTTATGAAAAT